>RFGR01000163.1 GCA_003696625.1 Planctomycetota bacterium
CGCGTGCGCGCCCGCCACACCCCGAAGGGCAGGTTGAGGAGGAAGACGCAGAGGGCGGCGAGGGCCAGCACGAGGCCCTGTTATCGGCCACGGCGGCCGGGGCTTCAAGGCCGCGCCGGGTCCGGCGCTAGAATCCCGCCGGCCCAGCCGGACCCGGCCTTGCTCCCCCCGCCCCTCCTCCTCCTCGCGCCGCTCTGCCTGCCACCGCAGGATCCGGTGCCGCCGCCGACCCCTGCCGCCCAGCAGCCGGCGCCGCCGGCCCGGGAGTTCGACGGCTTCGGCTTCAGCAGCCCCGACGGCAGTTTCCAGCTCCGCTTCAAGGGCAAGCTCGACAACGACTGGACCTTCCTCTCGGCCGATCCCGACGTGGCCAACCTGGTCGGCCCCTTCCAGAGCGGCACCGAGTTCCGTCGCGCCCGGGTCGGCCTGAGCGGCCGGCTGCACGAGTGGCTGAAGTTCAAGGCCACCTTCGACTTCTCCGACGGGGTCAGCGGCTTCCGCGACGTCTACCTGGAGCCCCGCAAGGTGGCCGGGCTGGACACCATGCGCTTCGGCCACTTCAAGGAGCCGTTCGGCCTGGAGAACCTCACCGGCAGCGCCGCCGTCACCTTCCTCGAGCGCGGCCTGCCGACCGCCCTGGCGCCGGGCCGGAACATGGGCGCGATGGTCCGCGACCGGATGTTCGGCAGCCGCGGCACCTGGGCCGTGGGCCTGTTCCGGGCGACCGACGCCAGCGGCATCGGCACCGACACCACCGGCGGCCTCGAGTTCGCCGCCACGGCCCGGGCCACCGGCCTGCCCTGGTACGAGGACCACGGCCGCCGCCTGGGCCACCTCGGCGCCTCCTTCAGCCTGCGCAACGCCGACAACGGCCAGGTCCGCTACCGCGAGCAGCCCGAGGCCGACCTGGCGCCGAAGATGGTGAACACCGACTGGTTCGCCGCCGACTCCCTGGCCCTGGCCATGCTCGAGGCGGCGGTGGTCGAGGAGCGCTGGTCGTTCCAGGCCGAGTGGGGCGCGGCCCGGATCCAGACGCCCGACCGGGCCAACCCCGACTTCACCGCCCTGGCCCTGCAGGGCTCCTGCTTCCTCACCGGCGAGCACCGGGCCTACGACCGCGAGGTCGGCGCCTTCGACGAGGTGGCCCCGGCCTCGGCCTTCGCCGGCGGGCGGGGCGCCGGCGCCTGGGAGGTGGCCGCCCGCTTCTCCCGGCTCGACCTGAACGACGGCCCGATCGCCGGCGGCGAGCTGCGCGATCTCACCCTCGGCGTGAACTGGTACCTGGACGAGAACGTCCGCCTCCAGTTGAACTACGTCATCGCCGACCTGGTGACCTTCGGCAACGCCCGCATCCTCGAGTTCCGCTTTCACGTCCACTGGTGAGCCCCGCCCTCCCGACCGATCCGGTGCGGGAGGCGGTCGAACGCCTCCGCGCCGAGGGCGAGCTGCTGGGCGGCCTGCGCCGGGCCTGGGAGGAGGAGACCGGCGCCGCCTGCCCGCTGGTCGCGGCCGAGCTGCGCCGGGTCCACTTCAAGCCCTTCACCCGCGCCCGGCTGGTCGTGCGGGGCGTGCTGGCGCCGGCTGAGCCGGGCGGACCGCCGCGGCAGCAGTTCTTCGCCCTGCAGGTCTACCCGCTGGTGGAGGCGGCCCGGCGGCGGCGGCGCAGCTACCTGGCGCGCTCACAGCCCGCCCCCTGCCACGGCCCGCCGGCCTTCGTCGTGCCGGCGTGGCACGCCGCCGGCTTCTCGCTGCCGAACGGCCCGCTGCTCCGCAACCTGGCCAAGTTCCTCGACGCCGGTCGCACCCGCACCTGGCTGGAGAAGAAGGGCCAGCCGGAGCTGGCCGCCCGCTACCACCCCGACGCGATCGAGCTGGTCCGCTACGTCCCGCGCAAGCGCGCGCTGCTGCGCCTGCCGGGCGGCGACGGAGTCGGCGGCGCCTACTTCAAGCTCTTCACCCAGGCCGAGTACCGGACCGCGGCGCGCAACGCCGTGGCCATCCTGCGCGCCGGCGAGGTCGCCCCGCTCGGCTTCACCGCGCCGGCGATCCTGGCCCGCGGCAAGAAGAAGCGGGCCCTGGCCCTGGCCGAACTGCCCGGAACCCGCCTCACCGAGAGCTTCGCCGCCGGACCGCCGGAACTCCTCGCCGCCGCCGGCGCCGCGGTGGCCGGCCTGCACCGGAGCATGGCCTGGACCCGCGCCCGCTGGAGTCCGGGGCGCGAGCTCGAGGCGGTGGCCGTGGCGGCCAACGACCTAATCCAGGCCCTACCCGGGCAAGCCGAGGCCGTCCGCCGGCTGGTTGCCCGCCTCGGCGCCACCTTCGCCCTGGCCGAGGGCTTCCAGCCGGCCCCGATCCACGCCAACCTCTTCGGCGACCAGATCCTGGCCGGCGCGGCGGGCATCGGCATCGTCGACTGGGACGACCTCTGCCTGGGCGATCCGGCCTTCGACGTCGGCCGCACCGCCGCCCACTTCCTCTTTGCCGTTTCCGGCCGCGGCCCGGCCGAGCGGGAGCGGCTGGCCGCCTTCCTCGCCGGTCACGCCGAACGCGCCGGCGAATCGCCGCCGGAGCCGCGGCTCGCCTGGCACATCGCCGCGGCGCTGCTGCTGCGGGCCAAGATCAGCGCCCTGCGGCCGCTGGCGCCGGGTTGGCCGGAGCAGGTCGAACGCTCCCTGGCCATGGCCCACGCCGTCCTCGACCGGCCGGCCGAATCCTGGCGTGCTATGTTCTCCGCCTGACCGCCCGGGCCGCCCGCACCACCCGCACCACCCTTGACCTCCCCCCCCCGGACCGAGCCGGTGGAGGTGGCGACCAAGCCCCTCAAGCCGAAGAAGACCCGCTGGCTGCGGGTCTGGCGCACCTTCCTGCCCTTCGCTCGGCCGCATCGGCGCCCGTTCTGGCTCGCCACCGGCGCGGCCCTGGCCGTGGTCGGCTCCCGGCTGGCCTTCCCGCTGCCGCTGAAGGGTCTGCTCAAGCCCTGGCTGAAGGGCGAGCACGCCGCCGAGGCGCCGGAGGGCGCGGTCCTCTACGGCCTGGCCTTCTTCGGCGTGGTGCTGGCCATGGGCCTGGCCGACTACTACCAGCGCCTGCAGGTCGCCCGCTTCTCGATCGGCTGGGTGCGGGACATCCGGGCCGAGGCCTTCCGCGCCGCGGCGCGGGTGGATCCGCGCGCCATGAGCCTCAGCTCGGGCGAACTGGTCGCCCGCCTGGTCGGGGACACCGCCCGGCTCAAGGCCGGTCTCAAGGGCTTCCTCACCCACGTGGCGACCAACGGCGCCTACTTCCTCGGCGTCACCCTGATCCTCCTCCTGAACGACTGGATCCTCGGCTCGGTCATCGCCGCTGCCAGCATCCTGGTCCTGGGCGTGACCTGGTACGGGGCCCGGCGGCTCTACCGGCGCTACCTCGAACTACGCAAGAAGGAGGGCAAGCTGGCGACGCGGATCCAGGAGGCGCTGGAGGAGGACCCGCTCGAGGGCGGCTTCGCCCGGGTGAACTACAGCAGCGGCCGGCACGAGGCAACGGTGGTCCGGATCCAGGGCCAGACCACGGTCGCCTCCTACTTCATCCTCGGCCTCTGCACCCTTGGGGCGCTGGCGGTGGGCATCCAGGGCCACACCAGCGGCCGGGTCAGCGCCGACACCCTGTTCCTGTTCTTCGCCTACGCCCTGATGCTGATCCGGCACGCGGTCAAGCTCAGCCGCCAGGGCACCCGCATCGGCAAGATGATGGCCTGCGGCGAGCGGCTCGAGCGGCTGATCCGGGCCGGGCGCAAGGCCGAGCGGAAGGAGGTCGAGTTGGCCCCGCTCACGCGGCGGCTGAAGCTGCAGGGGGTGCGGGTGGTGGCGAACAACCGCGACGGCAACCGTAGCCGCCTCGGCCCGCTCGACCTCGAGATCCGGGCCGGCGAGAAGGTCGCCGTCACCGGCCCGGCCGGCAGCGGCAAGACCACCCTGCTCGAGTTGCTGGCCGGCAGCCTGGAACTGAGCGAGGGGAAGATCCGCTGGGACGAGGCCAAGCTGCACAAGCTGCCCGTTGGCGCCATCGCCGCCCAGGTCGGCCACCTCGGCAGCGAGCCCTTCTGGCTGCGCAAGACCTTGCGCGAATCGCTCGGCCTCGGCCCGGGCGAGCCGGGCCGCGAGGCGCGCGAGATCCTGGCCGACTGCGGCCTGGAACGGCTGCTCGACCGCCTGCCGGCCGGCCTGGAAACCAAGCTCGGCCCCGGCGAGCTGTCCCGGCGCGAAGCCCGGCGGGTCGCCCTGGCGGCGGCCCTGCTGCGCCCGGCCAGCCTGCTGCTGCTGGACGAACCCTTCCTCGACCTGCCGGTCGGGGCGGGCGAACGCCTGGCCCGGCGCATCCTCGGCCACCCCGGCACGGTCCTGGCCGGGCTGGCTGATCCCGCCGCCGCCACCGGCTTCGACCGCGTGCTGCGCCTCGAGGCCGGCCGCCTGGCCGGCGAGGAGGAACCGGCATGAAGCGCGCCCGCACCCTCGGCATCCTCGGCCTGGTCCTGGCGATCTACGCCGCCGGCGCGGCGGTCTGGTTCCTGTCCTTCCCGCTCAAGGATTCCTTCAACCGCTCGGACCTGTTCTGGGAAGGCAGCTACCTGCTGGTGGCCCTGGCCTCCTACGCTGTCATCCTCCGCCTCGGCCTGCTGCCGCTCCTGGTCGGCTGGCCGATCTTCGCCGCCGGCCTGTTGATCGACTTCCTGGACGAGTTCACCCTCGACAAGGACTTCTTCAACGACCCGATCGAGGACGCGCTAAACATCTTCGGCCTGGCCCTGGTCGCGCTCGGCTTCTACTCCGCATACCGCCGCCGCACGGAGGAACTCGAGGTCCTGCACGAGACCGGCCGCCGTCTGGAGCTGGAACGCGGCCGCCTGGCCGCCACCCTGCGCTCGATCGGCGAGGGGGTGATCGCGACCGACGCCGCCGGCCGGGTGACCGAGGCCAGCGACACCGCCTGCGCCCTGCTCGGACGGAAGCGCGAGGACCTGCGCGGCCAGCCGCTGGCGGCGGCCGCCGAGTGGCTGGACGAGGCCGAGGGGCAGATCGACCTCGTCGCTCGGATCCGGGCCGACGACGACGCCTTCGCCCGCCCGCGCGAACTCCGCCTGCGGCGGCCGGACAGGTCGGGGCGCGAGATCGAGGTGGAACTGGCCGGGCAGCCGATCCGCTTCGCCGGAGAGCGGACCGGCGGCGTGATCCTGGCCTTCCGCGACGTCGGCGAGCGGCGACGGCTGGAGCGAGAGGCCCTCAAAGCCGGCAAGCTGGAGTCCCTCGGCCTGCTCGCCGGCGGCGTCGCGCACGACTTCAACAACATCCTCAGCGCGATCATGAGTTGGTCGGAGATCCCGGCCCAGGAGGGGCTCGATCCAGCCGAGGAGATCCGCGAGGCCTGCCGCCGGGGCAAGCGCCTGAGCAACCAGCTCATGGGCCTGGCCAAGGGCGGCGAGCCGGTCCGCGCGCCCTTCGACCTGGCCGCCATGGTGCGCGAGGAGGCGCAGTTCGCCCTGCGCGGCTCGGCCTCCTCGCTGGCCCTGGCGCTGCCGGAGGAGGCCGTGGTCGACGGCGACGCCGGCCAGCTCGGCCAGGTGGTGCACAACCTGGTCCTCAACGCCGCCCAGGCCATGCCGGTCGGCGGCGAGGTGCGGGTCGGACTGGAGCCGCCCGGTCCCCGCGCCGCCGCCGGTCTGCGCCCGGGCCGCTACCTGCGGCTGATCGTGCACGACAGCGGCGAGGCGATCCCGGCCGACCACCTGGACCGGATCTTCGACCCCTACTTCACGACCAAGAGCAGCGGCCACGGCCTCGGCCTGGCCACCTCCTTCTCGATCGTCGAGCGCCACGGCGGGCGGATCCAGGTCCGCTCGGCCCCCGGCGAGGGCACCACCTTCGAGGTCCTGCTGCCGGCCGCGGACGGCCCGGCGCCGGCGGCCGCGGGCACCGAGGATCTGCGCGTGCCGGCCGGCATCCGCCTGCTCCTGGTGGACGACGAGGAGCCGATCCGGCGCTCCCTGGCCCGGGGCCTGGGCGCCCTCGGCTTCGAGGTCCGGACCGCCGCCGCCGGCGAGGAAGCGCTCGAACTCTGGCGTCGGGCGCGGGACCGGGGCGAGCCCTTCGCCGCCGTGGTGCTGGACCTGACCATGCCCGGCGGCCCCGGCGGCGAGGAGGTCATGCGGCGGATGCTGGCCGACGATCCGGCCACGGTCGGCGTCGTCGCCAGCGGCTACGCCGACACCCCGGTCATGGCCCGCCACCGCGAGCACGGCTTCCGCGGCCTGATCACCAAGCCCTACAC
>RFGR01000164.1 GCA_003696625.1 Planctomycetota bacterium
AAGGCGAGGGCGGCGCCGAAGGCGCCGCCGGGCCGGGCGCCGCGCTCCATCCGGATCAGGGAGCCGGAGGCGCCGGAGTAGAGCAGGACCGCGCCGGCCTCGTCCTCGCCGGCGCCCGGCGCCCCGACCGCGAAGTCGTCGCGGCCGTCGGCGTCGACGTCGCCGAGGCCGCAGACCGCGGCCCCGAAGCGGGCCAGCGGGCCGGGGCCGAGCAAGTCGACCAGGACGCGGCCGTCGGCGCCGGAGAACAGGGTGACCGCTCCGGCTTCGCGGCCGGCGCGGGAGTCGCCGGGCGCGCCGACCAGGAGGTCGGGAACGCCGTCCCCGTCGGCGTCGCCGATCCCGGCCACGGCGGCGCCGAAGCGGGTCCAGGGCGCGCCGCCGCGGAACTCGAGCAGAAGCGAACCGTCGGCGCCCGACCGGACCTCGGCCCGGCCGGAGGCGGGGGCGTCGCCGTCGGCCCGGGGCGCCCCGACCAGCAGATCCGGGAGGCCGTCGCGGTCCACGTCCCCGGCACCGGCGAGGGCGGCCCCGAACTCCCCGCCGCCCCCGCCGATCCGCCGGATCACGTCGCCGTTCCTCCCGGAATGGACCAGGACGTACCCCCCGTTCGTCCCGTCGTCGGCGGCGCCGTAGGGCGCCCCGGCGGCCCAGTCCGGGATTCCGTCGCGATTCCAGTCCCCGACCGCCGCCAGGGCGGCGCCGTAGGCCTCCCCGGCGGCTCCCCGGTATTCCCAGGTGCTCTCCTGGGCGGTCAGGGGCGCCGTCAGGGCGAGGGCGGACAGGAGCAGGCGTCGCATCACGCCTCCACCGTAGGCCGAAAGGCGTCGGCCGCAGCGCGCAACGAGACCGGGCCGTGGTGGCATGCCACCGCCGAGGCGCCCGCGGCCGGGCTCAGGCCTGTCGAGCCCGGTCGATCTCCTCCCGGACCAGGGCCATGTCGGCGACGTACTGCTGGACCGCGCGGGCCGCCTCGTCCTCGAGTTCGCCGAACTCGACCCGAACCCGGAGCTGGTCGCCGTCGCGCTCGCAGCCGACGACCCGGGCGTCGGTGACGTAGTAGGTGGAACGGCTGTAGAGCGGCAGCCGGAACTTGACCTCGAGTTCGGTCCCGGGCGTGAACAGCGCCTCGGCCTCGGCGGGGTCCAGGTGCGGGCGCCAGCGGAAGGCCAGCCCCTGGATCTCGACGGTCGAGATCTCGCCGGCGCCGACCCCGCGCCGGCCGAAGCGGTCGGCTCGGTCCTGGTCGTAGAACCGGAACAACAGGGCGGCCTCCTCTTCCGGACTGGCCGGATCGGTCTGGGAGGTCGGATCGAGGGCGAGCAGAGCCTCGATGGCCTCGTCTTCGTCGGGGTGGAAAGGGACGACCTCGAGCAGGCCGAGACGCTCGAAGACCTCGCGGACGAAGGCCGAGGAGCGGGCCACGGCCAGGCCGCCGCCGGCGGCCTTCAGCTCCTTGCGGGCGCGGAGGATCGCGCCGATCGCGGTCGAGTTGATGAACTTGACCTTGCGCAGGTTCAAGACCAGCAGGCGCCTTCCGGCCTCCCGGGCCTTCTCCACCTCGGCCAGGAAGGCCGGCACGGCGTAGGTCTCGAAGTCGCCGGCCAAGCGGAGGACGGCGTAGCGTTCGGCGAGCTGGAGGTCGATCTGCATGGCGGGCGGGAACGGCGCGGCGACGGGGCCGGCTAAGCTGGGGCAGTCTAGCCGTTCGGCCCCCGTGTTCCGCCCGACCTCCCGCCCGGATTCCGGCGACCCCGATCGGTCCGCCGAGCGGCGTCGCGTCCTCCTCGACGCCCTGGCCGACTTGGCCTCGACCCTCGACCTGGACGAGGTCCTGGACCGGATCCTGGCCCGCAGCCTCGACCTGAGCGGGGCCGAACGGGCGCTCCTGCTGCTCGGCGGCGGCGCCGGCGACGGCTTGTGGGCGAGGCGGGCGCGCGGCCCGGCCGGACCCCTGGCGGCCGAAGAGGTGCCGTTCTCGAGTTCGGTCGTCCGGGCCGCGCTCGAGCGGGGAGAGCCGATCATCCACGAACTCGACAGCGACTCGCAGGCCTTGGCCGCCGGGCGCAGCGTCTACGAACTGCGCCTGCGCTCGGTGATGTGCGCGCCGCTCGCCGCCGGCGGCGAGACCCTGGGCGCGATCTACCTCGACTCCCGGGTCCAGCACAAGGTCTTCACCGGCGAGGACCGCGACCTCTTCCAAGCACTCGCCCGCCAGGCGGCACTGGCGGTCCGCAACGCCCGCCTCCTCGCCGCCGAGGCCGAGCGGGCCCGGATGGAGAGGGAACTCGAACTGGCGGCCGAGATCCAGCGCGACCTGCTGCCGGAGCGGGCGCCGGAGCTGGCGGGGCTCGAGGTCGCCGGCCGGATGGTGCCGAGCACCGAGCTGGGCGGGGACTTCTACGACTTCGTGCCGCTCGCCGACGGCCGGCTGGCGCTGTTCGTGGCCGACGTCGCCGGCCACGGCGTCGGGCCGGCGCTGGTCGCGGCCGAGGTCCGGGGCGAGATCCGGGCCTTGCTGCCGCTCGAGCCCGATCCGGGGCGGCTCCTCGACCGGGTCCACCGCAACCTCTGCGAGACCCTCGAGCCGGAGCGCTTCCTGACCCTGATCCTCGCCCTGGTCGATCCGGCCGGGCGTCTGGCCTGGGCGAACGCCGGCCACGCCGAGGCGCTGGTCCTGCGCGGGGGGGAGGCGGTCTGGCTCGGCCGGACCGGTCCGCCGCTCGGGGTCGACGCGCCGGCCGCCCACCGCAGCCGGACCCTGGCCGGGCTGCGTCCGGGCGACACCCTGCTCCTGTGCAGCGACGGGGTGGCCGAGGCCCGCGCCGGCGGCGGTTCCTGTTTCGGCCGGGCCGGCATCGAGGGCGTCCTCCGCGCCGGCGGGCCGGCCCCGGCTCTGGTCGAGCGCCTGCTGACCGAGGCGGCCGCCTTCCATGCCGCCGGCGAGAAGGACGACCGCACGGCGGTGGCCGTGCGCTGGCGATGAATCCTCCTCCGCTGCTCTTCCGTCACGCCGACCTGTTCGACGGTCGGCGCTTCCGGTCCGACTGTGATCTGCGGGTTGCGGGCGGCCGCGTCGTCGAAATCGGCCGCGGGCTTCGCGCCGCCGCCGGCGAGGAATCGATCGACCTCGGCCGGCGCTGGCTGCTGCCCGGTCTGGTCGACTGCCACGTCCACTTCCGCGAGCCGGGGCTGGTTCGGAAGGAGGGCTACGCCTTCGGCTCCGCCGGCGCCCTGCACGGCGGCGTCACGACCGTTCTGGAGATTCAGAACAATCCGCCGCTGATGGAGAGCGGCCGCTTGCTGGCGGCCAAGATCGAGGCCCTGCGCGGCGTGTCGCGGGTGGACTACGGGCCCTACGGCAGCCTCACCCCGGCCTCCGCGCCGCGCCTGGCCGAGCTGGCGCCGCGCTGTCCGGCGGTGAAGTGCTTCCTCGGCTGCAGCACCGGCGCCGGCGGCGTCCGCTCGGAGGAGGACCTGCGGCGGCTGTTCGCCGCCGCCGCCGAGGTCGGCGTGAAGGTGGTCGCCCACTGCGAGGACAACGGGATCCTGGACCGGGCGGCGGCCGAGCTGGCCGGGATCGCCGAGCCCCGGCACGACCGGATGCGGCCGGCCGAGGCCGAGATCCGCAGCGTCGAGGACGCGATCCGGGTCGCGGACGAGACCGGCGCCGAGCTGCACGTGTTCCACCTCTCGACCGGCGAGGGGGCGGCCCGGGTGGCGGCCGCGAACGCCGCCGGCCAAGCGGTCACCGGCACCACCGCGCCGCACTACCTGCTGGTCGACGCCGAGGCCGCCGCCGCGGCCGAACAGCATCGCTTCAAGGTCAATCCCTCGATCAAGAGCGCCGCGGACGGCGCGGCCCTGCGCGAACTGGTCGCCGCCGGTCGGCTGCAAGGGATCGGAACCGACCACGCCCCGCATCCGTTGGCCGAGAAGGAGAGGCCTTATCGGCAGGCGCCGTCGGGCTTCCCGTCGATCGACCTCCTGCTGCCGCTGGTGGTGGCCGTGCACGACCGCTTCGGAACCCCGCTCGAACCGCTCCTGGCCGCCGTCACCCGGCTGCCGGCCGAGGAGTTCGGGCTGGAGCGGAAGGGCCGGCTCGAGCCCGGGGCTGACGCCGACCTGGTGGCGGCCGATCCCGAACGGGCGCGGACCGTCGACGAGCGCCGGCTGTTGTCCCGGTCCGGCTGGAGCCCCTACCACGGCTGGCGGCTGCGCGCCTTCGCGGAGCGGGTCTGGCTGCGCGGGCACGAGGTCTTCGCCGCCGGCCGGCCGGTCGGCCCGCCCCGCGGTCGGCCCCTGTTCTGAGTGTCCGTCCCCCTCTTCCCGCCCGCCTTCTTCCACGCTCTGGCCGGGCTCGTCCGGCGGCGCCGGCTCGGGCCCGGTCGGGCGGCCGCCCCGCGGGCCGGCCGCGGCCGGCGCGGCTTCGAGCACCGCCCGTGGAGTCCGGGCGACGATCTCCGGCTGCTCGACTGGCGGGCCACCGCCCGCTTCGACCGGCCCCTGGTCCGCCTGCGCGAGGAGGAACGGGGCGGCCGGCTGCGGCTGGTCCTGGATCGAAGCGCCAGCCTGGCGCCGGGCTCCGCCCGGCGGGATCGCGACCAGCGCCGCCTGGCCCTGGCCCTGGGCTGGCTCCATCTGGAGTCCGGCGGCGTCCTCGAGTTGGTGGTCGGCGGAACTCCCGGCCGGCTGTTGGCGGGCTTCGAGCGGCGGGCCGAGTTCCAGAGCCTGCTGGCCTCCTTGCCGGCCCCGGCCGGGAACGACCGGGTCGCCGCCGGCGGCGAGGCGGCGGTGCGGCCCGGTCCCACCGTCTGGCTGACCGATCCTTGGAGCGGGCTGCCCGGCGCGCTCGGCCCGCGGAAGCGGGTCGCGGAGCTGATCCTGGCCGAGGAGGACCGGCCTCCGGCCGGCGGCCTGCTCCTGCGCGCGGCGGAGGCGGAGGAGGGGTTCGAGGTCGATCTCCGGCCGGAACGCTGGGCCCGGCGCTGGGAGGCCTGGTTGGCGGAGCGGTGGGCCAGGATCCGGGCGGCCGGAGCCGAGGCCGTGCCCGTCCGTTGCCCGACCGAGGAGGATCCGGTCGGTCTGCTCCTGCGGGCCGAGGAGGCCGGCCTTGTCTGACCTCGAGTTGGCCCGGCCGGCCGGTCTGCTGCTGCTGTTCCTGGCCGTTCCCTGGATCCTTCGGTCCCGCCGTCGCCGCCCCCGCCCCTGGGTGGTCGGCGGCCTGGAGCCCTTCCGCGAGCTGACCGCTCGGGCGCCGCGGCGCCGGGGCTGGCCGCTCTCGCTCTGGCTCGGCCTGAGCGCGCTGGTCGCGGCTTCCCTGGCCGCGGCTGGACCCGTCCGGCCCTGCTTCGCGCCGCTCTGGATCCTCGACCGGAGTCCGAGCTGCGTCGGGGATCCCGCCCTGGCCGGTCCGGCGTTCCAACCGCCGCCGGCGGCCGAGACGATCCGGATCCGGGGCGGGGAGCACGGATTGACGGCCGGCGAACTGCTGGAGACGGTCCGGTTGGAGGGAGCCGGCCGGTGGGTGGTCGTGGTCACCGACCTGCCGGCACCGGCCGGCCTGCCCGAAGCGGTCGAGTGGCGCCGGCTTCCCCGGAGCGGCCGCAACGCCGCGCTCCTGGACGTCTGGCGGGACGGCGAGGGAGGGTTGCAGGTGCGCTGGGGGAACTGGACCGGGCGGTCGATCCGGCTCGAGGCGCCCGGCGCGGAGCTGCCGCTGACCGGCGAGGAGGGCGTGGCCCGGATCCCTGAGCCGCCGCCCGGAACGATCCTCCGGCTGGCGGCGGACGACGGCCGGCCGCTGGGAGACGACCAACCGGTCGACGACCTCTGGACGGTGCGGCCGGCGCCGGTCGTCCGGCTGCCGGAGTCGGCCGACCCGCGCTGGGAGGACGCGCTGCGGGCCGCCTGGCCCGGTTGCCGTCCCCGGCGGGGCGCGGCGGCCGCCGCCGAGGAACCCGTCCTGGCGGTCCGCTTCGGCGGCGAGGGCCCGCTCGCCTTCACCGAGGATCCGTTCCGCGTCCTGCCGGAAATTGAGGCCGTGGCGGAGGTGGCCGGTCGCCTGGAGCGGGCGCGGCGCTCCTGGGTCGGAACCCGACCCTGGCGGGAGTGTGCGCCCGCGCCGGCCACGCCGGCCTGGGAAGGGCCGGCGCCGCAGCCGGCCCGGCTCGACGCTTCCTGGCCGCTGGCGGCGGCCGGACTCGGCCTCTACCTGCTCTCGCTCCTCTTCCGCCGGCTCGGTCACTGAGCCGCGGCCGCCGCCGCCAGCCGGTCCGGATCGCGGCCGAGCAGCCGGAGGACCAGGACCAGGGCGACCGCCCCGAACAGGAAGGCCAGCCAAGGCGGCAGGCCGAGCAGCGATACCGGTGCGTAGCCGAGCAGCAGCGCGACGCCGGCGCAGACCAGGGCGTAGGGAGCCTGGGTCCGGACGTGGTCGATGTGCCGGACCCGGGAGGCGGCCGAGGACAGGATGGTCGTGTCGGAGATCGGCGAGCAGTGATCGCCCAAGATCGCCCCCTCGAGAACCGCCCCGATCGACAGGATCAGGAGCCCGTGCGAGCCGAGTTCGTGGCCGCTGCCGAGGCGGTCGGCGAGGAGGACCACGTTCGGCTGCAGGATCGCCATCGTCGTCCAGGAGGAGCCGGTCGCGAAAGCGACGAAGCAGGCGGTGACGAACAGGACCAGCGGCAGCAGGGCAGGCTGGAGGAGCTGGGCGGCCACCGCCACCAGATAGCCGGCCGTGTCCAGCCGCTGGCAGATCTCGCCGATGCTCCAGGCCAGGACCAAAATCAGGATGGCGTCCTTGAGCAGTGCGCCTAGACCCTTGGCCGTGGTCCGGAGGGCCTCCGCCGGCCCGAGCTGGCGCCGGCCGACGGCGAGGGCCAGGGCGAGGGCCAGGGCGGCCAGGGAACCGTCGAAGATGGCCCGCGAACTATCGGTTTCGGCCAACACGAGCCGGATCCAGGCCGCCGGGCCCTGCTCCCAGGCGGCGGCGCCGGCCTCCGGGCCGGCGGCGGCGGCGCCCAGCGCGAGCAGGCGCCAGGCGGTCACGCCGAGGAGGGCGAGCAGCGGCAGGGCGCCGTTCTCCCAGCGCGAGAAGGTCCAGGGCGCCCGTTCGACCCGGGTCCAGGCCCCGGCCCGCACGTCGAGCAGGTCGCTCTCGCCGCGGCGGGCGGCGGCTTCGGCCTGGACCATCGGGCCGATTTCTCGCCGCAGCAGGATGGTCAGCCCGACCATGAGCAGCGCGAAGAGGCAGTAGAACCGGTACGGAATCGTTTCCAAGAAGATCGCGTAGCCCTGTTCCGGCTCGAGGCCGATCGCCGGCAGTTCGGGGGCGAAGGTCGAGATCTGGAAGGCGACCCAGGTGCTCAGCACGGCGATGCCGGCCACCGGCGCGGCGGTGCTGTCGACGATGTAGGCCAGCTTGGCCCGGCTGACCTTCATCCGATCGAACAGCGGGCCGGCCGAGTTGCCGACCACGATGGTGTTGGCGTAGTCGTCGAAAAAGATGCCGATGCCGAGCGCGTAGGCGACGAGCTGGGCGCCACGGGAGCCGCGGGCGAAGCGGACCAAGGCTCGGACCATGCCGGCGATGCCGCCCATCCGGGTGATCACCGCCACCGTCGCCGAGAGCAGGAAGACGAAGCCGAGGATGTAGACCTTGAAGGAGTCGAGGACGACCTTCTGCCAGAGGATGTCGGCGAACAGGATCTGGAACGCCTCCGGGAAGGGGTGGCCGACCGGGACGAGCAGGAAGCAGCCGACGAGGATGCCGCATCCGAGCGAGAACAGGACGTGGCGGGTCAGGAAGGCGAGCAGGATGGCCAGCAGCGGCGGCACCAGGGCGGCGCGGGAGCCCGTCCGGCTGGCGGCGACGACCTCCCCGCCCGGCCGGCGGAGCTGAAGTTCGTTCCCGGTCCTCGCCAGCTCCAGGCGCACCGCCTCGGCGCCGGGAACGACCTCCAGCCTCCGGCCGCCGTCGGCGGTCGGCTCGAGCCGGGCGCCCGGGGCCAGGCGGAGAAGGGCGTCCTCGTGGTCGGGCGTGAAGGCGGCGCAGCCCTCACCGGGCACGAGTTCGAGGGCGCCCGGCGGCCCGTCCGGGAAGGCGCGGGCGAGGGCGCCGGTGTCCGGACGGCCGAGGGCGAGGCCCTGGAGAGCCCCGGGGTCGGCCGGAAGCAAGAACAGCGGCAGGCAGATCAGGACGAACCCGGCGGCGAACAGGAGGCGGGGGGCCATCGGCGGCGACATCGTAGACTGTCAGCCGTCCACGCCTCGGCCTCGTTCTCATGGACAGCCTCCTCCTCGTCCTGCTGCTGCTCAGCCTGGCCGGCGGCGCCGCCTCCCTCTGGTGGCTGCGCGGCCGGCTGCGCCGGCTCGAGGAGCGCCTGGACGCGCTCGAAATCCTCAACCTGGTGCCGGACCGGCTCCAGGCCCTAGCGCGGGTGATCGAGCGGCTCGACCCGGAACGGCTGCGGACCGAGATCGAAGGCATCCGGGCCGCTCTGGCCCGGGTCGAGGATCTGGTCGCGGTGCCGGCGGTGGTCGAGCAGGAGGCGCCGGAACCCGACCCGGCCACCGTCGTCCGGGCGGTGGTCCGCCGCTACCTGCGCGAGGAGGGCTACGAGGCGGTCAACGTCCTCAGCCCGGACGAGGAGCTGACCGGGGAACGGTGCGAGGTCCGGGTCGAGTGCCGCCGCCGCGGCCTGCGCATCCTCGGCAGCGTGACCCTGGAGGAGGGTCGGGTGGTCGCCACCGACCTCTCGCCTTCCTACACGATGTTCCCCTGATTCCCCCCTCGACCACGATGGCCGATCCCGCTCCGCTCGACGTGCGCATCCAGGACCTCCTTCGCCACGACGGTCAGTTCGTCCGCCTGCGCGGATGGCTGTACAACGCCCGCGGCAAGGGCCGGCTGCTCTTCCTCCTGCTGCGCGACGGCAGCGGGATCTGCCAGGCGGTGGTGCTGCGCGACGCGGTCGGCGAGGAGGCCTTCGCCCTGGCCCGAGGCCTCGGCCAGGAGTCGAGTCTCGAACTGACCGGCACCGTCGCCGCCGATCCACGGGCGCCGGGCGGGGCCGAGCTGAAGGTGAAGGGGATCCGGCTGGTCGGCCCGTCCCGCGACTATCCGATCACCAAGAAGGAGCACGGTCCCGGCTTCCTGATGGACCATCGCCACCTGTGGCTGCGCAGCCGCCGGCAGATGGCGCTGCTCCGGCTCCGCCACCGGGTGATCCAGGCCTTCCGCTCCTACCTCGACGGCGAGGGTTTCTACTGCGTGGATTCGCCGATGTTCACGCCGAACGCCTGCGAGGGGACCTCCACCCTCTTCCGGACCGACTACTTCGGGGAGGAGGCCTACCTGACCCAGTCCGGCCAGCTCTACGCCGAGGCCAGCGCCATGGCCCTCGGCCGGGTCTACTGCTTCGGGCCGGTGTTTCGGGCCGAGAAGTCGAAGACCCGCCGGCACCTGACCGAGTTCTGGATGCTGGAGCCGGAGATCGCCTTCGCCGGCCTGGACGAGGTCTGCGACCTGGCCGAGGGCCTGGTTCGACACACGATCCGGCACCTGCTCGCGACCGGCGCCGACGATCTGGCCGACCTCGATCGGGACCCGGAGGTCCTCCGGGCTTGGGACGCGGAGTTCCCCCGCCTGCGCTACGCCGAGGTGGCCGAGATGCTTATGGCCTGGCAGGCCGAGGGCCGGTACGAGTCGGAGTTTCGGCCCGGCGACGACCTCGGCGCGCCCGACGAGACCATCCTCGGCGAGCACTTCGGCCGGCCGCTGATGATCACCCACTGGCCGGCCGAGACCAAGGCCTTCTACATGAAACGGGATCCGGAGGATCCCTCCCTGGCCTTGGGGGTGGACGTGATCGCGCCGGTGGCGGGCGAGATCGTCGGCGGCTCGGTCCGGGAGGACGACCTCGAGACCTTGCGCCGGCGCATCGCCGAGCACGATCTGCCCGAGGACGCCTTCGCCTGGTATCTCGACCTCCGTCGCTTCGGCAGCGTCCCGCACGCCGGCTTCGGCATCGGTCTCGAGCGGACGGTCTCCTGGCTGTCCGGGGTGCCGCACGTGCGCGAGTGCATTCCGTTCCCGCGCACCCTGCAGCGGATCTACCCCTAGCGCGCGACCCGCCGGCCGCCTTCAACGCGGCAAGAGTTCGAGGGCGCGACGGGCGGCCTGGACGAGGACCGGGTCCTGCTTGGTCAGGGCCAGCTCCAGGATCGGCAGGGAATGGGGGGCGAGCAGCGCCGCCGCCCGCCAGGCCCGCTCCCGTTCGGGACCGTCGGCACGGAGCAGAACGGCGACCCCGCGGGCCAGGCCGCGATCCGCGAGCGGCGGGCGCCCGGCCAGCAGGCGCTCGATCCGCGGCTCGAGAGCGGCGAGCTGTTCCTCCTGGCGCGACCAGGCGGCGTTCGGCTCGAAGCCGGAGGGAGCTTCGCCGGCCGCGGCGAAGAGGGCGTCCAGGTCGAGGACGAGGAGCCGCTTCGGCAGTTCGTAGCGGCCGAGCCGATTCCAATCGGCCCACGGCGCCTGTTCGTCGAGCGCGGTACCGGTGCGCAGGATCGATCGCGCCACCGGCCAGGCCCCGCGGCAACCGGCGCGCAGCAATCGCCCGCAGGCCGCGGCCCGGACCGAGAGCGGACGCTCGGAATCGAGGGCCAGCCAGGCCAGGACCGGCCAGGCGGCGGGTGGGAAGGAGGCCGGCGCGAGCAGGGCGGCCAGCGAGGCCCCCTCGTCGCGGATCCGCCAGGCGCCGTGGAGGGCGGCCAGGGCGAGAGGAGAGTCCTCGGCGCAGCCGGCGGCCAGGAGCGAGGCGAGACGGTGTTCGGTCGGCGAGCCGGCGAGCCAGGCGTGGATCAGCACCGGCTCGGAGGTGCCGCCGAGCGCGGCCAGGGTGTCGCCCTCCCCGGCGGCGAGGGTGCCGTCGGCCGCCGCCTCTTGGAAGACCGACCAGGCCGCTTGCTCCGGGCGGGCGGGAACCGGCTCCAGCGGCGGCAGCAGGTGGGGGAGCTGGGGACAGGCGAGGAGGAGCAGAGCAGCGGGCACTTCCCGAAGGTAGCCCCCGCCGGGGGTCAGGCGAACCGTTCGAGCGCCTTGCGCGGGGTGGGCTGCGAGAGCCGGCGCAGGGACTGAGCCTGGAGCTGGCGGACCCGTTCGCGGGACACACCGAGCAGGGAGCGGACCTGCTCCAGGGTCCAGGGCCGGCCGTCCTCGAGGCCGAAGCGAAGCCGGAGGACGAGGGCCTCCCGCGCCGGCAGGCGGTTGAGCAGGTCCTCGAGCGTTTCGCGCAGCTCGGCCTGGGAGGGCTCGTCCGGCGGGGGCGCTTCGCGCGGGTCGGCCAGAAACTCGCGGAAGGAGTCTTCGCCGTCGTCGCCGTCCGGGGAGCGGTCGATCGAGAGGCAGGTCCGGTCGGCGTTCAGGGCGCGCTCCACCCGTTCCGGGCTGAGGCGGGTCCTCTTCGCCAGCTCGCTCGTGCCGAGGGTCTCGGGAGCGGTGGCGACGGCGTCCCGGACCCGGTGCAGGGCCTGGGCGAGGTAGACCGGCAGCCGGACCGTGCGGGACTGGAACGACAACGCGTGCAGGATGCCCTGCTGGACCCACCAGGTCGCATAACTCGAGAAGCGGGCTCCTTCGTGCCGGTCGTAGCGCTCGACCGCTCGGAGCAGGGCGGCGTTGCCCTCCTGGATCAGATCCTCCCAAGGCACGCCGACGTGGCGGTAGCGGTTGGCGACAGTCGGGACGAGATGAAGGTTGCGATCGACCAGGGCGTTCTGGATCGCGGCGAGTTCGTTCAGGCGTTGCTGCAGCCGGGCCAGAACACCTTCGTCGGCGACCTCGTCGCGGAACCGGACTTTCTCCTCGTGGAGTCGTTGGAGGACGGTCGAGTACGGCGAGAGGTGCTCTTCGGCCAGCGCCTTCAAGGCGGTGCACGGATTGCGTTGGAGGATCCGGAACAGCACTTCCCGCTCGACCTCGATCGCCCGGGCGAGCAGGAACTCCTCCTGGCGGGTGGTGGGGCGCAGTCGGCGGAGGTCGGCCCAGTAGACGCTGAGCGGGTCGCCGGGGGTCTGGACCCGCGGGGCGGTGCCGCGCTCAAGGAAGGACGGGGACGCGGCCTCGGGCAGGAAGCGGGTGGTGGAGACGGCGAGGTGTTCGGCCAGCGGCTCGGCCAGGACGCGGAACCGCCGCTCGGTCCGGAAGGCACGGGCCAGGAAGGCCCAGTCGAGGACTCCGTCCTGGAGGTGGCGGTGCGGGAAGGCGGTCTTGGCCATCGAAGGAGGTCCGGGTCGTAGGGTGGTGGCGGTGGTGGGTGGCGGGGCGGACGGCCCCGGACGCCGGAGGAGGATCGAACGGCGTGCCAACCGGCCGATTTTTTGGAATTTTTCCATTGAAGATCGGAAAGTCTTTCCCAGTAAGGAGTTAGAGTCCTATTTCAGACTTCGGGCGAAGCCCGGGGCGAGGGATCCGGCGCCAAGGATTCCGCACCTGGGTGGGGAAGATTCCCCTGTCACGGACGGCCGGGGTGTTCGTCCTCCAGGGCGAAGGACAACGACCATGCTCACCCTCCTCCCGCTCGTCTTGGCTCAGGGGCCGCTCGTCGGCCTCGCTTCCACCACTTCCAGCACCCGGTTGCCGCAGGATCCCTCGGTCTTGGACGAGGCCTGGATCCGCCGCCAGGAAGGGCCGCCCGGCGCCGCCACCTGGTTGTCCCGGCACGCCGAAATGGCCTTGGCCGGCGACCTGGACGGCGACGGCCTGTTCGACGCCCCGGCCGGGATCGACGCCCTCTGCCTCTGGACCCCGGCCGGAGCGGCGACCACTCCCTACGACCTCCGCTTCTCGCTGGTCTCCGACCTGGGCCCCTTCGCCGACGGCGACCTGCTCGCCTGGCTGCCGGGGCAGGGCGTCGGGGTGGAGATCGCCGAGGCGGACTTCGTGGCCCTGCTCCAGCCGACCTCCGGCTCCTTCGACCTGGACGGGGTCGCCCGCCGGACCGGCCCGGCGGACGAGGTCTGGTTCTCGCTGAACTCCGATCTGCAGGGGACCGTCCTCGGGGATCTGGCGGACGGCGACGTCCTGGTCTGGGACCGGACCGCGGGGACCGTCAGCCGCGCTTTCACCGAGGCGGACATCCAAGCGCTAGTCGACTCCGCCACCGGGGGCGGGACCGGTCCGATCGGAGACACGATCGCCCTTTCCTTCCTGCCGGGAACCGGGGAACTCGCCTTCGTGGTCCAGAGCCCGTCCAGCCTCGACGCCAGCGTCTTCGTCGCCGATCCGACCGGACTGGCGGCGCCGCGTCTCCTGCTCGGCTGGGAGGAAAGCGACTGGGACTTCCAGCAACAGACCGAGATCGACGCCCTCGCCTTCGTCGCCGACGGGCCGCCGCCGGCCCCGGTCCTGGCCCTGGACGTTCCTTTCTACGCCCCCGGCGAGATCGCTCGCTTCAAGCTCCGGCACGGCGTTCCCGGGAGTACCGCCCATGGGCTCCGGGCCCGGCGGGTCGGCTTCGATCCGCGCCCGGGAGAGGGCATCGGGTTCCTGTTCTTGGATCCGAACGATCCGCTGCTGATCTCCCAGCTCGCCCACCACAACACCTGGCCGCAGATCGTGGACTCCTCGGGCAGCGCCACGTACGACTGGACGGTGCCGCCGCTTCCTCCGGGCCTGACCGAGGTGGATCTCTTCTTCCAGGCCCTGGACCTGGCCGGAGGCTTCAGCGCTCCGATCGTGATCCGGGTCCGCTGATCGTTCCGGGAGCGGGCGGGCGGCGCCCGCGGCTATCCTGGGCGGGGACCGGCCCGACGGCCGGCTTCCCGCCCGGCTCGATGCTCGCTGCTCTTCTCCTTCTCCTCGGCTCGGTCCCGGCCCAGGAGCCTCCGGCTGCGGTCCAGCGCAACCTGGACGCCCGCGACCCGGTGTTGCGGGCCGGAGCGGCGATGGACGTCGCCGATCTCGGCCAGGAAGTGGAGGCCTGGCTGTTGGACCAGCGCCGCCGGGGCTCGGCCGCCCGGCGGCGGGCGGTGCTGTTGTCGCTCGCCCTCCTCGGGACACCTGCCGCCTTGGAGGCGGTGGAGGAGGCCGCCCGGCCCCGGGTCCGGCCCCGCGAATACCGGGCCTTCGCCCTCCTGCTCTATGGCGCCTTCCATCCGGAAGCGCCGGCCCGGGCCGACGAACTCGGCGCGTCCCTGCACTCGGCGGAGGAGCGGAACCTCCTGCTGGCCGGCTTGCTGGCGCAGGCCCAGAGATGGTCGGCGAGTCCCGACTGGGCCCGAGCGGATCGGGAGAGGGAGCCGGCCACCGCCGCGCTCGCCTTGCTCGGTGATGCGCTCGCCGCCCGCTTCCCGGACCGCCTGCCCGAGTCGGCATCCGGCCCGGAGTGGTCGGCCCTGCTGCTCGCCTCTTGTCTGCCCGGCGGCCCGGCGCTGCCGGCGACGGAGATCGAGTTGCGGAGCGGTGACTCCCTGCCGCTCTGGCGGGAAGCCGCCCGGCACCGACCGCCGCGCGGGCTGGACGAGATCCGGCGATCGGCCCTGGCCGGAAGCGGCGGCATCGCGTTCGGCCTCGGCGAGGTCGAGGATGCCGATCGGAAGGCGGCCTTCGAACTGCTCGACCAACGCCTGCAGGACGGCGCTGCCCGGTCTTGGCTTTGGGGAACGGCCGGGGATCTCGGTCTGGCCCTGCCCGAGGAGCCTGGAGAGCTGGAAACCTGGCGCGTCGGCGGCCTGCTCCGCCTCGCGCTGCGGGATCCCGTTCACGCCCGCCGGACGGCGGAGGCCTGGCGTGCGCGCGCCCGCCGCCTCCTGGCGGAGACTGACGAACCCGAGTCGGTCTTTCGCGCCGCGGCCGTGCTGGCCCTGGCTCCAGAAGAGAACGACCTCGAGACCCTTCGCCGGCGGGTGGCCGGCAGCTCCGGCCGGTCCGCCCAGCGGCTGCACGCGGTTTGGCAGGTGGCCCAGGGACGGGCTTCCTCCGGGGCCGCCCGGCGGCGTTTCCTGCGCGAATGGAGCCGGGATCTCCGGGCCGGATACCTCGGCTATCTGGACCGGGAGATTCCCAGGTACCTGGCCCACTTGCTGGTCGGGGGCACCCGAGCGGCGGAGGAGAACTCCTTCCTCGGTGGGGCATTGCCGGGGCTGGCGGGCCCGCATGAGGAACCTCTCGACTCCGAATTCTACGCCGACCTGCTTGCCATCCTGGCCCTCGGGATCTGGCGACCGGATCTGCCCTAAGCAGGATTCTCCTCGGGCTAACCGGTTATCTCCTTCTTCTTGCCTCGGATCCGGCTCCGGCCGGACGGAGAGGGAAGGAGAAGAGGGGAATCCAGATCAAGAATCGGGAATCCTGGGGTAAGCTGGAGCATGCTCCCTTGGGGCGGTCGTTCTCCGAACTCTGGGAGCCATTCCTCCAACCCCACAACCCCTACCCTGGAACCCATGAGGAACTTGCATTCCCTCTTGGCTCTGGCGGCCTCGACCCTGTTGTTGGGCGGCCTCCAGGCCCAAAACGTCTACCTGACCGAAGACTTCCAGGGCGGCGTCATGCCGCCCGCCGGCTGGACCGAAGGCAACAACGGCAACAGCCTCGGCTGGGAGATCGAGCCCGCCGGGATCGGCTATCTGTCCGCCAGCGACCACGCCTTCCACGACGATTTCTTCGGGTGGAACGACAACTACCTGATGACGCCGGCGATGGACCTCAGCGCGGCGACCGCCGCGTATGCCTACTGTGATCAAGGCGTCACCTTCTCCTCCTGGCGGGACCACCACTACGTCGACGTCTCGCTCGACGGCGGCCTGACCTTCATCAACGTCCTCGACGACCTGTCGCCGGACGGCTACTCGGTCCTGAACGTGGACCTCGGC
>RFGR01000165.1 GCA_003696625.1 Planctomycetota bacterium
CCGCCGAGGAGCCGCCCGGACCGGCCGACTCCTCGGCGGCGCTGGTCCCCGGCCCGCCGCCGACGGTCGGCTCCTCCGCTTGACCACAGGAGATCGGGAGGAGCAGGGCCAGAGCAACTAGCAAGAGGGAGGAAGGACGGTACGGGAGAGTGGTCATGGATCAGCTCCGGTCGCGGACGATGGCGGTGACGTGGATCTCGTGCGGCGGCAGGTCGGCGGCGTCGGGGAAGGAGATGCGCAGGCGGGCGGTGTGGGTGCCGAGCGGGGCGTCCGGAGAGATGGCCACCTTGACCGTGTAGGCCTGGCCTTCCTCCCGGGTCAAAACCTCGCTGGTGAACAGCTCGGAATCCAGGATCTCGGCCTGCGGGGCCGGGATCGGGTCGGCGGCGGCCCGGACCTGGACCCGCCGGCTGATCGAGGTGCCGCGGTCGAGCATGCCGAAGGTCAGGCGCTGGTCCGGCTGGTAGCGGACCGGTCCGAAGACGTGGGCCTGGACCACGATCTCCAGCCGGCGGCCGAGGGAGGTGTCGGCGACGAAGCTGCCGTAGTGCCGGCGCACCTCGGCGTCGGGAGTCAGCCGGATCCGGAACCGCTTCAGGATCCGCTTGCCGTCGGGGGCGGGTTCGGCCGGGCCCGCCTCCTCGATCACGAACCCCCGCGGCGAAGTGATCCAGCGTTCGACCTGGAAGTCCGCGACCGCGTTGACCACCACCTCGCGCTCGACCTCCTCTCCGGCCTTGACCTCGCCGAACAGGGCCTGGCTCGGGGTGACGATGAAGATCGGCTGGATCATCGCCTGGACGCGCAGCTCGATCGGCATGTCCAGGCCGTTGCCGCGGACGGTGATCCTGGTCTTCTTGAGCTGCTTGAAGGTGCCGGACTCGAAGGTGCCGACCACCCGACCGTGGGCGCCGGGCGGAATCGGGTCGCCGAGGACGTAGGGCTGCCCTTCCACCTCCAGTCGGACGTCGGTGCAGCCGCAGGAGGGGGCGGCCTCGGTCACCACCACCGGCTCCTCCCCCACCACCTCGAACGGAAACTCGAGCGGATGCTCCTCGTGCTGGAGGATCTCGCCTAGATCGATCTCGGTGAGGGAAAAGCGGAGGCTGCCCGACGAGTACTCGCCGGCGCCGCCGTCGCCGGCGGCGGCCGCGGCGGCGCCCTCCGGTCCGGCCGCCGGCCCGGGGCCGGCCGGGCCGGGCCCGCAGGCGGAAGCCAGCAGGAGCAGAGGAAGGAGGATCGGAAGGGCGGTTCTCGTCATTGCACGACTCCGGCCAGGGTGAGGGTCCTGTCGAGCACTTTCGCCGAGCCGTCCGGCTCGGTGTGTTCCAGGCGCAGCACCAACCGTCCGGCCAGGACGCCGGCCGCGGCGCCGGTCGGGATCGCCAGCCGCAGCCGGTAAGTCCTGGAGGGCCTCAAGTTTAGGGTCTCCACCCGGGCCCCGGGGATTCCTTCGACCCGGGACTCCAGGATCTTGAGGCTCCCTTCCTCCGCTCCGACCTCGACGGTGGCGAAGAGTTCGGTCCCGGTCGGAACGTTGCCCAGGCGGACGACCCGGGCCGGGCGGGTCCAAACGCCCTCCTCGCGCCGGTACTGAACCGGCAGGACGGTGGAGAGCCCGTTGTCCGCCCGCAGTTTGAGGAACCAGGCGTGGTCGCCGGGGGCGGTCTCCGGACCGATCCGCAGCCGGAGCAGGTGACGACGGGCCGGTGCCGCGCTCGGCAGCCCGGCCACGGCAACCCCTGCCGGCAAACCGGTCGGAGCGAGGAGGCGGAAGGGCTCGGGCCCGGAGACCTCGATTTCGGTCTCCCAGGGCCCGTCCCCGGTCAGCGAGCCCGGGGTCCAGCGGGGAGGATCGAGGATCAGCCAGGGGTCGAGCAGGCTGCGCACCTCGAGTTCGGCCGGCAGCCCCGGGCCGCTGCCCTCGACCCGAACCGGGGTGTCCTTGCGGCCCTGGAAGCCGGCGGTGTGGTACTCGACCACGACCTCGGCCTGCTCCCCCGGGGCCAGGACCGCCGGCAGGTCCAACGGCCGGCCGTCGCGCTCGAGCCGCGGCCGCAGGCAGCCGCAACCGGGCACCAGCCGGTCGATGCGGACCGGCTCGCCGGGGCCGACCCCGAACGGGAAGCGGATCGTCCGCTCGCTGCCGCTCAACAGGTGTCCGAGGTCGGCGACCCGGGTCTCGAACCGGAGGCCGGGAGCTTCGGCGCCGCCGCCGCAGGAGCCGACCGCCAGCCCCAGGACCAGCGGCGCCAGCAAGGTGGCGAGGATTTGCCCCGGCATCGCGAGCCGCCCAATATACGGGCCGTGGCGCCCGTCCCGCTCCCCCGTCCGGGTTTGGTCCTGCTCCTCCTGGGCGGGCTGCTCGGCGCCTGCGCCTGCCCGCCGGAAGCCCGGCTCCTGGCCGAGCGCCCCGACTTCCGCACCCCTGAAGCCGCCGCCCGCAGCTTCCTGGCCGCGGTCGCTTGCGACGACCCCAAGGCCGAATACCGCTGCCTGGCCGAAGATTTGAAGCGGGAGACCGGCGCCACCCTCGACGCCTGGATGCTCGGCCGGGTGGAGGCCCGCCGTGAGATCGGCGAGTTCCTGCTCGGTCGGGCGCTCCGACTCGAACACCTGGCGAGCACTCCGGGCGAGGAAGGGGTGCGCACCGTCTGGGGCCTGGGCGGCCGCCCACGGCTCGGCCTGCTCATGGTTCCGCAACACTACTTCGACCTCTACGACGCGGAGGGACCGCTCGCTGGCCGACTCCTCGACCGCCCGCCCGCGGCCTGGCTCAAGGCCGAGGACGGCACCCTCCGCCTGGAGATTCCCGGCGCCCTGCCGCGCCGCTTCCCGGGGTTCGCCGGCGCCACCCGCTTCGAACTCGGCACCGAGTGGAAGGTACGCCGGATCGAAGCGCTCGATTCCCGCGGCTGAAGCCCTTTTCCCCGGCCCACCAGGGCCTAAGATGCCCGGAAAATGCCCACCCCCCGCAAGACCAGAAAGTTCCGTTACGTCTCCCCGTTCGGTCCCGGCATGCCCGCCGGCCTGCCGGTCAGCGCCGAGCTGCTCGGCGGCAAGGGCGCCGGACTGGCGAGAATGAGTCGCATCGGCCTGCCGGTGCCCCCCGGGTTCACGATCACCACCGAGGCCTGCACCGCCTTCTCCGCCACCGGCCGCTTCCCGGCCGGCCTGGAGGCCGAGGTCAAGCGGGCGGTCGCCCGGCTCGGCGAGGCCATGGGCCGCCGCTTCGGCGATCCGAAGGACCCGCTCCTGGTCTCGGTCCGCTCCGGCGCCCGGGTCTCGATGCCGGGCATGATGGACACCGTCCTCAACCTCGGTCTGAACGAGGAGACCGTCGCCGGACTGGCGGCGGCGAGCGGCAACGAACGCTTCGCCTGGGACTCCTACCGGCGCTTCGTCTTCATGTACTCCGACGTCGTCCTCGGCCTGTCCGAGGACGAGTGCCCGTTCGAGGCCATCTTCCGCAAGCACAAGAAGCGGCTCGGGGTGGAACTCGACACCGAGGTCGGCGCCGAGGACCTGAAGAAGGTGGTCGCCGAATGCCTGGCGCTGGTCCGCAAGAGCACCGGTAAGCCGTTCCCGACCGATCCCTGGGAGCAGCTCTGGGGCGCGATCCGGGCCGTCTTCCAGTCCTGGGACAACGACCGGGCGATCGCCTACCGGCGGATGCACGGCTTCCCGGACGACTGGGGCACCGCCGTGAACGTCCAGACCATGGTCTTCGGCAACCTCGGCGAGGACTCGGGCACCGGCGTCGCCTTCACCCGCAACCCGGCCACCGGCGAGAAGGAGTTCTACGGCGAGTACCTGATGAACGCCCAGGGCGAGGACGTCGTCGCCGGCATCCGCACGCCGCACCCGATCGAGGACATGAAAAAGGAGTGGCCACGGCTCTACCGCGAGCTGGAGAAGGTCCGGCGGACGCTCGAGGACAACTTCCGCGACATGCAGGACCTGGAGTTCACCATCCAGCAGGGCAGGCTCTACATCCTGCAGACCCGCAACGGCAAGCGCACCGGTCTCGCCGCGGTCCGCATCGCCACCGACCTGGTCCGGGAAAAGCGGCTGAGCAAGGAGGAGGCGCTGCTCAAGATCGAGCCGGA
This sequence comes from Planctomycetota bacterium, assembly GCA_003696625.1. GTDB lineage: Bacteria > Planctomycetota > UBA1135 > UBA1135 > UBA1135 > J029. The sequence continues at coordinate 4,110 of RFGR01000165.1, forward strand.
CGGCGTCACCCAGCTGCTCAGCCCGGTCTTCCAGGGCAAGGAGAAGGAGAAGGCGCTCAAGGCCGGGCGCTTGCTCGCCCGGGGGCTCAACGCCGGCCCCGGCGCCGCCACCGGCCGGGTCGTCTTCACCGCCGCCGCCGCCGAGGAATGGGCCCGGCGCGGCGAGCAGGTGATCCTCGCCCGCCAGGAAACCTCCCCGGACGACATCCGCGGCATGAAGGCGGCCGAGGGCATCCTGACCCAGCACGGCGGCATGACCTCCCACGCCGCCTTGGTCGCCCGCCAGATGGGCAAGGTCTGCGTCGCCGGCTGCGGCGAGCTGGAGATCCTGCCCGGCCGGAAGCGGCTGCGCGCCGGCCGGCGCGTCCTGCGGGAAGGCGACTGGATCTCTCTCGACGGCACCACCGGCGAGGTCCTCGAAGGCCGCATCGACACCCGCCCTTCCGACCTGCTGCGGGTGATCTCCGGCAAGGCCAAGCCGAGCCGCAACGGCGACGACGCCCGCTTCCGTCAGATCATGCGCTGGGCCGACTCGGTCCGGAAGCTGCGGGTGCGGGCCAACGCCGACCAGCCCGACCAGGCCCGGACGGCGGTGGCCCTCGGCGCCGAGGGCATCGGTCTGTGCCGGACCGAGCACATGTTCTTCGGCGAGAAGAAGCTGCCGGCGATGCAGCGGATGATCCTGGCCGAGACGCCGGCCGACCGCCGGCGCGCCCTGCGCAAGATCCTGCCGCTGCAGCGGCGGGACTTCGAGGGCCTGTTCAAAGCCATGGGGTCGCGACCGGTCACGATCCGCACCCTCGATCCGCCGCTGCACGAGTTCCTGCCCCACACCGAAAAGGACGCCCGCGCCCTGGCCAAGACCCTCGAGCTGCCCCTGAAGGAGGTCAAGGCTCGGATCGAGGCCCTGCACGAGTCGAACCCGATGCTCGGCTTCCGCGGCTGCCGGCTGACCTGGCTGGTGCCGGAAATCCTCGAGGTCCAGGCCACCGCGATCTTCGAGGCGGCGGCCAACGTGCGCAAGAAGGGCGTCAAGGTCCAGCCCGAAATCATGATTCCGCTGGTCGGCCACCACGCCGAACTGCGCAGCCACGAGCAGGTGGTGCGGCGGATCGCCGAGGAAGTCATGAAGCGCAAGAAGATCCGCTTCCCCTACCTGGTCGGGACGATGATCGAGGTGCCGCGAGCCGCTCTCACCGCCGATGAGATCGCCGGCGTCGCCGAGTTCTTCTCCTTCGGCACCAACGACCTCACCCAGACCACTCTGGCCGTCTCGCGCGACGACGCCGGCGCCTTCCTGCCGAGCTACGTCGACCGCGGCGTCTACGAGCGCGACCCCTTCGCCACCATCGACCGCGAAGGGGTCGGCAAGCTCATGCGCACCGCGGTCGAGCAGGCGCGCAAGACCCGCCCGGACATCAAGCTCGGCATCTGCGGCGAGCACGGCGGCGACCCGTCGAGCATCGAGTTCTGCCACCAGCTCGACCTGGCCTACGTCAGTTGCAGCCCGTACCGGATTCCGGTGGCGCGGCTGGCCGCGGCCCAGGCGGCGCTGCGCGACTGAGCCGACCGACCGCCCGGCCGGGTCAGAGGTTGGCGATCCGGAGATCGCGCTCGAGCACCGGCTCGAGCGCGGTCCCGGCGCACTCGCGAAGCAGCCGGCTCAGCTCCTGCCGGCCCTTGCCCGGGTTGCCCCGGTCGTAGATCGTCTCCAGGGCGGCCACCCGCTGCCGGTCCCATTCGATCAGCTTCTTGACCTGGCGGTCCCGGCGCCAGGCTCGTGCGGTCTGATCCATCCGCTCGCCGGGAGGCGAACCCTTCCAGAGCCGGCGCTGGGCGTCGAGGAACTCCAGGGCCAGGAAGTAGCGCCCGTCCGCGGCCAGTTCGGCCGCCCGCGCCTCGCGGCGCCCGGCCTCGACCGCCAGGTCGGCCAGGAAGGCCTCCACCGCCGCCCGGCCGTCCGGATCCGCGCGCAGGGCCCGCAGCCGCCGCTCGGCCTCGCTCCAGGCCTTGCCCAGGCGCCGGCGGCGGCAGTGATCGACGGCGACCGCCAGCTCCTCGATCCGCTCGCCGGGATCCCAGGCCAGCCAGGCTGCATCGGCCCGGCGGACGGCGGCCTCGATCTGGCTGGCCAAGGCCTCGACGTCGAACCAGTCCTGCCAGGCGACCCGACCGTCATGGCCGAGCAGATAGAGCCACTCCCGGTCGATGCCGTAGCTCTCCTCCAGGTCGCAGACGGCGGCGACTCCGTAGGGCACCTCGACCTGCTCGAGCAGCCGTTCGACCGCCCGCCGCGGTTCCTTGCTCACGGCCAGGAAGACGACGTCCTTGCGGTACCAGTGCCGCCAGAGTTCGACCATCCGCTCGAGGTCGGGCTTGGCGCCCGGGCGATCGGGATAGAAGACGTGGAGGACGACCACCCGGCCGCGGAGATCGGCCAGCTGTTCGGCCCGGGGCGGCCGGACCCAGGGCGCCGGCGGCAGCTCCGGAGCGGGATCGCCGATCTTGACCTGGGCGGCGGCGGGAACGGCGGCGAAGAGCAGAAACAGCAGCGGGAGGGACCGCATGGCCCCAGGATAGCCGCCGGCCGCCGGCGGCTATCCTCAGCCCTGGGCCGGCAGGCCGCTCAGCGGCCGGACCACTGCGGCCAAGAACTCGCGCGGGGTCGGCAGCGCCGTGTCCGGGCAGACCGCGGTCGCCCAACGCCAGACCAGTTTCTCGCCGAGCAGGTCGTCCAGGCCGCGCCGGTTCAGCTCGGCGGCCACCCGCTCGGCGAAGATCCGGGTTCCGGCCGGGCCGGTGTGCGGCAGCAGGGCGACGAAGGTCCGGGAGTCGAACCGGCTGACGACATCGACGTCGCGGGTGTCGAGCAGGATGACGCCGGCGATCTCCTGCAGGGCCTCCTCCCCGACCTCGCCGTCGAAGGCGAAACCGGCCAGACCGAGCGGGTACCGGAAACGCTGCGAGCGCTTGAACTCCTCGTCCAGGCGGTGTTCCCAGTAGGCGAGGGTGAACAGGCCGGAATCCTGCTCGGTGATCGTGCGCACGAACTGGTCCCGCTCGCCGCTCTCGCGCCCGGCCAGGATCTTGTCGACGCTGGCGCGCAAAGCGTGGTCGTCCGGCTGGATCGGAGCCGGCCGCAGGGGCGCCGCGCCGAACGGCGAGGCCAGACGCTCGGCCAGGGCCTCGGCCACGATCGGTCGGGCGATCGCGCCTTGGGCGCCGACGAAACGGGCCAGGCCGTCGGCGTCGCGCAGATCGCCGTCGCTGAGGATCCAGACCAGCGCTCGGCAGCGGCGCAAGAAGGCCAGGGTCCACTCGTGGACGCCGTGCGGCTGCACCAGGGCGGGATCGAGGACGAGCTGGCCGCCCTCGGCCCCGGCCCGCTCGAGTTCGTCGAGGGTGGCGGCCACCCGGATCTCGGACACGGCCTCGTGGGCCAGGCGGGCGGCCTCGCGGCAGGCGGCGACGGTCTCCGGATCGGCCGAGGCGATGGTCAGCGGGCGGGCGGTCATGCGGCTCACTCGTCGGCGAAGTTGGCGTTGTGGTGCACGGCCTGGACGTCGTCGTTGTCTTCCAGGGCCTCGATCAGGTCGATGACCTTGCGGGTCGCCTCGGCGTCGAGGTCGACCTCGTTCTGCGGGACGTAGCGGATGGCGGCGTCGGCCAGCTCGCAGCCGGCCTCTTCCAGGGCCTTCTTGATCTCGATGAAGCGGCCGGGCTCGGCGGTGACGCCGATGACCTCGTCGTCGTCGGTGACGACGTCGTCGGCGCCGTACTCGAGGGCGGCGAGCATGAACTCGTCCTCGTCGGCGGCCGGGCCGGTGCGCTTGACCGCGAACTCGGCCTTGCGCTCGAACATCCACAGCACCGAGCCGGAGTTGCCGAGCGAGCCGCCGCGCCGGTCGAGGATGTGGCGCAGATCGGGGGCGGTCCGGTTGCGGTTGTCGGTCAGGGCCTCGATGACCAGGGCGACCCCGTTCGGGCCGTAGGCCTCGTAGGTGACCTCCTCGAGCCGGACCCCGTCGAGCTCGCCGGCGCCCTTCTTGATCGCCCGCTCGATCGAGTCCTTGGGCATGTTGTCGGCCCGCGCCCGCTCGATGGCGTAGCGCAGCGGCAGGTTCATGTCCGGGTCCGGGCCGCCATTGCGGGCCGCGTTCATGATCAGCTTGGCCCACTTGCTGAAGATCTTGCCGCGCTTCGCGTCCTCCTTGGACTTCGTGCGTTGGATGTTGGCCCAGTGCGAGTGTCCTGCCATGTCGATCGGTCGCGGTGGCGGTGGCGTTCAGCCGCCGGCAGCTTAGCAGCCGCGGCGCCGCCGACGCAGGCCGGCGGCGGCCGGCGAAAGCGAGGGACCGCCGGCCGCGCACCGGCCGGCGGTCCTGAACGAGCGGGCCGCGCGGATCAGCGCTTGACCCACTGGAAGGCCCGGCGGGCGCCGCGCAGGCCGTACTTCTTCCGCTCCACCATCCGCGGATCGCGGGTCAGGTGGCCGGCCTCGCGCAGCCGCTGCAGCGCGTCCGGGTAGAGCTTGAGCAGAGCCCGGCTGACCCCGAGGCGGACGGCACCGGCCTGGCCGGTGATGCCGCCGCCTTCGGCGTTGACGTAGACGTCGACCTTGCCGAGGACGCCGATGCACCTCAGCGGGCCGGTGGCGGCGAGCCGGTCGACCTCGCGCGGGAAGTATTCCTTCAGCGGCCGGCCGTTGATCACGAAGTCGCCGCTGCCGGGGCGGATCCGCACCCGGGCGCGGGCGGACTTGCGGCGGCCGGTCCCCCAGTGGTAGCTGCGCGGGCCTGGCTCGACGACGCGGCCGGTGGGATCGACCTCCGGTTCCTGCTCCTCGGCTTCCTCGCCGACCGCTTCCGGGTCCTGAAGGGCGACTTCCTCGTCGGCGGGCTTGTCGGTGCGTTCTTCCATGCTCTCAGTTCAGCCCCGCGAAGGGCTTCGGCTGCTGGGCGGCGTGGGGGTGCTCGGGGCCGGCGTAGATGCGGAGCTTCTTCAGCATCCGACGGCCGAGGACCGTCTTCGGCAGCATCCGCTGGACGGCCTTGCGCAGGATCCGGTCCGGGTGGCGCTCGAGCAGGTCGGCGTAGGTCTCGACCACCCGGCCGCCGGGATAGCCGGTGACCCGGGCGTAGGTCTTGTTCTGGGCCTTGACGCCGGTGACCTGGATCTTTTCGCAGTTCACCACCACCACGTGGTCGCCGGAGTCGTAGTGCGGCGACCAGGTCGGGCGGTGCTTGCCCATCAGGACCATGGCGATGTCCCGGGCGAGACGGCCGAGCACTTTCCCCTCGGCATCGACGAGATGCCACTCGGGGACGTGTTCGGCGGGGGTCCGGTGCGAGGTCTTCGGACGCATGACGATTCTCGAACCCTGCCGGTCCCCGGACGGTCGGAGACCGGCAAAAGGCCGAACAGTCTAGGCCCGGGCCGGAGGATCCGTCAAGCGACGGCGGCGCCTAGAGCGGCTCCCGGACCAGCAGGCCGGAGGCGAGGAGCCGCCAGCGGACGGCCGCCCCCGGCCGCTCTCCGGCCGCCCACCAGCGCAGCAAGGCCAGGGCGGCCGGATCGCCCTCCCCCCGCGGCGCCCGCAGCGGCGAGAACTCGAGCTGGGCCAGGGCGACCTCGCCGCCCGCGGCGGCGGCCGGCCCCGGCGCCGCCACCGCCCACGGTCCGCCGGCGCGGAGGGCGAGGAGGCCGTCGGCCCGGGGCCGGACGGACCACCGCCCCGCCGGCGGCAGCAGGGCTCCGGACAGCGGATCCCAGACGCCGTCGCCGGCCCGCGCCTCCAGGCGATAGGCCCGACCGTCGGGCAGCTGGAACCGAACCTCGAGCCGCTCCGGCGGCGCCGCCCACCAGGCCGCCGCGGCCGCCAGGACCGGCAGAGCCAGGGCCGCCCGCGGCCGCCCGGCCGCCCCGCCCGCAGCCGCCAGCAGCAGGGCCGCCGCCGCCAGCAGCAGAGCGCGCGGGCGGGCGGGCGAGTCCTGGAGCGGCCAGGGCACCAGCCGCTCCGGCGGCCGGAACGGCAGCCGGCAGACCTCGGCACCGGTCGGCAGGGAAACGCGCGGCTCCGCCACCTCCCCCGCCGCCACTGGCGGGCCGAGCCGGCGCCAGCCGTCCAGCCGGGCGAGGAGTTCCGGGGGTTGCCTGCCGCCGAGGGCGAGCAGCGCCGCCACCGCCGCCGGGCCGAGGAGCAGCAAGGGCAGGAGCCCCGCCCCCGGCGCCGGCCGCCGCCAGAAGCGGCCGGCGACGGCGATCAGCAGGATCAGGACGACGCCGGCGGCCGGGCCGGCGTCGGGCCGCAGGAAGTGGAGCAGGGCCCAGCACGAACCCCAGCGCAGGGCGGCGCCGGCCCCGCTCCACCGGGCGGCCTCGGCGCCGGCCCTCGCGCCGACCCCCGCCTCGAGGATCCAGGCCAGGGCGAGGGCCCGGGCCGGGGTCGCGGCGGGCACGAAGAGCGCGGCCAGGAAGGGCAGCGCCGGGACCAGCGCGGCCGGCAGGCGGCGGAGGTTCACCGCAGTTCCGGCGGTGGCAGGACCTCCCCGCCGTCCTGGTCGTAGAGGCGGACCCGCGGCCCGTCGAGGACCACGTGGGCCAAGCCGGCCAGGCCGGGCCGGAAGCGCAGGACCGCCGCCAGCCGCCGCAGCTTCAACTCAGCCGGCACGCCGAAGGGATCGCGCGAGGCCGCCGACCGCCCCCAGTGCAGGCGGCAACCGCGGCGGGTGACGAACGCCAGGGCCGGCGGCACCCCCGGCGTGGCGGGGGGATAGCCGGGCTGGCGTTCGATCGCGACCAGATCGCCGGCCAACACCTCGCGGGCGGCGTCGAACTCGTACACCGCCCGCAGGGCCTCCTGCACCAGCGGATCGGCCACCCGCAGCCCGGGCTCCGGCAGCGCTTCCGGGTCGGCGAGCGGCACCCGGGCCAGGAAGGCGAGACTGGCGGTCGGCAGGCCCTCGGGGAGGACCGTGCCGTCGAGGGCGACCACCGTGTAGCGCCCGCGGCAGAGCACGGCGACGCCGAGCCGCCGCGGCCGGAAGTCGACCGCGATCCCGTCTGGCAACTGCAGTCGGGCCTCGACGCTGTCCGGATCGATCCAGGGCAGGGAGCGGAGGGCGGCGGCGGCCGCCGCCGGCGCCTGCGGATCGAGCAGGCGCACCGCGGGCGCCGCGGCCAGGGCCTGATCGAGCTGATGGCGCCAGGCTTCGGGCAGCCGGGCCGGCAGCTTCTCGATCCGGTAGCGCGACAAGGATCGGACCTCCCCCGCCTCGACGCCCCCGTGCTGGAGCGTAACCGCCCACCAGGCCAGCAGGAGCAGGAGCAGGGCGCCGACCGCAGCGGGGAGACGACGGTCCATCGCCCCAGTTCTAGCTTGACCGCCCGCCGAAGGCCACCGAACATGCGCCCATGGCTGCGGCCGGACCGAACGAGTTCAAGGGCTACCAGCTCGCCCCGTTCCAGCGCCGGGCCGCCGCCGCTCTCGACGCCGGCCGCAACGTCTTGGTCGCGGCGCCGACCGGGGCCGGCAAGACCCTGGTCGCCGAGTACGCGATCCACCTGGCCCTGATGCGCGGCCAGCGGGCGCTCTACACGGCGCCGATCAAGGCCCTCAGCAACCAGAAGTTCCGCGATTTCCGGGCCGACCCGGAGATCGGCGACGTCGGCCTGATGACCGGTGACATCACCCTGCGCCCGTCCGGCCAGGTCCTGGTGATGACCACCGAGATCCTCCGCAACACGCTCACCGAGGATCCGGCGCGGCTGGCCGAGGTCGGCCTGGTCGTGTTCGACGAGGTCCACTTCATGGACGACCCGGATCGGGGCTCGGTCTGGGAGGAAACCCTGATCTTCCTGCCGCCCGAGGTCGGCATCGTCGCCCTGTCGGCGACGATCGCCAACCTCGGCCAGTTCGCCGCCTGGCTGGAGCAGGTCCGCGACCGACCGCTGACGGTGGTCGAGGAGAAGAAGCGGCCGGTGCCGCTCAAGCACTTCCTCTACCACCCCAAGGCCGGAGTGTTCCCGCCGTCCCGGCTCAAGCAGGTTCGGAGCCGCTTCGCCAAACGGCGCAAGGACCGTTCGCTGCGCGTCCGCGACGACCGGCCCCTGCTCGAGGAGTTGATCGCGGAGAAGCGGCTGCCGGCGCTCTACTTCTGCTTCTCGCGCCGCCTCTGTGAGCGCAAGGCGACCAAGGCCGCCGCCGACCATCGGCTGCTGCAGCCGCGCGAGCGTCGGCGGGTGGACGAGCTCTGGCAGGAGGCGCGGCGCGAGTTCGGCTTCGACGACCAGCGCGGTTCGCTGGCCGAGCTGAAGCGGATGACCCGGACCGGCGTCGCCGCCCACCACGCCGGCATGCTGCCGCTGCACAAGGAGATCGTCGAGCGGCTGTTCACGGCCGGACTACTCAAGCTGCTCTTCACCACCGAGACCTTCGCCCTCGGCATCAACATGCCGGCGCGGACCGTCGTCTTCGACTCCCTAACCAAGTTCGACGGGGTCGACTTCGACTACATGCGGACCCGGGACTACCTGCAGATGGCGGGCCGGGCCGGGCGCCTCGGCATGGACGACTGCGGCCTGGTCTATTCGGTGCTCGAGCTCGAGGACGTGCTCGAGGCGCCGATCCACCGCATTCAGAGCGGCCGGGTCGAACCGGTCGTCTCACGTTTCGATCTCGACTACGCCACCCTGGTCCACCTCTACGGGGCGGCCGGGGCCGCCGGCGCGGCGGCCGCCTGGGAGCGGAGCTTCGCCGCCTTCCAGGCGCGCGAGCACTCCAAGCAGCGCGAGGAGCGCAACCGGCGCCGGATGCGGGGCCTGGTCGAGCGCCGCTACCGTTTTCTCGAGACGATGGGCTACATCGCCGGCGAGCGGGAGATCAAGGCCCGCGGCCGCACCTGCCTCGGCCTCTACGGCTACGAGATCCAGCTCACCGAGCTGCTGTTCGAGGGAGTCTTCGAGGAGGCCGATCCGCCGGCGCTGTGCGGCCTGGTCGCGGCCGTGATCCACGAGAGCCGCCGGCGCGAGGAGTTCTGGCGCAACGCCCTGCGGCCGATGCGCGGCTTGCTGCGGCGGGCCAAGGCCGCGGTCGACTACGCGATCGAGGCGGAGATGGCGGCCGGCCTGCAACCGAGCCTGAAGCCGCTCGACGAGGCCATGAGCCCGGCCATCTACGAGTACGCCAACGGCCGCGACTTCGAGGAGCTGCCCCGCTTCACCAACGCCGCCGCCGGCGACTTCGTCCGGGTGGCGCGGATGACGGTCCAGTACCTGCGCCACCTCCGCAAGGTCGCGGCTCAGTCCGGCCAAGACGACCTCGCCAGCCGCTTCGCCGCGGCCGTCGACTGCATCTACCGCGGCCCGGTCGACGTCCGCGCCGAGCTTCGGCTGGGCGAGGAGGAGGAGCCGGAGTGATCGCCGCCGCCCTTCTTCTCGCCGCGCCGGCCGGGCAGGAGCCGCCGGCCGAGCGGCTCGCCGCCTTGCTCCGGCCCTGCCGGGAGGCGGCCGCGATCGAAGCCGTGGTCCACCTGCGCGGCGAGCTGCCGGCGGCGGCCGCGGGACCGCCCCGACCGATCGCCGATGTCCGTCTCTCGCTCCGCTTCGCCCGCCCCGCGGCCGGTCGGCTCGAATGGCGGGGCCGGATGTGGACCGGCGCCGACCCGACCGAGGACGGCGCCCTGCCGCTGACCCCGATCGACCGCTCGCTGCTCGGCGACGGCGAGCGGCTCTACCTGGTCGAGCGACGCGAGCGGCGTTTCCGCCGGCTCGCCGGCGGCCTCGCCGACCTCGGCCCGGACTGGCCGGCGCTGCTGCCGTTGCAGGTTTGGGCCGGAGTCGAGACCGAGCCGATCCTGGCCGTCGAGGCGCTGCCCGATCCGCCCGAGACGGGCTGGCGGGGCTTCCGCGTCCGCAGCCGGTGGCACCTGGCCGAGTACTGGTTCGACGCCGACGGCGCCTTCCGCGCCGCCCGCCTGCTGCCGGACCCGGAACTCGACCGCCTCCAGCGCCGGAGCGGACAGCCGCCGCTGCCGCGCTACCGGGCCGAGATCGAGCTTTGGCGCCTGCATCCGTGCGCCGATCCGAAGGCGTGGCGGGCGAGGCCGCCGGCCGATTTCGTGGCGGCGAGCAGCGAGGAGAAGGAGGAAACGGCCCCGAAGCAACGGGAGGAAGACCGGCCATGATCGTCACCGCGCTCTGTCTCGGACTCGCCGGCGGCGGCGGCCTCCCGCCGGCGGGCCCCGAGCCCGTCCGCCTTCGGACCAGGGACGGAATCGAACTCCACGCCTGGTACCTCCATGCCGGTGACCGCCCCGGCGACGACGAGCGGGCCCGGGCCGAGGCGGCCGCGGCGCCGGCGTTGGTGCTCCTGCCGATGTACCGCGGCGCCAAGGAGGACTGGACGCCTCTGCTCGGCGCCCTGCACGAGCGCGGCATCGCCGCCCTGGCGCTCGATCCGCGCGGACACGGCGAGAGCCGGACCGGCCCGGACGGCGAGGACCTCGCCGCCCGCGTCGCCGCCCGCGACCCGGAGCTGTTCCGGGCGATGTGGCGCGACGCCGCCGCCGGCGTCGACTGGCTGGTCGCCCGCGGCCACCGGCCGGAGCGGATCGGCCTGCTCGGTGCCAGCGTCGGCTGCTCGGTGGCGATCGACGCCGCCCGCCGCGATCCGCGGCTGCGGGTGGTCGGCACCCTCACCCCCGGTCGGAACTACCTCGGCGTGCCCACCCTCGAGCACCTGCGGGACTGGGGCGACCGCCGCCTGCTCGTGGTCGCCGGCGGCGACGAGTGGGCGAACGGGGCCGGCCCGATCGTCGCCGCCCTGGCCGGGCGCGACGGGAGTTCGGTGACCTTCTGGCGCCTGCCCGAGCGGGGCGTCCACGGCACCCGCATGTTCGGCCGGGTGGCGGGCATCGAGAACCGCCTGGCCGCCTGGTTCGCCGCCGCCCTGGCCGGGCCGGCGGCGCCGGAGGACCGGCGATGAGGCTCCGGCCCGGCGATCCCGCTCCCCCCTTCCAGGCCGACGCAGTCGCCGGCGGCCGCTTCGACTCCGCCGCCCTGCGCGGCCGGCGCTGGCTGCTCGGCTTCCACCGCTACGCCACCTGACCGGGCTGCCAGCTCACGGTGCGGCGGTTCGCCGCCCGCTATCCGGAGTTCCGCGCCGCCGGCGCCGAGGTCGTACGCGTCTTCCCGTCGCCGCTCGCGGCCCTGCAGCGCTACACCGACGGCTCCCTGCGCGCCCCCTTTCCGGTCCTGGCGGATCCGAAGCGGCGGGTCTTCACCGCCTACCGGATCGAGCGGAGCTGGCGCGGCCTCCTCAGCCGCGAAGGCTGGCGCCGAAGCCGCGCGGCCGCGGCCGAGACCGGCCCGCCGGCCTGGCGGGACATGCTGCGGGACGGGATCCGCGGGCTGCCGGCCGACTTCCTGATCGGTCCGGACGGCCGGATCGAGCGCGCCCGCTACGGCGAGCACTTCAGCGACGGCCTGTCGCCGGCCGAGGCGCTGGCCTGGCTCAGCGGATGAGAACCGCCCGCACCGGCGAGGCCTCGGCGCCGGCCAGCCGCAGCGGAAAGGCGGCCAGGGTGTAGCGGCCGGCCGGGACCCCGGCCAGGTCCAGGCCCTCGAGGATGGCGATCCCATGCTCGGCCAGGGCGTGGTGAGCCGGAATCGCCGGGTCGGCGAAAGGGTCCATCGACGGGGTGTCGATCCCGGCCAGGACCACGCCCCGCTCGCCCAGGTGCCGGACCAGCTCGACCGAGAGACCGGCGAAATCCTCGCTCCAACGGTCGGGGTCCGGGCGCGTCCCGGTCCGGATCAGCACCCGCGGCGCGTCCACCTCGGCCGCGAGGTCGGCCGGCCGGACCCGGCCGCGGGGACCGACGGCGGCGTCGATCAGGCGGCAGGGTCCGAAGTAGGGCGCCAGCGGCAGCCGGTCGATCGCCGGCGCGCCGGGGCGGAAGTGGCTCGGCGCGTCGGCGTGGGCGCCGGCGTGGACGGTGCTCCGCAGGGCGCTCAGCTCGAGCGGGTCGCCGTCGGCCAGGCGCAGCAGCCGCTCGAGCCCGAACCGGGTGTCCCCCGGCCAGACCGCGAGCCCGGCGTGCAGGCGCGGCGAGACGTCGATCAGCTCCGGCACGGCCTCCTCCGCGCTAGATCGAGCGCATCCGGCCGCCGTCCACCGCCAGGCTCTGGCCACGCAGGTAGGCGGCCTCGGGCGAGACCAGGAAGGCGGCGGCCGCCGCCATCTCCTCCGGCCGGGCCAGCCGGCCTTCCGGGATCTCGGCCAACCACTCCCGCTCCACCTCCTCCTCGCTCGTCCCCCGCCGGGCGGCGGTCGCCGCCCGCAGCTCAGCCAGCCGCTCGGTGGCGGTGTAGCCGGGCAGGAGGTTGTTGATCGTGATCCCCGGCGGCAGCTCCCGCGCCAGGCTCTTGGCCCAGCCGGCGACCGCGCCCCGGATCGTATTGCTGACCCCCAGGCCGGGGATCGGCTCCCGGACCGAGGTCGAGACGACGTTCAGGATCCGGCCCCAGCCGGCGGCGACCATCCCCGGCAGCAGCCGCTGGACCAGCAAGTGGGCCGCCATCAGGTGGCGGCGGAAAGCGCGCCCGAAGTCCGCCGGCGTAGCCTCGAGCAGCGGCCCGGCCGGCGGACCGCCGGTGTTGTTGACCAGGATCGTCGCCGGCGGCAGCTCCGGCAGCTCGAGACGCTCGAGGTCGCAGACCAGGAAGCCGTCCAGACCGGCCGCGCGCAGCCGCCGCTCGGAGCGGGCCAGCCCCCAGACCTCGGCGCCCTCGGCGCGCAGCCGCCGGGCGATGGCCAGGCCGATGCCGGAGCTGGCTCCGCAGACCAGGGCCACCCGGCCGCACAGCCGCAGCGAATCCGGTCCGGCGCCGGCGGGCTCGGTCATGGCGGCAGGATACAATCCGCCGCATGGCCTTCTGGCTGGTCAAGGAGGAACCCGACCACTACCCGTTCGCCGAGTTCCGCGCCGAAGGCCGCACGGCCTGGACCGGAGTGCGCAACCACCAGGCCCGGAACCACCTCCGGTCCATGGTCGAGGGCGATGCGGTGATCTACTACCACACCGGCCGGGAACGGGCCGCGGTCGGCTTGGCCCGGGTCGCCGGCGCCGCCTATCCGGATCCGACCGCGGCCGCCGGCGACTGGTCCTGCGTCGACCTCGAGGCCGGCGAGCCGCTGCCTCGGCCGGTGCCGCTGGCCGAGATCAAGGCCGACCCGGTCCTGGCCGGGAGCGCCCTGGTCCGACAGGGACGGCTGTCGGTGGTGCCGCTGACCGCGGCCGAGTACCGCCGGATCCTCGCCCTGGCCGGAGCCCGGCGGCGATGAGCCGGCCGGAGCGATGGATCCGCCTGCGCGGCAAGCCGCGCGGCCCGCGCGCCTTCCGCCGCGACCTGGCCGAGACCGCGCCGGGACTGGGCGCCGGCGACCTGACCGCGCTCCTGGCCGCGGACGGCGACGAGATCCTCGGCTGGGGCCTCTACCATCCGAGCTCCCAGGTCGCGTGGCGCGAGCTGCGGCGGGGACCGGAACCGCCGGACGAAGAATGGGTGCGGGCCGCCGCCCGGGCCGCGGCCGAACGGCGCCGGCGCTCGCCGGAGATCGACGAGCGCCTGTGCCGGGTGGTCCACGCCGAGGGCGACGACCTGCCGGCGCTGGTCGTGGACCGCTACGGCGACCTGCTCGCGGTCGAACTCTTCTCCACCGCCGCCCTGCCGCTGGCCCGGCTGGCCCTGCCGGAGCTGCACGAGGCCCTCGGCACCCGCCACCACCGGCTGGCGCTGGACGCCGCCGCCGCCCGGGCCGAGGGCGAAGCCGCCTGGGTCGAAACCTCCCCCGGCTGCCCGGAACTCGTCCAGGTCGAGGAGGACGGGATCCGGTTCGAGATCGACCTCCGCCGCGGCCACAAGACCGGCTTCTTCCTCGACCAGCGCGAGAACCGGGCCCGCCTCCGGCGCCAGGTCGCCGCGGTCGAGGAGGCGGAAGTGCTCGACGTCTGCTGCTACAGCGGCGGCTTCGCCCTGGCGGCGGCCGCCGCCGGCGCCGCCGCGGTGACCGCGGTGGACCTGGACGAGGAAGCCTTGGCCATGGCCCGGCGCAACGCCAACCTGAACCGGTCGCGGTCGATCCGCTTCGTCCAGGCCGACGCCTTCGGCTACCTGCGCACCCTGGCCGCGAACGGCCGCAGCTTCGACTTCGTCGTCCTCGACCCGCCCAAGTTCGTCCCCTCCCGGCGCGAGCGCGAGCGGGGCCTGGCCCGCTACCACGATCTGAACAAGCTCGCCCTGCCACTGGTTCGGCCCGGCGGTCTGCTCCTCACCTGCTCGTGCTCCGGCCTGTTGTCGGCCCTGGAGTTCCAGGAGCGGGTCCGGCAGGCGGCCCGGCGGGCCGGCCGCACCGCCCGTCTCGAGCGCCTGACCGGCGCCGGCCCCGACCACCCGGTTCGGCTCGACTTCCCGGAAGGCGCCTACCTGAAGGCGCTCTGGCTGCGGATCACTTGAGCAGCCCCTCGGCGTCCGGGTCGCAGAAGAAGCCGACCAGCGCCCGGCGGGCCTCCCGGCCCTCGCCCTTGCGGCGGTGCAGGACCAGCAGCTCGTCCCGGCCGTCGCCGTCGAAGTCGCGCGCCGCCATTGCCTGGGGCAGTCGCCAGTCGGGCGGGGCCGGGCGGACGAAGTCGGGCGGCGTCTGTTCGGCGGTCTCGACCAGCAGCGAGGCCCGACCGAGCAGCCAGCGGACCAGGGTGTCGGCGTCCAGATCGAGGGTCCGCCGCCGGCGGAGCAGGTCGCGGAGGAAGGCCGAGCCGGCCTCGTCCAGGGCGCGGCGGTCGGGCACCCGGTCCCGCCAGCAGCGCAGGCGGCCCTCCGGATCGAGGACGACGAGGTCGGTCCGCCGGCCGTCGCCGTCGAAGTCGGCCAGGCGCACCACCGTCCGCCGGAGTTCGTCGGCGGCGTCGCGGCCGCGGAACAGATCGAGCAGCGAGGGCGACTCGACCTTCAGGGTCCGGCTCTGCGGCATCGGCCGTTTGCCGAAGCGGCCGTTGCCGAGCCCCTCGTAGGCCAGCAGATCGATCTCGACCGAGAAGCGGAACACCACCCAAGTCAGGGCGCGGGCCAGCGACACGTCCTCGATTCGGAGCAGGACCAGGTCCGGCAGGTCGTCCTCGTCGACCCGGGCCGTGAAGGCGTAGAGGACGTTGCCGGCGGTCGGCAGCTGGTCGCGCGGCCGGCGGAGGTCGAGGCCGTCGTCGCCGCCGAGATAGACGACCACCGTGCCGCCGGCGAGGACGACCATGTCTTCGGCGCCGTCGAGATTCAGGTCGGCCCAGTGCTCCCAGACGCTCTGGCGGGAGAGCCCGGCGATGTTGCCGGGGTCGAAGCGCAGCGCGGGCAGGCGCGCCTCGAAGCGGGCCAGGTCGACCTCGGTCGTCGGTTCGAGCGGCAGCCCCGTGGGACCGGCGACGTACTGGAAGATCTTCTGCCCGTCCTGGACGACCAGGTCCGGCCGCCGGTCGCCGCTGATGTCGCGCATCCGGAGACTCGGCACCGACAGGGTGCGGCCGACCCGGCCCAGCAGGTCGGAACGCCGACCGGCGCGGCCGAGTTCGAGGCGCAGGGCGCCGCCCAGCCGCAGCTCGGGGCCGGCGCGGAAGCCGCCCGCCTCGGTCCCGAACCAGAGCCGGACCCGCTCGCCGGCCGGAACCAGCAGATCGGGGCGCCCGTCCCCATCGATGTCGCGCAGGATGCGGGCCGGCCGGTAGCCACGGGGCTGCCGGCCGCCGGCGCCGAGGCCGTCGAGGAGGGTCTCCCAGACCAGTTCGTCCGGGCCCGGGCGGAGGACCTGGAGGGATTCGCCGTCGACCAGGGCGAGGAGGTCGTCGAAGCCGTCACCGTCGCCGTCGGCGACGGTCCAGAAGGTGGCTTCGCCCGGCAGCCGGACCCGCTGGGAAGTCGGCGGCCCGTCCGGCCAGTGGATCTCGCCGCGGGCGATGTCGAGGAGATCGGCGCGGCCGTCACGATCCAGGTCCGGCAGGGCGAGATGGGCCGGCTCGGGCTCGAGCAAGACGGGGGAAGACCCGGTTTCGGCCGCCTGCGGGACGGCGGCGAGCAGCAGCGGCAGGAGCGGCGCCATCGCTCAGTTCCTCCGCGCCACGCGAACCTCGAGCGAGCCCGGCCGGAGCACGACCAGGTCGCCGATCCCGTTCCGGTCGAGGTCGACGACCCGAACCTCGGAGGCGAGGGCGTCGACCTCGATCCGCCTGGCCGGGTCCTGCCCGACCTCCAGGCGGCCGGCGGCGGCGGTGATCGGACGGATCTCGAGGGCGCCGTGGGGATCGGATTCGATCAGATCGGCGCCGCCGTCGCCGAGGACGTCGGCCGGCACCGGCGGCACCCGGCTGAACGCGGTGAAGTCGTCGGCGGCGTAGTCGCGCTCGTAGCTCAGCTCCGGCCGGCGGGGGAAGCCGCCCGCGGGGGCGGCCGGATAGAACAGAAGGCGGTGCTGGAACCCGACCCCTCCGGCGCCGAGCAGGCCGACCTCGAGGGTCCAGGCGCTGAGGACCAGGTCCGGGCGACCGTCGTCGGGAGCCAGTCGGGTCAGGTACGGCAGGACCAAGGAGGCTTCGGTGGCCGCGACCGCGTCCGGCCGGGCCAGCGGCCGCGGTTCGCGGAACGGATCGAGGAAGAGCAGGACCTCCCAGTCGCCGCTCAGGTCGACGTCCTTGCTCCGGCGGGTGACGAGCAGGTCGGCGGCCGGCCCGCCGCCGGCGTCGACCAGTTCCAGGCCGACGATCTCGCGTCCCTCCTCGCCGCCGTAGGCGTACCAGCGATCGGCGGCGGCCGGGAAACGAGGCTCTTGGCCGGCCGGCCGTTGGAGGTGAACGGCGATCGTCTCCTGCCAGGCGTAGATCAGGTCGAGCAGGCCGTCGCCGTCGGCGTCGACCAGGAACGGCAACGGCAGTTGCTCCGCGGCGTAGACGGCCGGCGGCGGCTCGATCGCGCCCGGATCCTCGTCGGGGACGAACAGGTCGGCGAGGGGCTGGGCCGAGACCGTGACCGGGCCGAGCTTGAAGGAACGGCTCAGGGCCGGAGGAATACCACTGGCCGGGCGCAGCTCGATCCGACCGAGGAGGGAGCCGTCACCGCCGGCGATCAAGAAGCCGTCGCCGACCGGGAGCGCCAGATCGTCGCGGCCGTCGCGGTCGACGTCGGCGACCGCCGGCCAGAACGGAAGCTGGCGCGAGGACGGCAGGTCGAGCAGCATCTCGGCCGCCGCCAAACGGCGGATGCCCCGGTACCCCTCGGCCGCGGTCGGAAGCGCGTAGGCGCCGGCGCGGGTGGTCAGGAGCAGTTCGACCCCGGGCTCCTCCGGGGTGAAGTCCCCCAGCCCCCAGGCGACGATGTCCTTCTTCAGCTCGACCGCGTGGTCGGGCTCAACCGGCAGGGCGCCGTCGGCGCGCAGGCGGTGGATTCGGATCCAGCGCCGACCGTCCTCGTCCCGCACGGCCAGGAACAGGTCGAGCAGGCCGTCGCCGTCGGCGTCGGCGAACTCGAGGGCCAGCGGCTCGCCGCCGGGCTCGATCCGGCTGCGGACGTGACCGACCCCTTGCGGCGCCGCCGGGGCCAGGGCCAGGACCAAGACGGCGGCGATCATCCTCCCTCCTCGGCCTCCGGCAGGCTGGACTCGAGCAGGGCCTCGCCGGTGCGCCAGCGGATCAAGGACAGGACCGCGTAGTCGGTCTCGTGGCCGATCCGCTCCCGGCGGAACAACGAGAGCAGGAGGAGGTCGCCGACGACCAGCGATTCCCGCTGCTCTTGGTCGTCCCGCCGCCAAGTCCAGAGCGGCCAGGCCGAAAACGAGACCAAGCGCCGCTCCGGACTCCAGGCCCGGAACCGGACCTCGCGTTCCTCGCCGTCCGGCCCGCGCAGCCGCATCCGGGCCTCCTCCCCGGGCCGGAGTTCGAGCCGCAGGCGGCGAACCAGCTCGGCGGCCGAGCCCGGATCCCGGCCCTGGAAGGAGACGACCCGATCCCCTTCCCGGGCTCCGGCCTCGGCCAGCGGACTGCGCGCCGCCAAGCGTGCGATCACCGGGAAGGCGCCCTCCTCCTCGCTGTCCCGAAAGGCCGCCCGGACCCGAGCCCGGTCGACGTGGTAGAGCAGGCGGGCGCGCCCGAGCGGCGAGCGGGTCTCGACCGTCAGCGGCAGCTCGTACACGGCCGTGCCCCGCTCGATCCGGAGTAGGGCCTCGGTTGACTGGTGGATGCCGCGGAGCAGGGATTCGAGTCGGCCGGGGTCGTCGGTGCGGACGCCGGCGAAGGTGAGCAGGACGTCCCCCGGCCGGAGGCCGGCGGCCTCCGCCGGCGAGCCGGGCGCGACGGCGGTGATTCTCACCCCGGGCCGGATCTCGAGATCCTCGAGGCTGTCCGATTCGTTGGCCTCCACCTCCAGACCGATCCAGCCGCGCTGCTCGGGCTCCTCGGCCACGATCCCTTCGAGTTCGAGCAGGCCGGGCGGCGGCGGCAGGGCCTCGTAGCTGGCGCAAGCCGCCAGCAGGCAGGCCGCCGCGGCCGCGGCCGGGGTGGCGGTTCGCGACATCACAGTCTCCTACGGGGCAGGAGGCAGGGTGCTGCCAGGAAAAGGATGGCCGCCTCCAGCCAGCAGGCGGTCTGGCCGGCGGCGATCCGGCCCGGATCGGGAGCGACGGTGTCGGTGAAGCCGTCCGCGACGCGCCGGGCGATCTGCAGAGCGCTGTCGTGGCCGATCCCGGGCAACCAGTCGGCGAACACCCGTCCGGCCGTCTCGCCCAGCTCCGGGGCCAGGAAGAGCGAGAAGAGGACGACCAACAGAGCGCCCAGGCCGGCGGCCAGAGCGCCGGTCGGCAGCAGCAGCGACAGCAGGAAGGCGAACAGGCCGAGGGCGACGAGCGGCGCGACCGCCTGACGGAGGGCGGCGAGGATGCCACCGGCCACCTCTTCCTCGAGGAAGACCAGGATCGGGACCGAGGCGTAGTATTCGTCCGGGATGGTGAAAGCCGGCGGCAGGCCGAGGCGGTCGGCGGCCGCGGCTGGCTCCAGGCCCTCGTCCTCCACCAGATGCAGCCAGGCCGCGGCCTGATCGGCTCGGACGCCCTCGGCTTCGAGCCAGGCGGCGAAGGCCTCCCGGGCGCCGGGCTCCTCCTCGGCCAGGAACGGGGCCGAGACGACGTGCCCCCCATCCCAGAGGACCGCCGCCCCGGCCGCCGCCGCGGCGACCGCCGTCGCGCCGAGCAGGAGCGGGCAGAGCAGGGCGGTCAGGGCCCGGGCCAGGGCGAAGGCGGGCCGGGAGATCCGCCGCGTCAAGGGATCCCGGACCGCCCCGAGGCCGATCTCCCGCGGCAAGAGGCCGCCGACCAGGACCAGCGAGGCGAGTTCGGCCAGGCCGAGGCCGAAGGCGGCCGCCTCGGCGAAGCGCGGCCAGAAGTTGGCCTGGGTCGAGCCGCCGGCAGCCGCCGGCAGCCAGCGCGCCCAGGCGAGGCGCAGGAACACCGCCAGGACGACGAACAGAGCCGCCAGCCGCGGCCCACGCCGCCGCTTGAGGGCGAAAAGTTCGCCGTTCAGCGCCCGCCGGAAGCCGGTCACTGCCGCCCCTCCCGTCGCTTCCCGGCGTCCCGGACCGCCTGCTGGAAGAGATCGACGAGGCTGGCCCGCAACGGCCGGAACTCCCGGACGCCGGCGCCGGCCCGAACGAGTCCGGCCAGCAAAGGCGCCGGGTCGAAACCCGCCTCGACCCGAGCCCGGATCCGCCCGTCGCCGAGCGGAGTGGCGTCGCGCACGCCGGCGTCGGCGACCAGGATCCGAAGGGCGGTCTCGACCTCGGCGCAGACCAGTTCGAGCGCCTCGCCGGCTTCGGCCAGGAGGGCGGCGGTCTCGCCCTCAAGCACGGTCCGGCCGGCCTCGATCACCCCGATCCGGGTACAGACCTCCTGGACCTCCCGCAGATGGTGGCTGGAGAGGACGACAGTCACTCCCTCCTCCCGGGCGAGTCGGCGGAACAGGTCGAGCATCTGTTCGACCCCCTCCGGATCGAGACCGGAGAGCGGCTCGTCCAGGACCAGAAGACGGGGAGAGCCGAGCAAGGCCCGGGCGACCGCCGCCCGCCGGCCCTGCCCGTGCGAGAGCCGGCCGCCTCGATGGTGCTGACGGTGGCGCAGGCCGACCAGATCGAGAACCTCGTCGACCCCTCGGCCGCTCCGGATGCCACCACGAATCCGGGCCAGTTCGAGGTTCTGGCGCACGGTCAGGGTCTCGTCGAGACCGGGCGGATCGAGCGCGACCCCGATCGGCTCCTGAACCCGGTGCAGGGCCCGGGACGGCCGGCCGAAGACCTCGCAGACGCCCCGAAACGACGGCAGGAAGCCGAGCAAGGCGCGCAGGGTGGTGGTCTTGCCGGCGCCGTTGCGGCCGAGCAGGCCGTAGAGGTCGCCGCGCCGCACCTCGAGGTCGACCCCGTGCAGGATCGGCGTCCTGCCCAGGCGGAGAGCCAGGCCGGAGGCGAGCAGGGCGGGAGAAGAGGACATGCGGTGCGGGACCGGGCCCAGGATAGAATCCGCCCCACCGTGGCGAGAACGATCCTGCTCCTGCTCGCGGTCGGCCTGAGCCGGGTTCTCCCTGCCCAGGAGACCGGACCCGACGGCGCCGGGATCCTCGCCCGCTGCCTGCGCGGGGATCTGCTCGGCCCGGTCGAGACCGACCTCGGGCCGGTCCGGGGTTGGCTGCGCTTCGAGCCCGTCGCCGGCGGCGCCTGGCTGCGCGGCCTCGGCGCTTGGCTGCGCGACGGCCGGCCGATCCGCTCCTTCCTCCTGGTCCTGCGGGAAGAGAAGGACGGCCGGGTCAGGGCCTGGCGGTTCGACTCCGACGGCGGCGTCGAGGAATGGAGCGGCGCGGTTTCCGCCCGCGGCCTCGGCCTGCGCCGTCCGGCCGCGGCGGACCGACCCGGCGGCCGGCTGGACCTCGAGTTCGACCAGGGCTCGGTGCTCCTGAGCGAAGCCGAGGACGGCGGCCGACGGTTGGCGGCCGGGCGCCTCGACCCGACCAACCGCCGGCCGACCTGGCCGCCGGACGAGGAGGCGCTGGCCAGGGTCCGGAGCAATCCCTACGCCTGGTACCTGGGCCGCTTCCGCGGCTCCGAGCGGGGCCCGGACGGTCCCGCTCTCGGCGAATCCACCACCGAGGCGATCCTGGCCGGCGCCTGGTTCCACACCACCTGGCGCTCCCTGCGGGACGGTCGGGAGGTCCATTCCGGCTTCGGCCTCGTCCGCTGCGACCCGGACGGCCGCTATCGGCTGTACTGGTTCGACCGCGCCGGCCGCCGCGCGGTGCTGGCCGGCCGGGTCACCGCTGCCGGGGCCGAGGCCTTCCGCCGCGACGCCGAGGGACGGGCGATCGAGCGCCACACCGACACCCGCGTCGCCGGCGGCTACCGCTACCGGCTCGAGGTCCGCGACGGCCCCGACTCCCCCTGGCGCGACTGGCTGGTCGCCGAGTACCGCCGGGTCGAGGAGCGGAAGCCATGATCCGGGCGGTCACCTTCGACTGCTTCGGCACCTTGATCGACTGGCGGCTCGGCCAGCGCCGGGTGCTCGAACAGTTCCCCTCGCTCCGCGGCAACGAGGACCGGATCGACGAGATCATCGCGGCCCGCGGCCCGATCGAGCGGGACCTCGAGACGGGAGTCTGGCGCCGCTACGAGGAGATCCTGGCCGAGTCTGTGGCGGAGGCCGTGCGCCGGGTTTGCGGCATCGAGCTGACCCCGACCGAGCAACGCGCTTTCGCCGCTGGTCAGCTCGGCTGGCCGGCCTTTCCCGACGCGCCGGCGGCGCTGGCCGAACTGGCCGCCGAGCTGCCGGTCGGTCTGCTCAGCAACTGCGACGACGTCACCCTCCGGCTCTGCGCCCACAAGCACCTGCGGGTCCCGATCGCGGTCTTCGTCTCGGCCGAACGGGCCCGCTCCTACAAGCCGGCGCCGCGCCACTGGCGGCTGGCGCTCGACGATCTGGGCCTGGAGCCGGCCGAGGTCCTGCACGTTTCCTTCGCGGCCGACTACGACCTGGAACCGGCCGCCGCCCAGGGCTTCGTCCTGGGCTTCGTCGGCCGCTACGGCACCGAGCCGCCGGCCGGCCTGGACTTCGCCTTTACCGCCGGCGATCTGCCGGAGCTGGTCCGCCAGATCCTGCCGAAACTGGCCCCACCCCCTGGATCACAATCCTGATTCACAGCGTCACCCGCCACCGCAGAAAATCCGCCACCGCCCACCTCCGCTCGGCCGCCCCGAC
>RFGR01000021.1 GCA_003696625.1 Planctomycetota bacterium
AGGGCCAGGGCGAAGGCCACGGCCGCCGCCAGGGCGGCGCGGACGGTGATGTAGCGCAGCGCGTGGAGCGGCTGCCAGAGTTCCTGCAGCCAGTCCTGGAGCAGCGGGATCAAGCGCCTTCCTCCCGCGGCGGGCCCAGCTCGGCCGCCAGCCGGGCGAGGACCGGCACCAGCCGGTCGAGGCCGACCGCGCGCGAGGCCTTGAGCAGGACCAGGGTGTCGTCGCCCAGCAGTTCGGGCAGGAGCCGCTCGGCCGCGGCCGGGTCGGCGGCGGTCTCGACCCGCCGACAGCCGAGGGCCCGGGCGCCCTCGGCGATCCACTCCCCGCCCGGCCCGATCCCGAGCACCGCGTCGCAGCAGCGGCCGGCGCTGGCCCCGGCCGAACGGTGCAGCTCCTCGCTGTCGGCGCCGAGTTCGTGCATCGTGCCGAGCACGGCCAGGCGGCGGCGCCGCCGCGGCCAGGCCCGGACCACGTCCAGGGCGGCCTCGAGCGCCGCCGGCGAGGAGTTGTAGGCGTCGTCGAGCACCTCGATCGGCCCGAACTCGTGGACGGCCAGGCGCCCGGGCGGACGGCGCAGGTCCTGCAGGCGCGCCCGCAGCTCCTCGGCCGGAACGCCGAGGTCGAGGGCGATCGCGGCCGCCACCGCCGCCAGCTCGGCCTCGTGCCGGGCGACCACCGGCAGGCGCAGCGGCCCGAGGCCGGGCAGCTCGACCCGGAAGGCGCCGGGACGGGGGTCGAGGACGCGGCCGCCGTCCTCGCCGTCGAGGCCGGCCAGGCGGCTGCGCGCGGGCCAGGCCCGGTAGAAGCGGGCGGCCACGGCGAACACCTCCGGGGTTGACCAGACCCAGCCGCCTTCGCCGACCGCCGCCGCCAGGCGGGTCTTCTCGGCGACGACGGTCTCGAAGTCGCCCATGCCCTCGAGGTGGACCGGGGCCAGGGCGGTGATCCAGGCGTGCCGCGGCCGGGCGACGGCGAGCAGACGCGCCATCTCGCCCGGGGCGTTCACGCCGTACTCCAGCACGAGGAACCGGCTGCCGAGCGGGGCGGCCAGCACCGCCAGCGGCAGGCCGACCTCCGAGTTGTAGGAGGCCGGCGCGGCGTGGACGCCGGCCGCCGGCCCGCCGAGGAGCTGGGCGAGGAAGTCCTTGGCGCTGGTCTTGCCGACGCTGCCGGTGATCCCGAACACCGGACAGCCGAGGCGCCCGAGGTGGAACCGGGCGAGTTCGCCGAGGGCGGCCAGGGTGTCCTCGACCACGATCACCGGCAGGTCGGGGGGCCGCTCGCCCCGGTCGGGCTGGACCAGGGCGGCCGCGGCGCCGGCGGCGGCGGCCTCGGCCAGGAAGCGATGGCCATCGGTCCGCGCCCCCGGCAGGGCGACGAAGAGGTCGCCGGGGCCGAGGCCGCGGCTGTCCGTGATCACCCGAGCGATCTTCCGCCCGCCGTCCCCGCGCAGGCCCGCCCCGAGGCGGCGTGCCGCCTCCGCAACCGTCAGTCCGAGCATCGCACCGCCTCCATCAGTTCGACACGGTCGTCGAAGGGCAGGCGACGGCCGCGGATCTCCTGGTAGTCCTCGTGGCCCTTGCCGGCCACGAGCAGGACCTCGCCGGGAGCCATCCCGGCCAGGGCCCGGCGGATCGCCCGCCGCCGGTCAGGTTCGCGTTCCGCGTCCGGGGCGCCGGCTGCGACCTCGGCGAGGATCGCCTCCGGGTCCTCGGACCGCGGGTTGTCGGAGGTGATCAGGCACCAGTCAGCCCCGTGCGCCGCCGCCGCCCCCATCAGCGGCCGTTTGCCGCGGTCGCGGTCGCCGCCGGCGCCGAAGACCACGCCGAGCCGCCGGCCGGGGTGGATCCGGCGCAGCGCCTCGAGGGCCCGGGCGAGGGCGTCCGGGGTGTGGGCGTAGTCCACGTAGAGGAACCAAGGCGAGTCGGGAGCGACCCGCTCCAGCCGTCCGGGCGCCGGTCCAACCCGGGCCAGGGCGCCGGCGGCCGGGGCCGCCCCGACCCCGGCCAGCCGCAGCAGGCCGAAGGCGACGAGCAGGTTCTCGGCGTTGTGGCGGCCGACCAGCGGACTGACGAGTTCGGCCTCGCCCAATTCCCCGGCCACGGCCAGGCGGAGACCGGATCCGCCGCAGGCGAGCAGCCGGCCGCGGACGGCCCCGGCGCCGTCGAGGCTCCAGGGCAGCAGCTCGGCGGCGGCGCCGCGGCAGGCGGCCGAGATCCGTTCGTCGCCGGCCGGGACCAGGGCCGGGTCGCCCGGCGCCAAACCGTGGATCAGGCGGGCCTTGGCGGCGGCGTAGGCCTCCAGGTCGGAGTGGTAGTCGAGGTGGTCGCGGGCCAGGTTGGTCCAGGCCGCCGCCGCCGGCCGCAACCCGGCCAGCCGGTCCTGGTCGAGGGCGTGCGAGGAGGCCTCGAGCAGGAGCGAGTCGGCGCCGGCGGCGACGGCGGTCGCCAGCCAGTCCTGGAGCCGGTCCGGGTCGGGGGTCGTGTTCGGAGTCGGCTCGACCCGGCCGCCGAAGGCCAGGCCGAGGGTGCCGGCGCGGGCCGGCCGGCGGCCGAGGGCGGCCAGCGCCTCGGTCGCCAGATGGACGACGGTGGTCTTGCCGTTGGTTCCGGTCACCGCCCCGACCCAGAGCCGCTCGGCCGGCGAGCCGGCCAGCAGGGCGGCCGCCCGGCCCGCGGCCCGCCGAGGGGAGGCGCCGGGCCGGAGGACGAGCTGGGGCAAGCCGGGGTCCCGGGCGAAGCCGGGCGAGAGAACGGCGGCGGCGCCGCGTTCCCGGGCCTCGGGCAGGAACTCCCGGCCGTCGCGGGCGTGGCCGGGCAGGGCGGCGAACAGGTCGCCGGGCCCGACCCGGCGCGAGTCCAGCCGCAGGCGGCGGAGCTCGGGATCCGGGCCGGTCGTCGGGATCCGCTCGCAGAACTCCTCGAGGTGCCTGGCCAGCCGCGAAAGCCTCATCGTTCCCCGGCAGGAACGATAGCGGCGAAGGAAGGCGGATCCAAGGGCGGCGGCGGCGGCACCTCTCCAGCGGCGGCCAGGGCGAAGTGGAGGAGATTCCGCACCGCCGGCCCGCAGACCTTCGAGCCGTAGTAGGTCGACCCCCGCGGCCGGTCGGCGACGACCAGAGCCAGGAAGCGAGGCGCCTCGGCCGGGGCGAAGCCGACGAAGAGGCTGGTGTAGTGCGTCGGATCGCGCTCGTCCTGAACGGTGCCGCTCTTGCCGCCGTAGCGGAAGGGAACGCCGTGCAGCCAGGTCCGGCTCTCCAACTCGACCATGTCGACCATCGCCGAGCGGACCGCGGCCGCGACCGCCGCCGGCCAGACCGGCTTCGGCGGCGCCCCGTCCCCCGGCAGCACGTGCGGCTCGACCAGGCGGCCGCCGTTCACGAGCGAGGCGTGGGCGGCCGCGAGCCGCAGCGGCGTGACGGCGATCTGGTGCCCGATCGCGACCGAGGGCACGGTC
>RFGR01000022.1 GCA_003696625.1 Planctomycetota bacterium
CCCCGGACCGCCGCGGACGGACCGCGGGCGCCGCGGAGAAGGGTGGAAAACCAGGGGCTGCTTCCCCGGTTTCTTTCCCGGTTTTCCACCGGTTGTTCCGGCCGCGGCCGGCCGCCGCCGAGGCCCGCGAGGGCGCTCGGCGGGGCCGCGGGAAAGCTCATTCCCCGTTCTGGGCGCGGCGGCGGATCTTCCGCTCGAGTTCCGCCAGGACCAGGCCGAACTCGCCGTCCACGCGCCGGCGCTTCTGGAGCTTTTCGATCGCGTAGAGCACGGTGGAGTGGTCCCGACCGCCGAAGTGGCCGCCGATCTCGCCGAGCGAGAGCGGAGTGAGCTGGCGGGTGAGAAGCATCGCCACCTGGCGCGGGAAGACGATCGACTGGGTGCGCCGGCGGGACTGGAGATCTCCGATCTTCACCGCGAAGTGGTCGCAGACCACTTCCAGGATGTCGTCCATCCGGATGCCCCGGCCGGGGTCGCCGCTGCTCGTCGCCAGCACCCGCCGGGCCAGGCTCAGGTCGACCGGGTGGTTGAACAGGGCCGCCATCGCGGTGAGGCGGGTCAGCGAGCCCTCGAGTTCGCGGATGTTGTCCTCGACCTGCTCGGCGATGTGGCGGGCGACCTCGTCCGGCAGCTCCAGGCCGATCCGGTCGGCCTTGGCGCGCAGGATCGCCATCCGCGTCTCGAAGCAGGGCTTCTCGATCTCGGCCACCAGCCCCCACTTGAAGCGGCTGACCAGGCGGGCCTGGAGCTGCGGGATCTCCTCCGGCGGCGAGTCGCTGGACAGGACGATCTGCTTGTGCGCGTTGTGGAGGGTGTTGAAGGTGTGGAAGAACTCCTCCTGAGTCCGGGCCTTGTTGGCCAGCAGGTGGATGTCGTCCACGACCAGCACGTCGGCGTTCCGATAGCGGTGGCGGAAGGCTTCGAGGTCGCCGCGCTGGAGGGCGCCGATGAAGTGGTTCACGAAATCCTCGCAGGACAGATAGACGATCCGGCAGTGGGGATCGTTGCCCAGCAGGTCGTGGGCGATGCCCTGGAGGAGGTGGGTCTTCCCGAGGCCGACGGAGCCGTGCAGGAAGAGTGGGTTGAAGGCGGTTGCGGGGCGGTCGGCGACGCCGCGGGCGGCGGCGTGGGCGAAGCGGTTGCAGGGGCCGACGATGAAGCTCTCGAAGGTGTAGTCCGGATTCAGACGAAGGTCCGGATCCGGAATGCGCTCGACCGGGGCCGCCGGGGCGGGCTCGGGAGCGACCGGGACCGGTTCCGCCTCCTCGGGCGAGGAGACCGCCGGATCGGGAAGGAACGGATCGCGCGGCCGGACCTCGAAGCGGCATTCTTGGGAACCCAGGGCCTCGAGGAGCGGCGGCAGGAAGTTCTCGCGGATCCAGTCGCGGTGGAGCGCCGAGGGCACGATCAGGATCGAACACTCGGGGCTCCGGGAGAGCAGATCGACATCGCTCAGCCACCGGCCCACCTCGTCCCGGCCGATCCGATCCGCCAGCCGGTCGAGGACCAGCTGCCAGGAGTCGGGATCAGTCTTGACGGGCATGAGGGAACCAGGGAAAGGAAGTCTCGGCTGGGGGCGTTCCTAAGTCTATTGCTCAAAGCAACTTAGGGATCGGCCCGGAAGGACTTCCAAGCTAGGCCCGCCGCCGGGCCGGCCGCCAAGAAAAAGATTTCGACCCGCTCAAGTCGTTGAAAACCTAGGGCTAGCGATTTGCAGATTTGTAGAGGCGGGCGAGCACCCGGACCAAGCGGCGGCCCGCCTCGGTCCCGACCGCCGCCCCGGCCGGGCGCCCGAAACTGATCCTGAGGCTTGCGCGAGCGAGGTTTGCGTCCATCCCGGAGGCCAGGAGGACCGGGGAGGGCTGGGACGAGCCGCTGGAGCAGGCCGAGCCGGAGGCCACCGCCAAGCCCTCGGCGTCGCAGGCCGGCAGCAGCGCCCGGCCGTCGATGCCGGGGAAGCTCAGGTTGAGCGTGTTCGGCAGCCCCTGGCCGAGCGGAGGTTGGTTCTCCTGGAATCCGGACGGGTCGGACCCGAAGAAACCGCGCAGTTCCTCGAGCAGGGCCCCAGCGGCGGCGGCGGTTTCCGCAGCGAAGGCCTCCTGCTCGGCCAGGGCCAGCCGGAGGGCGTGGGCGAAGGCGGCCGCCAGCGCCGGCGCCTCGGTGCCGGGGCGGACGCCCCGCTGGTGCCCGCCGCCGGCGATGACCGGGTCGAAGGGCCGGTCCTCGGCCAGCCGCAGCACCGCGATCCCCTTCGGAGCGCCGATCTTGTGGCCGGACAGGACCAGGCCGGCGGCGGTCGCCAACCGCGGATCCCAGGGCAGCTTGCCGATGCCCTGGACCGCGTCGCAGTGGAAGTGGACCCGGCCCGGCACCCGCTCCGGCAGCGGCTGGATCGCCCCGGTCTCGTTGTTGGCCCATTGCAGGGCCAGCAGCACCGGATCCTCGTCCTCGGCCAGGGCCTCGGCCAGGGCCTCGGCTTCGATCCGGGCGTGGCGGTCGAGCGGCAGGGTGCGCAGCGGGAAACCCTCCTGCTGGAGGAGCCGCAGCGGCGACAGCACCGCCGGGTGCTCGGCCCGGGAGGAGATCAGGCGCGGCGGCCGCCCCTCCAGCCGAGCGATCGCCCGGGCGGCGCCGAGGACCCCCAGGTTGTTCGCCTCGGTGGCGCTGCCGCAGAACACCACCTCGCGCGAGTCGCAGTGGAGCAAGGAGGCGACCTCGTCCCGGGCCTGCTCGAGCAGGGCCTGGGCGTGGCGGCCGGGGCGGTGCAGCGCGGCCGGGTTGGCGCCGGCCTCGCGCTCCACCCGAACGAAGGTCTCCAGCACCTCCGGCCGGACCGGCGCGCCGGCGTTCCAGTCCAGGTAGAGGCTAGCCAGCTTCCAGCTCCCGCAGCGGCGCGGATTCGGGCGACGGCGTGGCTTCGGCGGCGGCGGTCGGCTCCGCCGCCGGCTCCTCGGCGGGCGGTTCGGGCGAGCGCTCGGGCTCGGCCTGCTCCGGCCGCAGGCCGAGCCGGCGGGCCATCTCCTCCGCCACCGCGGCGAAGTCGGCGGCGCCGCCCGATTCCGGCGCGTAGTCGAAGATGGTCAGGCCGTGGCTGGGCGCCTCGGCCAGGCGCACGTTCATCCGCACCAGCGTCGGGAAGAGCAGCGGACCGAAGTGCCGGTGCAGCTCCTGCAGCACCTCCCGCGACAGGTTGCGCTGCTTCTGAAACATCCCGACGACGATGCCGAGCAGGTCCAGGCCGGGGTTCAAGCGCCGCTTGACCCGCTCGATCACGTCCAGGAGCTGGGCCATCCCCTGCAGCGCGAAGAACTCGGCCTGAAGCGGGATGACGACGTGGCGGGAGGCCACGAGGGCGTTCAGCGACAACAAGCCGAGCGACGGCGGACAGTCGAAGAGGACCACCTCCGGCGGCTCGGGAATCCGGCGGGCGTAGCCCTCGAGCGCGTCGCGAAGGAGGGTCTCGCGGCCGATCTCGGCGGCGAACTCGGTCTCGGCCCCGGTCAGGTCCAGGTTGGTCGGGGCGATCGTCAGGCCGGGCACACTGGTGGTCTGGACGACCTCCTCGAGCCGGTGGCCGGCGCCGAGCAGGGTGTAAACCGAAGGCTCGCCCGGTTCCGGCAGCCGGTCGAAGCTGATCGACAGGTGAGCCTGCGGATCGAGGTCGAAGAGCAGCACCCGGTGCCCGGACCGGGCGAGGGCGGCGCCGACGTTGGCGCAGGTGGTCGTTTTGCCGACCCCGCCCTTCTGGTTGATCACCGAGACGATCTGCACGCCGCCGAGGATAGCGACGGGAGCGGCCGATTCCTATGCCATGACCCGGAAAGCAGCCGCTTCTACAAGGATCCTGTCTTGATCCAAGGCCGCCTGCCAGGACGGGATCGCTTCCTCCAGGCGATCCAGGTCGAGGCCGAAGAGGGCGGCGGCGGCGACCAGGCCGAGGCCGTCCTGCTGCGGACCGTCGAGCGGCCGCAGGCCCTGAGCCAACGCCCGAAGGCGGGAGCCGCGGATCCCGTCGCGGTTGCGGAGGCTCCGGTCCACCCGGCGATGGAAGGCCTTGGTGCTGCGCCGGACCTCCCGGCGGAGCCGGCACCATGCCCCGAACAGGGCCGGTTCCTCCTCCTGGACGGCCTGTTCCAGCTCGGCCAGGATCCGGTCGCTCGCGCGGTCCAGTTCGTCCAGGGCGGCGGCCAGGCGGACCGGCGGCGGCGGCGTCAAGGCGGCGCGGAGACTTTCCTCGCCGGCCAGGGCGGCCGCCGGCTCCACCCCGAAGCGGGCCAGCGCCTCGAGGTGGCGCGGTCCGAACCAGGTCGCCTCCGGCAGCGGCGGCGGTTCGCCGGCGGGCGGCGGGCCGGCGGCGCCGGCCGGGCGGGTCTCGACCCAGAGGCCGGCCGGCCCGAGCAGCTCGCGCCAGAGTTCGGCCTCGGCCGCGAGCGGCTCCGCGCCGGGCGCCGGCAGCAGGCGGTCCACCACCGCCGCCGCCTCGGCGGTCGGGGGCATCGCGTCCACCGCCGCCGCCGCCAGCGCGGCTCGACCGGCCGAATCGAAGCGGCCGTTCTCCGGACCGGGCAGGCGGACCGGATTGCCTTGGGCGTCGATCAGGAGCAGCTTGCGGTCGAGCGGCCGCAGCAGCTCCTCGTCCAGGAGCAGCACCGCCTCGGCGTCGCCGCCCCGCCGCCGGGCCTCGGCGAGCGCGGCCAGGCAGCCGTTGAGCAGCCGGAGCGGACCGCCCGCGAGCGACGGCGCGTGCCGGAAGAGGATCCTCACGCCCGGCGGCGGCCGCCGGCCAGCGGCGCCAGGGCGGCGATCATCTCGTCGAGCGCCGCCGCCACCCGGTCCTCCCAGCGCGGCAGATGGGCGAGATCCTCCCGCTCGTGGGCCCAGAGGATCGAGCGGCTGGCGTTCACGATCGCGCCCCGTCCCTGGGCGTCGAAAGCGGCCTCCAGCCCTTCGGCGGTGCCGCCCTGGAAGCCGAAACCGGGCAGGAGCAGCGGCGCCCGCGGCATCAGCCGTCGAAAGTGGGCGAGTTCGTCCGGGCGGGTGGCGCCGACCACCGCGCCGATCGGGGACCAACCGTCCGGGCCGACGGCCTCCTCGCCCCATTCCCGCACCATCCCGGCGACCTGGTCGGCCAGCGGCGGTTCGCCGTGGTCCTGGAAACGACCGGCGCCCGGGTTGCTCGTCTTGACCAGCACGAACAGGCCGGCGTCGTGGCGGCGGGCGGCGGCGAGGAACGGCCGGCAGGCGTCCTCGCCCAGATACGGGTTGATCGTCAGCGCGTCCGCGGCCGGGAAGAAGCGGCCGGCGAGGAAGGTTTCGGCGTAGGCCTCGCTGGTCGAGCCGATGTCGCCGCGCTTGGCGTCCATCACCACCATCAGGCCGCGGGCTCGGGCCTGCTCGACCGCGTCGGCCAGGGCGCCGAAGCCGGCCGGGCCGAGGCGCTCGAAGAAGGCGGCCTGCGGTTTGACCACCGCCACCTTCGCCGCGACCACGTCGAGCAGGGCTCGGTGGTAGTCCACGGTGGCCGCGACCGCCGCCGGGCCGCCGCCCTCGGCCCGGCTCCGGAACGGCTCGGGGAAATGGTCCGGCCGCGGGTCCAGCCCGACCATCGCCGGGGTGCCGCGTTCGGCCGTGGCCCGCCAGAGGCGCTCCGGGAAGCTCATTCCACTTCCTCCTTCTCTTGCGTCGGGCCGCGGCCGGCGACCAGTTCGGCGATCCGCGGCTCGAGCCGGGCCGCCTGGGCCGGCGGCACCAACACGCCGCCGGAAACGACCATGCGCAGGGCCTCGTCCACGCTGAGGTCGAGCAGGACCAGGTCATCGACCGGGGCGAAGATGGTGTAGCCGGTCATCGGCATCGGCGAGGAGGGAATGAACACGGAGACGGTCTCGGTGCCGGTGGCGCGGTTCAGGCGGTCGATCGAGCCGCCGGTCAGGAAGCCGATCGACCACAGACCCCGGCGCGGGTAGGGCAGGGCGACGACCCGGTCGAAGGGCAGCTCCCGCTCGTCGGCGCCCAGGAAGAAGTCGACCACCTGTTTGATGTGCGGATAGATCGCTCCGACCAGCGGCAGCCGGTTCAGGCCGCGCTCGAGGAAGGCGATCACCCGGCGGCCGAGGAAGCCGCTGAACCACCAGCCGACCAGCAGGACGAGCAGGGCGCTGACCGCCACCGAGATGCCGAGCCGGACCGGTTCCGGCACGGTCTCCTCGATCAGCCGGCTGATGTCGTCGCTCGGAACGCCGTTCGAGGTCCCGCGCACGATCAGCTCCACCACCCAGCGGACGAAGGCGTCGACGTGGGTGAAGACCGTCCCGGAGAGAAAACGCCAGACCCAGATCAGCGCCGCCAGGGTGAGCAACAGCGGCAGAACCAGCGCCAGCCCACGCAGGAACAGTCGGCCGGCGGTCGAGCGGGGTTTCACGGCGGCTGGGGGGCGGTCGCCCGGCCGAATCATACCGGCGTTCCCGGAGCGAGCCGGGTGAGCACCGAGTCGAGCAGCACGAAGCCGCGGGCGGTGGCGCGCAACCGCTCGCCGGCCAGCTCGACCAGGCCTTCCCGCTGGAGCCGCTCCAGTTCCTCCGGCCAGACCCGGCGCGGATCGACACCGGCGATCCGCTCCACCCGCGGCAGCCAGACGCCTTCTTCTTCCAGCCGCAGCCCCATCATCAGGCAGTCGAAGGCGATGGTGCGAGGGTCCGGGCGCTCCCGCTCGGCGGCCGGATCGCGGCCGGCGAAGACCGCGGCCTCGTACTCCTCCGGGCGCTCGAGGTTGCGGCGGCGCTCGCCGTCGCGCCAGCCGGCGGCGCCGGCGCCGAGGCCGACCCAGTCGAGGCTGCGCCAATAGGCGAGGTTGTGTCGGCACTCCGCCCCCGGCCGGGCGAAGTTCGAGACCTCGTAGCGGCGCAGTCCGGCCTCCGCGCAGAGGCGTCGGGTCTGCTCGAAGAGTTCCAGTCGTCGCTCCTCGGGGTCGGCCGGCGGGAAGCGGCCGGCGTCGCGGGCACGGGTGAGCGGGGTGCCGGGCTCGAAGCTCAGCTCGTAGCAGGAGAGGTGCTCGGGAGCCAGCGCCACCGCTCGGCCCAGGTCGGCGGCCAGGTCGGCCGGGTCCTGGCCCGGGAAGGCGAAGATCAGGTCCAGGTTCAGGCGCCGGAAACCGGCGGCCCGGGCGGCGGCGACGGCGGCCACCACCTCTTCGGGACCGTGCGCCCGGTCGTAGGCGCGCAGCACTTCCGGTCGAAACGACTGCACCCCGAGCGAGAGCCGGTCGGCGCCGTGCTCCCGCGCCGCCTGGGCGGTGGCGGCGTCGAGCGACTCCGGATTGGCCTCGATCGTCGTCTCGATCGAACCGCCGCGGAAGCCGGTGATCTCCGCCAGTCCGTCCAGCAGTCGGGCGAGTTCCTCGGCCGGCAGCAGGGACGGGGTGCCGCCGCCGAGGAAGACGGTCTGCGGCGCCAGCTCGGCGGCGCGGAGCCGGGCCTCGGCCAGGATCGCATCGACGTGCCGGCCGAGATCCTGCCCGCGCCAGGCCCAGGCGTTGAAGTCGCAGTAGCGGCAACGCGAGACGCAGAACGGCAGGTGCACGTAGAGCGAGACCCCGTGCTCGTCCAGGGACGGGCACGGGGCGGCGGCCGCTTCGGGCTCAGGCCGGGCGTCGCTTTCGCCGACGGGCGCGGAGGGGCTCGAGGATCTGGTCGGGCGGGACACCATCGACGACGTAGGCGTGCAACTTGCGCAGGGCCAGCCGTTCGATCTGCCGCACGCGCTCGCGGGAGATGCCGAGCGCCTTGGCGATCGCCTCGAGGGTAGCGGGCTTCTCGTCGTCGATGCCGTAGCGCATCCGCAACACCGCCGCCTCGCGCTGGTCGATCAGGTCCAGGATATCCCGCAGCGTTTCGAGCGCGTCCCGTTTCAGCGCGATCTCGTCCGGCGGCAGGCGCTCGGCGGCGACGCCGGGGTGGTCCTCGGCGATGTTGTTCAGGATCTCGTCGCCGGTGCCGGTGCTGGTGGCGGTGGTCAGGGCCTGCTTCACGACCTTGACGTTGGCGGGCGACAGGCCGAGCTGGTCGGCGATCTCCTGGGCGGTCGGCCGCCGGCCGAGGGAATGCTCGAGGTCGGCGGCGACCCGGCGCCACTTGCTGAGGATCTCGACCATGTAGGACGGCACCCGAACCGTCTTGGCCTGGTTGATCAGCGCCCGTCGGATCGTCTGCTGGATCCACCAGGTGGCGTAGGTCGAGAAGCGGAAGCCGGCCTCGGGGTCGAACTTCTCGATCGCCTTGAGCAGGCCGAGGTTGCCTTCGGCGATCAGGTCCGGCAACGCCAGGCCGCGGCCGGTGAAGCGCTTGGCGACGCTGACCACGAGCCGAAGGTTGGCGCGGATCATGTGCTCCCGCGCCTTTTGGTCGCCCTGCTGGACGCGGCGCCCGAGCGCGACCTCCTCCTCGGCGGTGAGGAGGGGCACCTGGTCGATGTCGCGCAGGTAGGTTTCGAGGCAGCGGTCGGAAGCGATGGTTCAATCCTCCGGACGAACGTGGGACGGGGGGAGACGGGGGTTCGTTCCCGGCTGTCTTTTGCGGGTCGATTGCGCACGACTTGATTCTTTTCTCAGGTTTTTTCGGTCCCCGTCGCAGGAGGTTCGGCCGACCCGTCCTCGGGAACTGCGGTAAAATCCGGCCGTCACCTCTGCGCGATGGATTCTTCGACAACTGGGACCGACCGCCGCCGGCGCCGCCGCGTGATCTCGGTCGAGGAGTTCCGGCCGCTCCTGGCGGCCCGGGCCCAGGACTTCCTGAAGCTCGCCAACGGGCTGTTCGAGGCCAGTCCGGAGCAGTGGAACCAGCGCCAGCTCTACCACCTCTACCAGTCCACCACCGACCTGGAGAGCTACCTCGACAACTACGGCGCGCGCGAGAACCGGACCTACTTGCCGATCCGGGAGCTGATCGCGATCGCCCGCTGGCTGTCGGTCGGGATGAGTTCCCTGGTCCACCTGGACTCCCGGCTGCCGAGCTACTCCTTCCCGGACCCGGCCTGGGTCGGAGAGCGCCTCGCCCCCACGGTGCGAACCAGCGCCCTGCGGCTCGGGGAGATGATCCTTCGTTCGCTCGAGGCTCTGCGGGAGACCTGGACCGAGACCGGCCTCTCTTGGCCGGACGGGGTGATGCGGGTGGATTCCCTGGCCGCCGCCGGGGAGACGGTCCGGCTGCCCCGGGATGCGGTCGATCAGGTCGGCAACGAGGAGAGCCGGGCCCTGGTCTCCCGGGCGGCCCTGGTCGCTTCCCGCTTCCTCCGCCTCCAGAAGCACATGGCACGCTCCAACCCACGTCGGATCAATGGTTTGGAGCGATTGGAGGAGGTCGTCCAGGTGCACTGCTCGGAAGCCCAGAGCCGGCGCTTCGAGGCCCGGCTGCACAACCTCCAGAGCACCTATGACAGCCTGGTCGCCGGCAGTCCCGAGGAGGAGAAGCACCCTGTGCTTCCGCGGATCCGTTCGGCGGCCAGCACCGCCTTCCACCTCTTCGAGGCCACCACGGCCCTGGTCCACCTCGACGAGCGCCACCGGCTGGACCGCTTCCGCGGCGCCGACGGGGAAGCTCTCCTGGACCGGGAGGCCTTCCTTT
The DNA here is from genome assembly GCA_003696625.1 of Planctomycetota bacterium. GTDB lineage: Bacteria > Planctomycetota > UBA1135 > UBA1135 > UBA1135 > J029. The sequence continues at coordinate 9,618 of RFGR01000022.1, forward strand.
CTATCGCCATAAATGACTGCTCAGTTATGGCTTATGAATGTATGACGAGCGTCGCCCCGGAGGCCGAGGCCTTCCTCGCCCAGGTCTCGGAGCGCTGCTCGCGGGTCTTCCGGGTGCCGGACGGGGTCTCCCTGCACGCCCGGCCGATCTCCCTGATCGTGTCGGTGGTGAACCACTACCGCTCGGCCGTCGAAGCCGAGATCGACGGCGACCGCTGCTCGGCCGCGAGCATCATGCAGCTTCTCGTCCTGGTCGGCGGCCACTCCTCGACCCGGGAGATCCGGTTCTACGGCGACCAGCGGGTCCTCGACGATCTCCAGGTCCTGTTCGAAGCTCGCCTGGGCGAGGACGGCCTCGACGGCCTGCCCGAATCGCTCTCCTACCTGGTTCAGCGCTGACCGGACCGGCCGAAAGGGCCCGCCGAGGCGCTCAGATCCCGTGGACCAGACGGTCACCCAGGATCTGGGGCAGGCCGGCCCGGCGGATCCTCTTCTGCTCCTCGGCGATGTTGTAGGGTGTGCGGAGCAGGCGGAAGCGGCGCGCCGGCAGCTCGTAGAGGCAGACCGGCGCCTGTGGGTTCTCGTCCCGGGGCTGCCCGACGCTGCCGACGTTCACCACCGCCCGATCCTGGTCCTCCAGGCACCAGTCGGTCTGGAAGTGCCACTCCAGCTCGGTCGCCCTCGGATGCTGGATGAAGTTCATCGGCACGTGGGTGTGACCACAGAAGCCGACCGGGGCGGCGAACTCGGCCAGCGAGGCCCGGGCCGCCGGGAAGCTCTGGAGGTAGTTGAACGCCTCCGGCTCCGGCAGGGAACCGTGGAAGACGCAGAACTCCGGGTCATCGATCCGAAGCGGCAGCTCGGCCAGGAAGTCGCGGTTCTCCGCCGTCAGCTCCTTGCCGGTCCACTCCAAGGCGGCCTGGGCATAGGGGTTGAAAGTCCGGGCGTCGATCCGGCCGAGCAGCGCCCAGTCGTGGTTCCCGGCCACGCAGCGGACCCCCGCCTCCCGGATGCGTTCCACGACTTCGTTGGGGCGCGGGCCATAGCCGACCACGTCCCCGACGCAGTACAACTCCGAAACCTGCTCCAGCTCCAGGACGGCCAGGACCGCCTGGAGCGCGGACAGGTTCGCGTGAAGGTCGCCCAAGACGGCGATCGTGCGGGTCGCGGGCATGTTTGGTCGTCGGCGGCCCCGGGAGTAGGCTGGAGCGGCCGGATCGGCAGAGACTACGCGCAACCCATGGCAACCCGCAAGCTCGGCAAAGGACTCGACAGTCTTCTCTCCCATACGCACGCCCGGGACGAGGCATCCTCCGGCGGCCCGACCTGGGTTCCGGTCGAGAGGCTCAGCCCGAACCGGGTCCAGCCTCGGACCGACCTGGAACGGGGCCTGGCTCGGCTGACCGAGTCCATCCGCCGGCACGGGATCATGCAGCCGATCCTGGTCACCGAACGGGAGACGGGCGGCTACGAGATCCTCGCCGGGGAGCGGCGCTGGCGGGCGGCGCAGGCCGCGGGCCTGAAGAGCGTGCCCGTCCTGGTACGGCCGCCGGTTCGGAACGACGCCGAGCGCCTCGAGCTGGCGTTGATCGAAAACGTCCAGCGCGAGGATCTGGATCCGATCGAGCGGGCCCGGGCCTGTCGAGCCCTGCTGGACGACTTCGGACTGACCCAGGAGGAGGTCGCCCAAGGCCTGGGCTACGATCGCTCGACGATCGCCAACCTGGTTCGGCTGCTGGACCTTCCCCCGGAACTCCAGGACGCTGTTTCACGTGAAACGATCACCGCCGGGCATGCCCGCGCCCTCCTGCGGCTGAACGGAGCCCCGATCCAAGCCGAGGTCTTCCGCCGAATGGTGACCGAGGAGTGGTCGGTTCGCCGGGCCGAGGCCGAATGCCGTCGGGCGGCCGAGAAGGGGCTGGAGCCGGCCCACAAGCCGCGGCCCCGGCAGCCGGCCTGGGTCTCCGACCTCCAGGAGCGGATCACCCGAGGCCTCGGCCTGCGGGCCGAGATCCGGCTGCGGCGGGGCGGGGGCGGCCGGATGATCCTCCACTTCCAAGACCTGGACGAACTCGACCGCTTCGCCCAGAGCCTCGACCTCGAGGACGAGGCCTCCGAACTGCTCGAATCCTGAGCCGGCGGCGAGCCGACCTCGGTCCGGCGACTACTCGAGGACCTCGATCGAGGTCAGGATCATCGAGTCGATCGGGTCCGGCTGGTCCGGTCCCTGGTAGGCGAACCCGGCAAGCTGTTCGGCCCCGGAGGTCAGGTGGCCGAAGACCGTCGTCTGCCCGTCCAGGTGGGGCGCGTCCATGATCCCGAGTTCGAAAGCGCCGGCCTTCATTTCGGTGGGCTTGCCGCCGGTGTCCCGACTCAGCCAGAGAGCCCCCTGGAGGTGGAAGAAACCCCACTGGACCTCGAGCGGAAGGGACTTCGCTTCAGAGCCTTCCGGTTGCTCGGCGCTGAACTGGAAGCTGAACGAACCCTGGCGGGTACCCGGGCGGCCGACCAGGTCGCCGTTCCGGGCCGCCTCGAGGAACCAGGCGCAGGCCTCGGGCGCCGCCTCGGGATAGAGGCCGGCCTCGAAGGTGTAGTCGTCTTGGCCGTTCACCTGTACCGTGAAGCGGACCTTAGGTCCTGTCGGAGCTGGATTTACAAACTCTCGGGTGGAGTTCGGGTCGAGCGCCTGGTCAACCCGGGCCAGGGTATGGGCGAAGAGCGGCTCCAGCCCGGCATCGCCCACGACCCGGAATCCTTCCAGGTCGGGATCCTGGGCCAGCTTCTCCAGCTCACCCCGAAGGATGCGGAGGGCGTCCAGATCCTCTTGCTGGATCGCGGCGCTGACGCCGGTCTGAACCAGCCAGGGGAAGATCCGCTCGTCGCCGCGGGCTCGGGAGAGGGTTTCTTCGATCTTGTCGGCGGTGAAGTTCGCCGGCTGGGCGAGTTCCTGGTAGAGCGACCAGGAAGCGCCGAGGTCCTGGCGCTTGTAGCGAGGCCAGAAGTAGTTCCAGGAGGCCGTCACCGTGATGACCAGGAGCAGGAAGGCCAGATAGCCCTTGTTCTCCTTGGCCCAGGTGACCGCCGGGTTCTCCGGGCTCAGATCCGGGATGTGAGCCCCGGCCTCGTGGCTGGGGAGGTTGGTCTTGGCGGCGCTCATCGGGAGGTCAGGGGCGTGCGCTCGGAGCGCATCCGGAGGGTCACGACGACCTTGTTGAAACCTTCGTAAACTTCTTTGGGCGCGTTGGTTACGGTCACAGTCAGGCGCCAGGGGCCCTTCTTCCAGACCCCGTCCGGAGCTTCCTGCCAGCCGTGCACCGGCAGCCGCCCGCGGTAGTACTCCTCGACCCCTTCGACGGTGCCGAGGCCGAGGTAGGACAGCTCGCCGTGCCGGAACTCCCCGATCTGGAAGGCGGCCTTGGCGGCGACGGTCTCGAGCGGTTCGAAGCCCTGCGGCACCGGCACGTCCGGCCAGGCCGTGAGCACCGGCGGCGGGGCCTGCCGGGGGGCGCTCTGGCAGGCCGCGGCCAGGAGCGGGGCCAGAAGAAGGATGGGGAAGGCATTCAGCGGCATCGGACCTCCGTGGCTTGCGCCGGGCGGCCGGCACCCTCGGGCGCGGCAGAGTTTATCCACGAAAAGCGGTCCCAACAATGGATTGCTCGAGCGTAGGATGCCGCCAACCTCCGCCCTGGGCGGAATGAAGTCGGAAAACCATGAGTCGCATCGCACCCCTCCTCCTGGCCACGGCCGCCCTGGCCCCTGCGGCCCCTGCCCAACAGGGCCTGGCCGAGACCCTCCCGGACAGCACCCTCTTTTACCTCGAGATCCCGGACGTCCAGGCCTTCGCCGACGGCTTCGCCGGCTCCTCCCTCGGCCGGATCTGGGCCGACGACGCCCTCCAGGAGTTCCTCGCTCCGGTTCTCCCGATGATCGACGGCGCCTTGATGCAGGCCCGGTCGGGCCTCGAGGCCCAGGGAATCCCGGGCGCCCTGCTCGATCCAGCCACCTATGGTCGGGTCGAACTGGGACTGGCCATGTCCGGCTTCGATCCGGTCACCGGCCCGAACGCGAGCTTCGGCGCCCGGCTGACCTTCCACGATCCGGCCGTCGCGCAGTCCCTGTTCCAGCTCATCGGCGGCTACGGCGCCGCGATGGGGGCCGAGGTCTCCGACGATCTGGTCCGGATCCAGGACGAGGACTCGCTGATCGCCGTCCGCTTGACCGGCTCCACTCTGGCCGTCGACGGCGGCAAGGGCGAGGTCGCCGGCGGCCCACTGGCCGCGGCGCCGGGCTTCCAGGAGGCGCGCCAGGCCCTGCCGGACGGGCAGATGTTTCTGCACCTCGACCTCGGTCGGTTCGTCGATCTCGGCCTCGCGGCCCTGAACCAGTTCGCCCCCGAGGAGGCGCGGGCGATGGTGCCGATGGTCCTCGGCGGCATCGGTCTCGACTCCCTGGCCACCCTCAGCGTCACCACCGGCTGGCGCGGCGGCGACAGCTTCGGCGAAGGAGTGATGACCTTCCGCCAGGGCGGCCCGACCGGGCTGATCGGCGCCGGCCTCCACGGCGCCCACGCCGACAAGTCGCTGGCCGAATACATTCCGGCCGACGCCACCTCTTTCTCGATCGGCGCCGCCGACCTGAGTGCGGTCTGGAACTTCATCACCACCACCGCCGATCAGCTCATCGACCTGGCCGAGAGCCAGGGCCAGGCCATCGACCGCGGCATGCCGGAACTCGCCTGGCTCTACGGGGAGGACCGGGCGATGTATGACCAGGCCTTCGCCGCCATCGGCCCCGAGACTTTCAGCTGGCAGAAGGCCGAGTTCAGCATGATGGGCGGCGGGGGCAGCGGTGGTTCCTTCGTCCGCGTCCGCGACGTCGAGGCGGTCCGGAAGATGCTCGCCGGCGTCATGCCCCAGCTCGCCGCGATCCTGGCCGACGTCGATTTCCTCGACCTTCAGATCAAGGACGCCACCGATCGCAAGAAGAACGCCGACGGCGAATGGACCACCGTCAAGCTCGGCGAGTACTACCAGTTCCGCTTCAACCTGAACGCCCTGCCGATGCCCGACGAAGCCAAGATGCAGATGGGCATGATGGCCAACATGTTGCCGAAGCCGGCCTTCGGCGTCACCGACGACGGCTGGCTGGTGTTCTCGCTGCAGGGTTCGCCCGCCGTCCGCAAGGCGATGAAGGCCGGGGTCCAGAAGCCGGCCGAGAACATTCTCGCCAACGAAGAGGCGGCCGACTTCCTCGGCCGGGTGCCCGACGACGCCTCCGGCATCCGCTGGAGCGACCCGCGGCCGGTGGTCGCCGGCGCCGTCACCATGATCCAGGGGATGCTGCCGATGGTCACCGCCCAGATGGGCGACCAGTTCCCCCTCGACCTGGAGAAAATGCCGGGGCCGGATGTGTTCACCAGCCACCTGCGGACCTCCGAGGCGCTCTCCTGGTTCGACGGCGACAAGGCTCGAATGACCAGCGTCGGCAGCTTCAACGGCGGCGAGGCGATGGTTCTGGTCGGCCTGGGCTTGGCCACCTTCGCCGGTGTCACGGCTCTGGTCGAAGAGGAGCAGGCCACGGAACTGGAGATCGAGTCGGCGCCGACCGAACCGGAAGTGATCGCCGACGAAGGCGACCCGATGGAGGCGACCCGGATGGAGTTGCTGCGGCTGGACACCGGCCTGATGCTCTACAACGCGGTCAACTCCGCCTACCCGGACAGTCTCGAGGTGCTGCTGCAGCCGCAGCCGGACTGGGACGAGGGCTTCCTTGCCGACCCGGAGGCCGGGATCCAGCCCGACGGCTGGGGCAACCCCTTCGTCTACAAACTGACCGCCGCCGGCTACCAGCTCTACTCCTGCGGCCCGAACGGGGTCGATGACGGCGGGAACGGCGACGACGTCAAGCTGCAGTAGGCCCCTGGCGGCCCTCGCCCTGTTCGCGGCGCTCCTGGTTCCGCCGGGGGCGCCGCCCGCTTCTGCGGGGGCGCCACCGGCTCAGGAGGCAGTCGGCGCCGGCGTCGGCTTCACCTGGCGGGCGCCGGCCGGCCTGGCCGATCTGGCCGAGCGCTACGCCGGCGAGATCGGACGCGGTCTGGCCGAGGCGCGGGAGTGGACCGGCCTGCCGCCGGACCCGCGGCCGTTCCAGGTCGAGTGGGTGGCCGACCGGCGCGGCCTCGCCCGCGCCCTCGGGGTCGGCCGGGTGCCGGAGTGGTACGCGGCGGTCGCGCTGCCCGACCAGCGACGGCTGGTGATCGCGACCGAAGTGGCCGGCTCCCGGGCACGGCTGCTGACTACTCTTCGCCACGAACTCATGCACCTGGCGATGGCCGACCTCGGGCCGCCGGCCTGGGACCGGCTGCCGGCCTGGTTCCACGAGGGCTGCGCCGAGGTTTTCTCGGGCGAGGTCTATCTGGGCGAGGTCAAGGTGTCGCTCTCCTGGCGGGCGGTGGTCGGCGACCTCGAACGCCTCGGCGAGTACCACGACGGCTTCCCCGACGACACGGTCGGCGCCGCGATCGGCTACGCCCTGGGCGAGAAGTTCGTCTCCTCCTTCCTGCGCTGGTATGGGCTGCCCGCCCTGCAGGAGACGCTGGCCCGGGTCCGGGCCGGGGATTCGCTCGACCAGGCCCTGCTGGCGGTGACCGGCGCCGGTCTGATCGACCTCGAGGAGCGGATGCGGCGGGAGCTGGTCAACCCGTCCGGCCTGCTCGGCGACATCTACCCGCAGCTCTTCCTCGGCCTGGCCCTGTTCGCGGTCCTGGTGCTGCCGTTCGTGCGCGCCGCCCGCCGCCGCCGCCTGGCCGAGTTGGAAGAGCGGTGGGCGCGGGAGGAGCAGACCGCCGATCTCGATCCGGTGCTGGCGAGCGGGCAGTGGCGGCAGGTAGAACAGGAGGAGTCCCCGGGCGAGGAGGCCGAGCCCTGGGAGGACTGGGACGACGAGGAGTTTTGAGCAAGCGCCCGCAACCGCTGCGCAAGCGGATCCTGCGCCGGGTCAGCGCCGCCCTGGCCGGCGGCCTCGGGCCGTGGTTCCTGCGCGCCCTGTCCGCCACCTGGCGGGTGCGCCGGGTCGGCGCCGAGGAGACGATCGAGTCCGGCCGGCCGCTCACCTACGGCCTCTGGCACGAGAGCATCCCGGCCGGGGTGGCGCTGCATCGTCGGTACGGGCTGACGGTGATGATCAGCAGCCATCACGACGGCGAGCTGATCACCCGGATCGTCGAGCGCCTCGGCTTCCGGACCGCCCGCGGCTCCTCGACCCGCGGCGGCAGTCGCGCCCTGCGCGAGATGCTGGCCGCGTCCCGGCACTCGAACGGGCTGGTGCTCACCCCGGACGGACCGCGCGGGCCGGCCCACTCGATCGCGCCGGGGGTCTTCTTCGTCGCCGGCGCCACCGGCCGGCCGCTCGTGGCCACCGGCTTCGCCGCCTCGCGCGCCTGGCGGGCCCGCTCCTGGGACCGGATGATGCTGCCCAAACCCTTCGCCCGGGTGGTCGTGGCCTACGCCGAGCCGATCCCGGTCTCCCGCGCCGCCGCCCGCGAAGAGGAACTGCTGGCTCCGCTCCGGGAACGGCTCGCCGCCGCCTTCGACTCGGCCCACGCGGCGGCGGCGGCGACGCTGCAGCGGTGGACCGGCCGACCGGGGGTGGTCGGCGGCCGGCCGCGGCCGACCGAGGGGGCGGCATGAGCCCGCACGGCACCCGCGTCCTGGTGCTCGATGAGGCGGCCGGCCAGCGCCTGGCCGACGACCTGAACCGGGCCGGCTACCGGTTCCGCCACGTCGCCAACGCCCGCTACCAAGCCCGCGGCGAGGGAGTGGTCGCCACCCTCTACCGGAGCGGCAAGCTGGTCGTCCAGGGCGCCGGCCTCGACTCCTGGCTCGAGCGTCACCTCGGCCCGGTGCTGGCGGCGCGGGCCACCGGCCGCGACCGGCCGCCGCCGGGCAAGGCCGAGGTCGAGCCCCGCAACGGCAACGGACGCAACGGCGGCCTCGACCCGGAGGAGGAGCGGCGCCTGGCTTCCTTGCCGGCGGCGGCGATCGGCTCCGACGAGGCCGGCAAGGGCGACACCTTCGGCCCGCTGGTGGTCTGCGCGCTGGCCGCGCCGGAAGACGGCCTGGCCGCCCTGCGCGAGGCCGGCGTCTGGGACTCGAAGCGCCTGACCGATCAGCGCGTCCGGGTGCTCGCCGGCTGGCTGCGGCGCGAGTACGCTCACCTCGAGCGGGTGATCGGTCCCGATGAGTACAACCAGCTCCACCGTGAGCACGGCGGCAACCTGAACCACCTGCTGGCGGCGGTCCACGCCGAGCTGGTGGCCGAACTGCACCGGCGGACCGGCCTGAAGGCAGCGATCGTCGATCGCTTCAGCGCCACGGCGCCGGTCGGTCGGTTGTTGCGGCAGAGTCTGCCCGATCTGGTGGTGCACGAACTGCCCCGGGCCGAGGTCCATCCCGCCGTCGCCGGCGCTTCCGTCCTGGCCCGCGACCGCTTCCTCGAGAACCTGCAGCGCCTGAGCGAGGTCATGGCGGTCGATCTGCCCCGCGGCAGCGGCTCCCCGGTGCCGCCGGCCTTGCGCCGCTTCCTCGAGATCCACGGGCCGGAGCAGATCGGCCGGGTGGCCAAGCTCCACTTCAAGAACGTCCAGGCAGCGCTCGAGCGCTGGTCCCCATGAACCCCACCTCCAGCCGAGCCCACGGCCACAGTGACCGACCCTTCCGTTCCCTTGGGGTCTGCGTGCTGGCCGTCTCCGACACCCGCGACCTGCAGAGCGACGAATCCGGCGCCTGGTTAGCCGACACCCTCGCCGGAGCCGGTCACCTCTTGATCGAACGCGACCTCGTCCGGGACGAGGTCGAGCAGATCCGCGAGCGGGTCGCGACCTGGGCCGAGGACGAACGGGTGCAGGCGATCGTGGTCACCGGCGGCACCGGCCCCTTCGCCCGCGACGTCACCCCGGAAGCCCTCGAGCCGCTGTTCGACAAGCACCTGCCCGGCTTCGGCGAGCTGTTCCGGATGTTGAGCTGGGAGGAGATCGGCACCGCCGCGATCGAGTCCCGGGCCGTCGCCGGCGTGATCCGAGGGACGCTGGTCTTCGCCATCCCCGGTTCCCGCGGCGCCTGCCGGACCGCGCTGGAGAAGCTGATCCTGCCCCAGCTCGACTCGCGCACCCGGCCCTGCTCGCTGGGCGGGATGATCGACCGGCTCTAGTCCTCGACGCCGCCCTGCTCCGGCAGCGAGCGGCGCTCGACCGGGCCGTCGTCCTCACCCGTCCCGCCCTCGTCGTCCGTCTCCTCGGCTTCCGGCGGCCACTTCTGGTAAGGGCGGGCGTTCAGATCGACCACCGGCCGGGCCTCCTCGATCTCGCGCTGGAGATCGCGGATCGTCTCGTCGATGCCGCTCTCGCGTCGCAGGTCGTTCATCGCCCGGCGCATCTTGAAGAAAGTGCGCCCGAGATCCTTGGCCACCTCGGGCAGCCGGCCGCCGAACAGCAGCAGGCCGATGATCAGGGCGACCAGGATTTCGCCTCCGGACGGGAGGATGGCGAACACGCTCACATTCTAGCCCTGGTCGCGCCCGCCTTCGTCGCCGCCGGCCGATCGGCCAGGAAGCGCGGCATCAGGCGGAAGAAAACGCCCCGGCTGCCGCCGGCCTGGTCGTATTCGGCGCCGAACTCGAAGACGAAGTCGTGGCCGTAGCGGAGCAGCGCCGCCTCGCTGCGCTTCGTCGCGCCGGGCCGGAAGTTCCAGGGCTGGCGCAGCCGCAGGCCCCACTCGCTGCTCAACCGCCAGTCGATCGTGCCTTCGAGCTGGCTGACCAGCCCCTCGACCCGGCGGAAGGCGAGGCCGTACTCGACCCGCTCGTGCGGCCGGACGCTCAGCCGGGCGAACTGCTCGACCCACTTCGCTCGGTGCAGGTCCTGGCGGATCCGGGTCTCCACCCGCACCCCGGCGAGCGCCTCGCCCTGAACCCCCGGCGTCCAGGTGGCGCGGAGTTCGGCCGGGCCCCAGGAGCGGGCCGGCTCGCCCGGCCGCCGGACCGGGAAGACCGGGTCGAGCAGGGGCTCCCGCGGGTCCGGGTAGTAGGGCAGCAGGAATTCGACGTCGGCCCAGAGCCCGCCGGAGGGGGCGATCCACTGCTGGCGGAGGCCGAGTTCCAGGGCCTCGCCGGCGCGGAGGCCGTCCCAAGTGTCGAAACCGGGCAACCGGCCGGCCGGGTCGCCGCCGGTGCTCAGCTTCCGCAGCCGCGCCTGCGGCAGCACTCGGTGCTGCCAGCCGTGTTCCCAGTCCCGCAGCAGGACGAGGCCGGCCTCGACGAAGCCCTCGGCCAGCGTCCGGTCGGCGGCGCCGCCGACGGCCGGGCCCTGGTCGTAAGCGAGGCCCTGGAAGCGGGCGCCGGGCCGCAGGAAGACCCCGCCGAGGTGGAGGGAGAGGCTGGTCTCCAGCCAGGCCCGCAGCCGGTCGCGTTCCAGCGCCGGCCGGCTGCGGAAAGCGGGCCGGCCCGCAGCCGCCAACAGGTCGCGGTCGCGGAGGCGGAAGCGGCCGACCTCGGCGCCCCAGGCCAGGTGGAGCGCCGCCCGGCCGTCGGCCCCGCCGAGCGGACCGGCCGGCAGAGTGGCGACCGTGCGCGGGAAGGCCTGCCAGCGGACCACCGGCAGCGACTCGAGGATCCGGGGCGGGTTGCCGCCGGGCGGACCGAAGCCTTGGAGCGGCGTGAACCCGACCCTGTCGAGCCGTCCTTCGGCCCGGGCCTCGAACAAGCTGCCGGCACCGGCGTGGTGGAGGTAGGCCTCGCTCAGGGCGTCGTCCTGCTCGCGCCAGCGCGCCTCGAAGAACTCGGGATCGACCAGCGGATCGCTGGTCAGGGCCAGGTCGAGGTCCAGCCGCCAGGAGTCCCCGAGCGGAAAGCGGTTCCAGAGGCGGGCGCGGTAGCGGGTGTCGTCCGGGCGGCGGACGGTCCGGGCCAGCCGGTGGCGGTCCTCACCCTGGTCGCGGAGGCCGAACAGCTCCCAGTCCGCGGTCCACTCCGGGGTCCGCAGGGCGAGTTCGGCCGCCAGCGGCAGGCCGCGGCGGGAACGCCAGCCGGGCAGGAGTCGCCAGTCGGCGCGGCCCTCCCCGCCGACCGGAGCGCCGCCCCGCAGGTCCAGCTCGACCGACTGGCCGTCGCGGCTGTTCGACCCCAGCCGCACGCCGTGCAGGCTGAGCAGGGAATCGCCAGCACCGCCGCCGAAGGCGGGGGTGGGCAGCGGCAGCAGCCGCCGCCCGCCCAGCGCCAGCCAGCCGCCCTCCGGATCCCAGGCGTAGCTGCCGCCGGCCGGGCGGCCGCGCAGGACGGAGACCTGCAGGGCGTAGTGGGGAATCTGCTCGTCGCAGGTGGTCAGGGCCGCCTCGCGGGCCTCGAGGGAACCGTCTTCGGCTTCGGTGAGCGCGGCGGCGATCACCCGCAGCGGCCAGCCGTTCGGCCCCTGCCCGACGGGGAGGAAGAGGTCGGCGTCGGTCAGGGCGGTCGTGCCCCGCGGAGGCTCGTGGACCAGCTCCGCGCAGGCCAGCTCGAGGCCGCCGGCCTCGATCCGGACTGACCCGCTCAGGCGGGCCTCGAGCAGGGCGGACCGGACGCCGGCCGGCAGGCCGAGCCGGTCGAGCAGCCGGTCGGACCAGAGCCGGGCGAGCAGGCCGGAGACCGGCGGCGGTTCCGGGAGCGGATGGGCGGCGCGTTCGGCCGCGGCCTCCGGGTCGCCGAGCAGCGCCCGCCAGGAGAGGCGGTCGAAGGAGAGGTCGAGCCGGTCGGCCCGCAGCCGGAAGGGCTCCTGCTCGTCGGCGGAGGCGGCCGCGAGCCGGTGGAAGCGGTAGATCACCCGGTCGCCCTCCTCGGTCGATTCGAGCCGCTCCCATTCCGCCCGCAGTTCGACCCGGACGGGTTCGGGAGCGGGTTCTTGGGGCTCCTGGGGCGGCCCGGCGCACCCGAGCAGGAGGGCGAGCAGGATCAAGAGGGGTTGTGGTCGTTGCCGGGGAGGAGGCGCACCGGCCCGGACTCGTGCAGCCGGGTGCGGAAGTTGTAGCGGAACCAAGCGCCTTCCAGGATCCGGCCGTCCGGCAGGCGCAAGCGGGCCGGGCGGCTCTCGCCCCCCTCCAGCTCGAGCCGAGCCGGTTCGAGAACGCCGTCGGCCGCCGGCCGGGCTTCGAGTCGGATCCGGTCGCCCTCTCCCCGAAGGCGGCCGGCCTCCAGCCAGGCCCCGCCGGCCGTCAGGTCGAGTTCCAGGCCGCCGTCCTCGGTGCGGCGCCAAGCCAGGCGTTCGGCACCGCCGCGCAACGTCTCGGCGGCGCCTTCGGGAGCGTCGGCGGCCACCTTCTCGAACGATGCCCCACGCTCGAACACGCCGGCGTCGGGGCCGACCTCCGCCCGCCGACCGGTGAGTCGAAGGAGCCGGCCGTCCCCGGCGTCCAGGTTCGTCTCGGCCCCCCGGTCCAGCCGGGCGGTCCGGGCCGTCGGGTCGATGACCATGCCGCCGGCGCGGAGATCGAATCGCAGCGGCCCGCCCTCCGGGCGGAGAAGGGCGCCGCGGAGCCGCACCTGCTCCTGCGGAAGCGGAACGAGGTCGAGGAGACGACGGCCGTCCTCGTCGGTCCGCATCCGGACGGTGTCGGCGGTCAGCTCCAGGGCGCCGTCGGCCCGGACCTCGCCGCGCAGCAGGGCCGAACTCCCGTCGGCGGCGAACCGACCGTGGTCGGCGCGCAGCCGGATCGTTTCTCCGTCCAGACCGAATTCCTTGGCCGGCCACTCGATTTGCGGGGAACCACTCGGGATCACCTCGTTTTCGAACCAGATCAGACGGTCGGCCCGAACGGTCGCCCGGCCGAGCACGGAGCCGTCGGGCGCGAGCCGGGGCATCTCGGCGCCGGCGGGACGGCCGCGCAGCTCGAGGCCGGACTCGCCGTGGAAGGCGAAGTGGTCGCCGCGCATCCGGGCTCCGCCGCGGTCGATCACCACGTTCCGGCGGGCGTCCAGGCGCAGGCCGCGGTCGCCCTCGAGGAAACCCTGGGCCTCGAGGGCTTCGCTCCGCATCACCGCCGGGGCGCCGCGCAGGGTGGTTCGGGTGAGCACGCCGCCGCCGGCGCGGAAGTGGGCGTAGTCCGGCTTCAGGGGATCGGCGGCGGCCATCTCGAGCCAGGGGGCGCCGAGACCGACCCCGTCGGTCGGGCGGAACACCACCGCCCCGTCCAGGCGCCGCCGCCCGTCCGGGAAGGCCTCGAAGCGGTCGGCCTGGATGCGGCCGTCCTCCAGGGCGACCGCTCCTTCCGCCAGCAGGTGGCCGTCCTCCAGCCGGAAGCGGTCGGCCTCGAACCGGCGGCCGTCTTCCTGGCCGAGGACGCCGCCGCGCAGGGCCAGCACGGGGCCGGGGGGATCGGCGCCTTCCGGGGCCGGGCGGGTCTCGATCCAAGCCCCGCCCCGAGCGGCCAACCAGGAGGCGGAGTCGTCCTCGGTCCGGCGGAAGGCCTGGAGCGGACCGAGCAGGTCCAGGCCGAGCAAGCGGCCGTCGGCCCAGACTAGGGTGGCGTCGCGGCCGAAGACCGCGGCCGGCCGCCGGTCGGCTAGCAGTCCGCTCCAGGCCGCCGGACCGAGCCCGCGGGCGACCCGGGGGATCCAGCCGGCTCCGCCGCCGTCAGGGGCGAAGTCGGCAACCAGGCCCCGGCAGCGGAAGGTGCCGGCGAGACCGCTCCCCGGCGGCAGGACCAGTTCGCAGCGTTCCCGGGCAGGGAGTTCCAGCCGGCGGCCTCCGTCCTCCAGCCGGCGCAGGGCGCCGCCGCCGTCCGAGCCCCCCTCGGCCCGCTCCCCGCTCGCCAGCGGAAACGACCAGGTCAGGGCCCCCCCTTCTCCGAAGCGGGCCTCGCCCCGGGCGAGGTCGAAGGCAAGATCTTCTCCGCGGACGAGAAGTCCGCCGGTCTGGAGCGAGAACAAGCCGTGGCCCTGGATCCGGCGTTGATCCGGCCAGAGTTCGGCCGCGGCCACGCTCAGGACCTGTTCGCCCTGGGGGTCGGGCCGGGACAGACGCGGCGATTCGAGCGACCAAGGCCGGGCCGGGTCCGGGCGCGGAACCGACTCGCCCGCCGCCAGGGCGACTCTGGCGGAGGGCGCCTCGATCCGCCAGGCGGTGGTGGCGCCGTCCTCGGCGAAGGCGGTCAACACCACCGAACGGAGCCGCATTCCTCCTTCCTCGGGGCGCGGGTCGCGGCCGGCGATCCGCAGCCGCGGCACCGACCGGCCGGCGCCGGCGGGTTCCTCGGCCGGGCGGGGGATCAGGATCTCCACCGGTCCCCGGATGCCGAGTTCGACCCGGCCGAGATCCTCCAGTTCGAGGACGAAGCCGGCCGGCGGCTCGTCCACGGTCGGCGGCGCCGGCCGGCGCACGAGGAGGCGGCCGCCGAAGACGAGCGCCCCGGCGGCGACCGCCCAACCGATGAGCCGGCCCCGCCCGCTCACGGGCCGGCCGGATGCCCTTCGCGGGCCCGGAGCAGCAGGTCGGCGACCTCGCGCAGGGCGCCGCAGCCGGCGCCGGCGCGGGTCACCCAGTCGGCCGCCTCGCGAACCGCCGGGACCGCCTCGGGTGGAGCGAAACGGAGGCCGGCGCAGGCGAACATCTCCAGGTCGGGCAGATCGTCGCCGATCGCCGCGACCTCTTCGTGGATCAAGCCGCGCTCGCGCAGGATCTCCTCCGCCAGCGGGCCCTTGGCGAAGCTGCCCATGCGCAGGGTCTCGATGCCGAGGCGGCGGACCCGGGCCGCCACCGCCGGGTTCTCGCGGCCGGTGATCACCGCGATCTCGACGCCGGCGCGCTGGAGCAGGACGAGGCCGTAGCCGTCGTGGACGTGGAAGTCGGCGCTCTCCGAACCGTCGGCGTGAACGGTGATCCGGCCGTCGGTCCAGACTCCGTCCACGTCGGTCAGCAGGAGCCGGATCCGGGAAGCGCGGTCGAGCAGTTCCGGGGGAGGGTTCAGAGTCTCACCTCGAGCAGGTCCTGGATGTCGACGAGCCCGACCACGGTATCGCCTTCGTCGGCCAGCACCGGCACCTGATCGACGTGGGCCTCGTGGATCAGGTGCAGCGCCTCGCCGACGAGCTGGCCGGCCCGGACGAAGCGCGGCGAGGCGGCCATGAAGGTCTCGATCGGCTGCTCCAGGTCGAGACCGCCGCCGGCCCGGGCCAGCCGGCGCAGGTCGCCGTCGGTGAAGATCCCGCGCAGCTCCCCGTTCGGGCCGACGACCACCGCGGCGCCGGGGCGGCCCGGGGTCTCGGTCATCACGACCAGGGCGTCGCGCAGACTGGCCCCGGCCGGTACCCGCGGCACTTGCTCGTCGCGGCGCATGATCTCGCCCACCTTCATCAGGCTCCGGCCGAGTTCGCCGGCCGGATGGAAGGCGGCGAACTCCTCGCGGGTGAAGTCGCGCCCTTCCAGCACCGCCATCGCCAGGGCGTCGCCGAGCGCCAGCATCGCCGTCGTGGTGACGGTCGGCGCCAGGCCGAGCGGACAGGCCTCGCCGAGGGGGCCCATCGCGATCACCAGGTCGGCGTGGCGGCCGAGCGGGGAGTCGGCGGACTCGGTCAGGGCCACGACTCGGGCGCCGATCGCCTTCAGCGAAGGCAAGAGCCGAACCACCTCCCGGGTCCTGCCGCTCTTGGAGAGGGCGAGGACCAGATCGTCGGGCCGCACCCGGCCGAGATCACCGTGCAGGGCTTCGGCCGGATGGAGGCAGAAGCTGGGGGTGCCGGTCGAGGCCAGGGTGGCCGAGATCTTCTGGCCGATCAGCCCGGCCTTGCCCATCCCGGTGACCACCACGCTGCCGCGGCAGTCCAGGACCCAGGCGACCGCCTGTTCGAAGTCGGCGCCCAGCCGGCGGCTCAGGGTGCGGATCGCCTCCGCCTCGAGCGCGAGCACCTCGAGACCGCGTTCCAGGGCGGGCTTGCCTTCGACGGGCATGGCGGTCGGGGCGATTTCAGGCGGGAGACGCGCCCCGGGCGGGCTTATTGTAGGGAGCCGCGGCGGCCCGTCCCGGGTAGGGGCGCCGGCTGCGCGCCGCCCCTGCCCGAATGGATTTCGTCACCGTCGGCACCATTCTCGCCCTGGTGATCTCGATCACCAGCCACGAGGCCGCCCACGCCTGGACCGCCGACCGGCTCGGCGACCCGACCGCCCGTCAGCTCGGCCGGGTGACCCTCAACCCGCTGCCGCACATCGACCTGTTCATGACGGTCCTGCTGCCGGCGATGCTCTATCTGAGCGGCGGCGTGCTCTTCGGCGGCGCCAAGCCGGTGCCGGTGGCGGTCCACCGCCTGCGCCGGCCGGCGCGGGACTGGGCCCTGGTCGCCCTGGCCGGCCCGGGCATGAACCTGCTGCTGGCCCTGGTCTTCGCCGCCCTGCTCTCCGCCCTGCTGCACGCCGGCGTTTTCGTCCCCCGCGACCAGGGGGTGGAGGTCCTGGTCAACGCGGTGATCTTCAACGTCCTGTTGGCAGTGTTCAACATGGTCCCGGTGCCGCCGCTCGACGGCTCGCGGGTGGTCATGTACGGCCTGCACAAGGCCGGTCTGCGCCAGGCGCTCGCCTCCTACGTCCAGCTCGAGCGCTTCGGCCTGATGATCCTGATCGCGCTCCTGTTCTTGGTGGACGGTTTCTGGGCCTTCCTCTCCTCGATCATCAGCCCGATCTACCATTTCCTGCTGACCGTGGTCGGCCTCGGTTCCTACCTCGGCTGACCCTTGGCGCCGCCGTGATCGAGCCCGTCGATCCCTCGCTCATCCCCGCCGCCCGGGTGCCGGCGCCCGAGCCGCCGCCGTCGGCATCGCCGGCCGACTTCACGGTCCGCCTCGAACGGGTCTTCCACGGCCCACTCGACCTGCTGCTTCAGCTCGTCCGCGACCGGGAACTCGAGATCCACGTCGTTTCCCTGGCCGAGGTCTGCGACGCCTATTGCCGCTACGTCCGGTCGCTGGAGGAGGTGGACGTGGACGAGGCGGCCGACTACCTGGTCGTCGCCGCCACCCTGCTGGCGATCAAGAGCCGCTCCCTGCTCCCGCAGGAGGAGCTGGACGAGGATGAGGACCCCTTCGATCCGGGCGAAGAGCTGGTCCAGCAGCTCCTGATCTACAAGGAGCTGCGCCAGGCCGCCGACCGCCTCGGCGCGGCCTGGCGCCGTCGCGCCCGCCTGCTTCCGGCCGGCGGCCGCTGGCTCGGCCGCTACCAACAGGAGGAGGACGAAGAGGAGCAGGAGTGGGACCTGGGCGAGGTGTCGGTCTGGGATCTGCTCCAGGTCTTCCGCCGTCTCGAAGAGGAGACGGGTTTCCTGCGTCCGCACCGGGTGCGGGAGAGCGGTCGGCCGCTCTCCTGGTACGTCGAGGAGGTCTGGCGCCGGATCGAATCCGGCGGCCGGCTGAGCCTGCTGGAGGTGTTCGGCGAAGGCAAGATCGATCGCGCCGACGCGGCTTACTACTTGGTCGCCCTGCTCGAGTTGGCGCGCCAGCAGGCGATCGACCTGGAGCAGACCGAACCCTTCGGCGACGTCTTCGTCTCTCGGGCGGCCGAAGCCGGCGAGATCCGCCTGGACGAGCTGGACCAGTGCTTCGACCACCCGGCCGGAGAGGGCGAAGCCGAGGTCGAAGATTTGCTGGCCGAGGAGCCGGGTTCCGCGCCGGAGGAACCCTGACTCCAGGTCTGGAAGCGGAGGCCGCCGTCGCCTACATTGAGCCCCCGCCCGCCTCCCACCGATGTCAAACGCCGCCGAAGTCGCCGATGCCACCTTCCAGGACGAAGTCCTGGCCTCCGAGAAGCCCGTCCTGGTCGATTTCTGGGCCCCCTGGTGCGGTCCCTGCCGGGCGATGGCCCCGGCCGTCGACAAGCTGGCCGAGGAAATGGGGGACCGGGTCAAGGTCGTCAAGCTGAACACCGAGGACAACCCCAACACCCCCGCCAGCTACGGCGTGATGGCCATTCCCACCTTCGTCGTCTTCAAGGGCGGCCAGGAGGTCGGGCGGCACACCGGCGGGATGAGCTACGACCAGCTCAAGGCGCTGGTCGAGCCCCACGTCTGAGTCCGCACCCTGCGCCTCGCCTTCCTCGGTTCGCCTCCGTTCGCGGCGCCGGCCTTCGCCGCCCTGTGCGCGCGGCCGGAGCCGCCGGTGGTCCTGGTCACGGCGCCCGCCCGCCGCGCCGGGCGCGGCCGCCGGGAGGCGCAGAACCCGCTCGTGGTGCGGGCGCAGGCCGCCGGGATCCCGATTCTGCGGCCGGAGCGGGCCTCCGATCCGGGTTTCCTGGTTGATTTGGCCCGTTTCCGGCCGGACCTAGGGGTGGTCGTCAGCTACGGCCAGCTCCTCCGCCGGGAGCTTCTCGACCTGCCGCGGTTCGGCTGCATCAACCTGCACGCCTCGCTGTTGCCCCGCTGGCGCGGCGCCAGCCCGATCCAGGCCGCGATCCTGGCCGGGGACGAGCGCACCGGGGTCTGCCTTCAGCGGGTGGTGCTGGAGCTGGACGCCGGGCCGGTCCTGGCCGCCCGCGAGACCGCGATCGGCCCGCGGGAGACCGCCGCGGAACTCGCCCCCCGCCTGGCCGAGCTGGGAGCCGAGCTGCTCCGCGACTTCCTCGACGGGATCGGGGCCGGCCCGCTTCCGCCCGGGCGGCCGCAGGACGAGGAGGCGGTCACCGTCTGTCGGCGGCTGAAGCGGTCGAGCGCCCGGATCGACTGGACCCGGTCGGCCACCGAGATCGACCGTCTGGTCCGGGCGATGGCCGGCTGGCCGGTCGCCTTCACCACCCTGCCGGACGGCGAGGAGCTGCGGATCCACGCCGGGGAGCCGGAGGCGCGGGGCTCCCGAGAGGCCGACCCGGGTACGATTCTGGGGGTCGAGGCCGGCATCACCGTCGCCTGCGGCGAGGGGGTGTTCCGAATCCAGCGCCTCCAGCGGCCGGGCCGGGCGGTGCTCGCCGCGGCCGAGTTCCTGCGCGGCCGGACGCTGCGGCCCGGGGAGATCTTGGGATGAGGCGCCGCCCCGCTTCCGGCGGCCGCCCCGACCCGCGCCGGGCGGTGCTGGCGCTCCTGCTCGAACGCGGCGACTTCCCGACCCGCCGTTTCCCGGCCGCGGCCGACGCCGCCGGGCTGGAGGGGCGCGACCGGGCCTTCGCCCGCCAGCTCTTGGCCGGGGCGATCCGCCACCGCCGCACCCTGGATGCGGTCTTCCGGCCGTTCTGCGCCCGCCGACGGGTGGACGAAGCCGTGCTCTGGACCCTCCGGCTGGCGCTCTATCAGCGCTTCTGGCTGGCGCAGGTCCCGCCCTACGCGGCGATCGCCGGCACCCTCGACTCCGGGCGACCGTTCCTCAAGAAGGCGGTCGGATTCTGCAACGCGGTGCTGCGGGCGGTCGAGCGGGCGGTCGAGGAGGCTGCGGCCGACTCCCCGCCGGCGGCCGACCTGCTCGTCGCCGGCGGCCGCGCCTGGCGCTGCGATCGCCCCCTCTTTCCCGACCCGGCCCAGGATCCGGTCGGGTACGCCGCCGTCACTCTTTCCTATCCGGACGAGCTGGCTACACGCTGGGCCGAGGCCGCCGGGCTGGAGACGGCGCGGGCGCGGATGGCGTGCTTCGATCGCACGCCGCCGCTCGGCCTGCGGGTGAATCCGCTCCGGGCCCGGCCGGAGGAGGTCCTGGCCGAACTTGCCGCGGCCGGCTTGGCCTGCCGCCCGGGCCCGGTCGAGGGAACCATCCTGCTCGAGCAGCCGGCCGGCGACCTTCGGCACCTGCCCGGTTTCGCGGCCGGCCTCTGGGCGGTGCAGGATCTGTCGGCGCTGGAGGCGGTCCGCCTGGCGGCGCCGCGGCCCGGCGAACGGGTGCTCGACTGGTGCGCCGCTCCCGGCGGCAAGGCCTTGGCCTGCGTCGAGCTGGCCGGCGGCGACCTCGAGCTGCACGCCTGCGACGTCGATCACGCCCGGCTGGCCCGGCTCGGTCCGGAGGCGGCCCGCCTCGGCCACTCCGGGCGGGTCCACGAGCACGTGATCGGTCCGGACGGCGCCGGCGCGCCGGAGGGGCCGTGGGATCTCATCCTCCTCGACGTGCCCTGCACGAACACCGGTGTGCTCGGCAAGCGGCCGGAGGCGCGCTGGCGCTTCAGCTCCGAGGCGCTGGAACGGACGGTGGCGCTGCAGCGGCGCATCGCCGCGGCGGCGGCGGCGCAGGTCGGCCCCGCCACCCGCCTGCTCTGGTCCACCTGTTCGCTCGAACCCGAGGAGAACCGCGCCGGGGCCGAACACCTGGCCGAACGGACCGGCCGGCGGATCGCCGCAGAGCGCCTGGTCGAGCCGGCCGCCGACCGCTCGGGCGGCTACGCGGCGCTGTTGGTACCCTGAGACCGATGGCGGCCGCGAAGAAGAAGCGCAACCGGAAGGATCCGGGTTTTCTGCCGGGCACGGCGGCGGCGGTTTTCGTGCTCTGCATCTGGGGGGTGGTTTCTTTCCAGGCCGAGCGCGCCCGCGTCAATGCGCAGGAACCGCCGGCTCCGGCCGAGTCGGTCGGAGCGCCCGCCGAACCGGCCGCGGCTCCGCCGGCGACCACCCCGCCGCGCGTGCCGGAGGCCGCCCCGCCGCCGGCGGTGCCGGCCTGGAAGCAGGACGAACGCTGGCGACGGGCCGGCGAGCTGGGCGAGGACGCGCTCGACCGGATCGAGAAGGAATACGTCCGGCACGAGAAGGAGGGCGACCCCTTCCGCTTCCGGGCCGAGATGGACGCCTGCCGGCACCAGCTCGAGGAGGCGATCGACCTGCTCGACGAGCTGGCCGCGGCCTACGCCGCCGACGAGGCCGCGACCCGCTCGATCGAGGTCCGTCGTCGTCGCTTCGAGCGCAGCCTGCGCAACACCCGCAAGTAACACCGGCCATGGTGCGGTTGGGCTACAACTCGAACGGCTTCCCGCACCACCGGCTCGAGGACGCGCTTCCCTGGCTGGCCGAGCTGGGCTACCGGGCGGTGGCAATCACTCCGGACGTGCCGCACCTCGATCCGCGCTACGCCGCCGCCGCCGAGGTGCGCCGCATCGGTCGCCTGTGCGCCGAGCTGGACCTGGCGGTGGTGCTCGAGAGCGGCGCCCGCTACCTGCTCGACCCGCGGCGCAAGCACCGGCCCAATCTGCTGGAGCCCGACGACGCCCGCGACCTCCGGCTGAAGTTCCTGCGCCACATGGTCGAGTGGTGCGACCTGCTCGGCGCCCGCGTCCTCTCCTTCTGGTCCGGGGTGGTGCCGGCGGGCCAGAGCGAGGCCGGCGCCCGCGCTCGTCTGGCCGATGGCTGCGCCAATCTGGCGGCGTTGGCCGAGCGCTACGGCGTCACCCTGGCGCTCGAGCCCGAGCCCGGCCATTTGATCTCCACGGTGGACGACTGGCTCGGCTTCCGCGCCGAGGCGCCGGCGGGGCTGCGGCTTTGCCTGGACCTCGGCCACCTGCTGGTCACCGGCGAGCGCGAGCCGGCGGCGGCGCTGCGCGAGCTGGCCGGCGAGATCGCCACAGTCCAGCTCGACGACATGCGCCGCGGCGACCACGTCCACCGCGCGCCCGGCGAGGGCGAGATCGACTTCCTATCCGTTGCCGCGGCGCTGAGGGATCTGCCGGAGGATCTCTGCGCCTGCTGGGAGCTGAGCCGGGACGGTCACCGTTTCCATGAACTGGCGCCACGGCTGGCGACGCTGCCGCCCGCGCCCTGAGCCCTTCAAGTGGTATCCTGGCGGGCGGTCAACCAGCCCGGAGGAGCCCATGACCCATATCGAGATCGCACACGGCCTGCGCCCGCCGGAAGCGCTCGCATTCGAGGCCCGGCTGCGCGAGGCGCGCATCCCCTTCCTGAAGGAAGCCGGCTCGCTCCGCCACCACGACCCCTTCCCCGCCGCCGCGGGCATGGAACTCGAACCCGAGCCCTGCACCCGCTTCCGCGTGCGGGCCGAACACGCCGCCGCCGCCCGCGCCATCCTCGCCCGGATGATGGAGGAACGCGTGGCGGGGGCGCATTAGACCGGCCGGCTACCCACCCGCCGCCCAGTCCGCCGGCGGTGTCCAGCCCGGCGGCGGGGACGGGCCGCGGTCGCCGGCGTCGGCTGAGCCACCGCCGGCCGGCGCCCGCCGGCGCCAGGCGTCCACTGCGGCCGAGAGCTCGGCCAGGATGTCCGGCTCGTCGGCGGCGCGGTCGTGCTGCTCGCCGGGGTCGGCGGCCAGGTCGAAGAGCAGGTGGCGCTCGACCGAGCCGTCCAGGGCCTGGCGGCGGACGTACTTCCACGGCCAGCGCACGGCGGCGTAGTTGCGCCAGTCCTGGGTGTGGGCGGCGCTGAAGAGGATCCGCGGCGGCGGCAGGCCGGCGAGCAGGTCGTGGCCGGGAAGCGGCGGCGCGGGCGCCATCCCCGCCGCCGCCAGCAGGGTGGGGGCGACGTCCAGCACCGACCGCCGTTCCGCCGCCACCGCGCCGGCGACCGCATGGCCGGGCCAGCGCAGCGCCGCCGGCACCCGCAGGGCGCCCTCGAAGGGGCTGCCCTTGCCGCCGCGGAAGGGGCCGTTGACCCCCGGCTCGTCGCGGGCGTTGCCATTGTCGGAGAGGAACAGCACGAGGGCCTTCTCCAGCCGGCCGGTCTCCTCGAGCGCGGCCAGGACGCGGCCGACCGCGTCGTCCAGCTCGGCCACCATCGCCAGATAGGCGCGGCGGTCCGGGTCCGCCTCGGCGGCGAAGCGCTCGAGGGTGGCGCCGGGGGCCTGCAGCGGCAGGTGCGGGGCGGTGAAGGGCAGGTAGAGGAAGAGCGGCTGCTCGGACGGGCGGTTGCGGATCCAGCGCTCGGCTTCGGCCGCCAGCAGGCGGGTGGCGTAGCCGCGCACGACCACCGGCTCGCCGTCGCGCTGCCAGTCGTGGGCGCCGTCGCGCGAGCGGTGGCTGCGGTAGTCGACGTAGCCGTTCAGGCAGCCGTAGAAGCGGTCAAAGCCGCGCGCGTTCGGGTGCTGCTCCGGCCGGGCGTGGCCGAGGTGCCACTTGCCGATGCAGGCGGTGGCGTAGCCGGCGGCGCGCAGCCGCTCGGCCAGGGTCGGCACCCCGGGCGGCAGGCCGTCCTCGTCCCAGGGGCGGAGCGGCGAGGAGGCCAAGCCCAGCTCCATCGGATCCACCCCGGTGAGCAGCGCCGCCCGGGTCGGCGTGCACAGCGCCATGGCCTGGAAGTTCTCGAAGCGGACGCCCTCGGCGGCGATGCGGTCGATCGCGGGCGTCGCCGGGCCGCCGTGGAAGCCGACGTCCCCCCAGCCGAGGTCGTCGGCGACGATCAGGACCAGGTCCGGCCGCGCCGCCGGCGGCCGCGAGGCGTCGCCCCAGTCGCGCGGCGGCTCCCAGCCCGGCGGCGGGGCCGAGCGGATCTCGGGCGGCGGGCCGACGTCGAGGGCGGCGAAGCGCTCCAATTCGGCCGCCAGGCGGTCGCGGACGGCGGCCAAGGCGGGATCCGCCGCCGCGGCCGGGGCCAGGTTGGTCCGCTCGTGCGGGTCGGCGGCCAGGTCGAGCAGCCACTCCTCGGCCGGGCCGCGCGGCCGGCCGACCCCCTCGGCGTCCACCGCCAGCGGCACCCGCCGGACCAGCTTGTGGTCGCCGAGGACGACCGCGGTGGAGAGGAAGCGCTCGTCCAGGGCGCCGAAGAAGAGCGGCCGCGGCGGCAGCGAGCCGGCCGCCGGCGGTTGCCGCCAGCGGGCCCGGAGGTCCACCCCATCGGACCAATCCGCGGGCAGCGCCGCGCCGGCCGCGGCGGCCAGGGTCGGCAGCAGGTCGATCACCGCCGCCGGCTCGGGATCGTGCCCGCCGGCCGGGGTCACGCCCGGCCAGCGGACGATCGCCGGCACCCGGATGCCGCCCTCGAAGCAGGTGCCCTTGCCGCCGCGCCGGCCGCCGTTGCGCGCGCCTTCGCGCCGGGCGCCGCCGTTGTCGTTCAGGAACAGGACCAGCGTGTGGTCGGCCGCGCCGGCTCGTTCGAGCGCCGCCAGTACCCGGCCGAGGGCGCGGTCCATCGCGTCGACCATCCCCAGGTAGGCACGCCGGGCCGGATCCTTCTCGTCGGCGTGCGCCGCCTCGTCCGCCGGCGGCGCCTGCAAGGGGGTGTGCGGGGCGTTGAAGGCCAGGAGCAGGAAGAAGGGCGGCCGCTCGCCGCCGTCGGGCGGCGGGGCGGTCGCCGCGGCGATCCAGCGCTCGGCCTCGGCGGCGAGCAGGTCGGTGGCGTAGCCCTCCTCCTGCACCGTCACGCCGTTGCGCTGCCAGTCCGGCGCGTCGCCGCGGCGGTGGCTCCAGTAGTCCACCGCGCCCGTCAGCAGTCCATAGAAGTGGTCCACCCCGCGGCGGTTCGGGTGCTGGCCCGGGTCGCCGTGGCCGAGGTGCCACTTGCCGATCACCGCGGTGCGGTAGCCGGCCGAGTGCAGCACCTCGGGCAGGATCGGCACCTCGGCCGGCAGACCGCGGGTGTCCCACGGGCGGAGCGGCCGGTATTGCAGCCCGAAGCGGATCGGCCACCGGCCGGTCATCAGCGCCGCCCGGGTCGGCGTGCAGAGGGGCTGGACGTAGAAGCGGTCGAGCTGCAGTCCCTCGGCCGCCAGCCGGTCCAGGTTCGGGGTGTGGGCCGGTCCGCCGCGGAAGCCGGGGTCGCCGGCGCCGAGGTCGTCGCTCAGGACGACCAGGATGTCGGGCCGGTGCGGCGGCTCCTGGGCGCCGACGCAGCCGGCCAGGATCAGCGCGGCGAGGACTGCCCACATGGCCGGGAAAGCGGGATGATAGGTTCCTCCGCCCGTCGCCGCCGGTCCGCCGTGCCCCGCCCCCGTCCGATTCGTCTTCTGTCTGTGTCGTTGCTCCTTGGCGCGGCTTGCTCGCCCACCGAGGAGCCGGCCGCGCCGACCAGTCCGCCGCCGCCGCTGCCCGAGCTGGGCGGCGAACAGGGGCTGCCGGCGGCGACCGTCGGCGGGCTGCGGCCGCCGCTGCCCGATGGAGTGCCGCGGATCGAGTACGAACTCCCGAGCGGCGCCAGGATCGTGCTGGCCGAGATCGCTGCGGCCCCGGCGCTGCCGGTCGACCGGCCCGGCTTCCACCTCCGTCTCGGAGCGGACGAGGAGCCCCGCCTGGCGGCGGTGGACTGGGGCGAGGGGCCGCCCCCGCCCGTCTTGGCGGCGCCCCCGGCCGCGGGCGAGGAGGACTTCCGCGCCGGCTGGCTGGCCCTCGGCCGGGTCGAGGCCGGCCGGGCGGCGGTCCTCTGGCTGGACGAGGGGATCACCCTCGGCCAGGCCGAACCGGTGTTCGAGGTGCTCGTCCGGCGCGGCGTCCAAGTCCTTCTCTGGGGCTTCGCCGGGCCCGCCGACGGGAATTGAGCACCTCGGAAAAGCGATTTCCTGCCCCGGCAGCCACCCGTTGCGTCGGGCCGGATCCGGGTTTATTTCCTCTCCACAGGGGCCGGAGTGCGCCCCGGCGGAGCAGTCCATTCATGGAGATTCGACTACACGGACGGGGCGGACAGGGCGGCGTCACCTGCGCGAAGATTCTTGCCGCGATCTATGCCCGCGAAGGCAAGAGCGTGCAGACCTTCGGCGACTACGCCGGTGAACGGTCCGGCGCCCCGGTGCGGGCCTACACCCGGGTCGAGGACGGCCGGATCACGAACCGCAACAAGGTCTATCGCCCCGACCACCTGCTCGTGCTCGACCCGACCCTGCTCGGGGATGAGGTGGTGACCGGTCTGAAACCCGGCGGCACGCTTCTGATCAACTCGCCCGAGCCGCTGGAGACCCACCGGGCCCGCTTCGGCGCCTTCCGGGTGGCGGTGGTCGATGCCACCTCGATCGCCCGCGCCCACGGCATCGGCACCCGCTCGGTGGTGATCGTGAACACCACCATCGCCGGCGCCTGGGCGAAGGTGATGAACGTGCCTCTGGACCGGGTCGAGGAGGTGTACCGCGACCTCGGCCTGCTCAGCAACTTCCCGGCCGCCCGGGACGCCTACGAGTCGGTCCGCTTCGACGGCGCGCCGAGGGCGGCGGACGCCACCGCGGCGGACGCCGCCGCGCCGCCGGCCGAGCTGCCGAAGGTCGAGCCGTTGGTCGAGCACCGGTCCAGTCCGCCGACACCGCTCAAGACCGGCTCCTGGCGCACGCAGACCCCGGTCTACACCGAGCATCTCGCTCCGTGCAGCGCTTGGTGCCCGGCCGGGAACGACGCCATCGGCTTCGTTCAGGCCCTGGCCCGCGAGGGCGAGGAGCAGGCGGCCGCGGTCCTGGGCGGCACCACCCCGCTGGCCGCGGTCTGCGGCCGGGTCTGCCCGGCGCCGTGCATGGAGGGCTGCAACCGGGCCGAGCTGGACGGCGCGGTGAACATCCGCGGCATCGAGCGCTGGATCGCCGACCACGTCCCGGTCGCCCGCCGCCGGCCGGCCGCCTGCGCCGACTCGAAACGGATCGCGATCGTCGGCAGCGGCCCGGCCGGGCTGAGCGCCGCCTACCAGCTCGCCCTGCTCGGCCACGCGGTCACGATTTTCGAGGGCGAGGATCAACTCGGCGGCGTGCTGCGGACCGGCATCCCTACCTACCGCCTGCCGCGCGAGGTGCTCGACCGCGAAATCGACGCGATCCTGGCGCTCGGCGTCGAGGCACGCTGCGGCGAGTTCCTCTCGCGCGAACGCCTGGCGGCGCTGGCCGAGGAGTACGACGGCCTGATCCTGGCCACCGGTCTGCAGAAACTGCGCACCCTGGCGGTGCCCGGCGCCGATCTCGTCGGCATCGAGCAGGGCATCCGCTACCTGCACCGGGTGAACCTGGAGGGCGGAGCGCCGCTGTCGGGCGAGGTCTTCGTGCTCGGCGGCGGCAACACGGCCATGGACTGCGCCCGCTCGGCGCTGCGCAGCGGCGCCGACCGGGTGGTGGTCGCCTACCGGCGGACGCGCAAGGAAATGCCGGCCATCCGCGAGGAGATCGAGGAGGCCGAACTCGAGGGGATCGAAATCGAGGAGCTGGTCGCGCCGGTCGCCTTTCACGGCGACGGCCGGGTGGCGGAGATCGAGTTCGCCGAGGTCGACCTCGGCGAACCCGACGAGAGCGGCCGGCGCCGGCCGTTGATCTCGGAGCGGACCTTCCGCGTGCCCTGCGACCACGTCCTCCTCGCCCTCGGTCAGAGCGGCGACCTGTCGCTGCTGCCGGAGGGCTGGGAGCTGGCCGAGGACGGCCGCCTCGTCGCGCCGGACCGGGCACCGGTCGCCTACGCCGCCGGCGATCTCGCCACCGGCGACGGCACCGTCACCCACGCGATCGGCAGCGGCCGCCGCGCCGCCGGCCTGCTGTTGCGCGCACTCGGCTTCGAGGCGGAGGTCTTCGAACGGCCGGACCGGAGCAAGGCGGTCCCGGTGACCGACATCCGCCTCGACCACTTCGGCCGCGCCGCCGCCGCCGCCGATCGCCACCTGCCGGTGCCCGAGCGCCTGAACGGCTTCGCCGAGGTCAACCGCGGCCTGGCCGACGGCCTCGAGGCGCACCGCTGCTTCTCCTGCGGCCACTGCACCGAGTGCGATACCTGCCTGGTGTACTGCCCGGAGGGGATCATCCGCCGCCGGACCGAACGCGGCTACGAAGTCGACTACAGCTACTGCAAGGGCTGCGGGATCTGCGTGACCGAATGCCCGCGCAGCGCGATGGAGATGCAATCCTCATGACCGTCGAACTCCTGAGCGCCAACCACGCCGCCGCCCGGGCCGCCGCTCTGGCCGGGCGCGCCAACCGCGCCGGCCGCGGTTTCGGCGGCGGCGTCTACCCGATCACCCCGCAGACCGAGTGCATCGAGCTGCTCTGCCGACAGGAGTTCGAGAAGGGCGAGATCGTCCGGGTCGAGTCCGAGCACTCGGCGATGGCGGTCTGCATGGGCGTGTCGCTCGGCGGCGCCCGCGCCTTTACCGCCTCGTCCTCGAACGGCCTGGCCTACATGGCCGAGAACGTGGTCTCGGCCGCGCTCTACCGGCTGCCGATCGTGATGATGGCGGTGAATCGCACCCTCGGGCCGCCGTGGAACATCTGGGTCGACCACGGCGACACCCTGATGCTGCGCGACGCCGGCTGGATCCAGTTCTACTGCGAGGACAACCAGGAGGTGGCCGACACCATCCTCCTCGCCTACCGCCTGGCCGAGGACGCACGTGTGTTGCTGCCGGTGATGGTCTGCCAGGACGCCTTCGTCCTCTCCCACACGATGATGCTGACCGACCTGCCGAGCCAGGAGGAGGTCGACGCCTTCCTGCCGCCGCTCGAACTGCCGCACGCGGTCGGCGGCAAGCCGGTGACGGTCGGCGGCCTCGACTTCCCGCACGAGACCGAGGTCCACCGGCGCGAGCACCACGAGGCGATGCTGCGGGTACCGGCGGTCTACGGCGAGATCCAGGACGAGTTCGAGCGGCGCTTCGGCCGCCGCCCGGCCGACCGGGTCGAGGCCTACCGGATGGACGACGCCGAGGCGGTGTTCGTCTCGATGGGCACCACCGCCAGCACCGCCAAGGCCGTGGTCGACGCCGCCCGCGAACGGGGCGTCAAGGCCGGCTCGCTGCGGGTGCGGATGTTCCGGCCCTTCCCGGAGGACCTCCTCGCCACCTGGCTGCGCGGGCGCGAGCGGGTCGCGGTGCTCGACCGCGACCTCTGCCCGGGCCTCGGCGGCGTCCTCTGGAGCGAGGTGCGCGGCGTCTGTCCCGGTTCCCTGGTCCAGAACTACATGCTCGGTCTCGGCGGCGGCGACATCCGCCCCGAGCACCTCGAGCAGGTGCTGGACGACCTGCTGGCGCGCGCCGCCGCCGGCGAACCCCGGATCGTGGAGGTGGGCTGATGCGCTCCGAACCCCTGCTCTGCGGTTTGGCCCAGTCCGAGGACGATCGGCCGGAGCCGGTGCTGCGGGCCGGCAACACGAACTGCGGCGGCTGCGGCATGTCGATCGCGCTGAACATGTTCAGCCGGGCGATCGGCCGCCGCCGGGTGCAGATGGTCATCCCCGCCTGCTGCGGCATCGTCACCGCCGGCGCCTACCCGTTCTCGGCTTACGGCGCCCCGGTCGTCGCCTCGACCTTCGCCTCGGCCGCGGCGGTGGCGAGCGGCCTGGCCCGAGTGGCGAGGATGAACGGCGAGCCGACCCGGGTCGTGGCCTGGGCCGGCGACGGCGGCACCTACGACATCGGCATGGCCACCGTCTCGGCCGCCGCCGAACGCAACGAGGACGTGCTCTTCGTCTGCTACGACAACGAGATCTACGGCAACACCGGCGGCCAGCGCTCCTCGGCCACTCCGGCCGGGGCCACCACCACGACCACCCCGCGCGGCAAGGAACTGGAGAAGAAGGACATCGTCGGCATCCTGGCCGCCCATCGCGTGCCCTACTGCGCCACCGTCTCCCTGGCGCACCCGGAGGACGCACTGCGCAAGTTCCAGTACGCCCTGGACGCGCCCGGCTTCCGCTTCCTGCACGTGCTCTCGCCCTGCCCGACCGGCTGGAAGTCCGAACCGGCCGAGGGCATCGAACTGGTGCGGCTGGCGATCAGGGCCGGGCTGTTCCCGGTCTACGAGGTCTTCGACGGCTTCCGTACTGTCATCAACGTCGAACCCGAGCTTTCGCCCACCGCCCTGGAGCGCTACTTCGCCCTCCAGGGCCGCTTCCGCAAGAACGCCGTCGACCTGGGGCGGATCCAGGAGATGATCGAGCGCAACTGGAAGCACCTGCGCGCCCGCGCGCGCGACGCCTGATGGACCAAGAACCCAGACCGCCCGAGGAGCCGGCCGAGCCGCCCACGAGGGTCTTCTGCCGCCGTACCGAGCAGGAACTGCCGGTGGACGAACACCGCCGTTGCCCGTACTGCTTCGGCCAGGAGAGCGAGATCGTCTCCGGTGAGCACAAGGCCTTCTGCGACTTCCGGCCCGGGGTGGACCCGATCCACTTCGGCTTTCCCGAGGACGCCGGCCGCGACCTGAAGGCCTAAGCGCCGGCGGCCGACGGCGCTAGAACGGGGGCCATGGAACCCCTCCAGGCCCTCGCGCGGGTGGCGGACCGGGCGGAGGCATGGCGCCGCCTGGCCTGGCCCGAGCGGGCGGCGCTGCTGCGCGCTTGCAGCCGGTCCGCGGCGCGCCGGATCCGGGTCTGGGCGGAGGTCTCCTGCCGGCTCAAGGGCGCCGACCCGGCCTCGCGCTGGTTGGGCGAGGAAGCCCTGCTCGGTCCGGCCATTACCCTGCGCCACCTGCGGCTCTACGCCGCCACCTTGGCCGCGGGTCCGGGAACGCCGCGGGCGGCGGCGGCGCGCGAGGCGGCGCCCGGGCAACTGGCGCTGCCGGTCTTTCCCGGTGACCGCTGGGATGGCTGGTTGCATCCCGGGGTGCGGGCCGAGGTCTGGCTCGCCCCGGCTGCCGCGCCGGCCCGACGGTCGGGCGGACCGGGCGGGGTGGCGGCGGTGCTCGGCGCCGGCAATGTCAGCTCGATTCCGCCGCTCGACGCGCTGCACCAACTCCTCTACGAAGACCGGGTCGCGGTGGTGAAGCTGAACCCATTGATGGCGCCGCTGGCGCCGGTCTTCGCCGCCGCGCTGGCGCCGCTGGTCGAGCGCGGTTTCCTCGCCTTCGTCGCCGGCGGGGCCGAGGAGGGGGCGGCGCTGCTCGGCGACGAGCGGGTGGACGCGGTCCACCTGACCGGCAGCCACCGCACCTTCGACGCAATCGTCTGGGGCGCGGGGGAGGAGGGCGAACGGCGCCGGGCCGCCGGCGAGCCGCTGCTGCGCAAACCGGTCACGGCCGAACTCGGCTGCGTCTCGCCGCTGCTGGTGGTGCCCGAACGCTGGGACCGCGCCGACCTGCGCCAGCAGGCCTTCGCCGTCGCCGGCATGGTCGTGAACAACGGCAGCTTCAACTGCAACGCGCCGAAGCTGATCCTGACTTCCCGCCACTGGCCCCAACGCCAGGCCTTCCTGCGCGAGCTGCGCGCGGCGCTGGCGGCGGCGCCGCCGCGGCCGGCCTGGTATCCCGGCGCCGCCGAGCGCTGGGCCCGCTTCGCCGAGCGCTACCCGCAGGCTGAGTCCTGGGGCGAGGCGGGGGCGGGCGAGCTGCCCTGGCTGCTGGTGCCGGAGGTGCCGGCCGAGCCGGGACAGCCGGCCCTCAGCGAGGAAGCCTTCTGCGGCGTCGTCGCCGAGTGCCCGCTCGACGCCGCCGGCAGCGAGGAGTTCCTCGACCAGGCAGTGCGCTTCGCCAACGACCACGTCTGGGGCTCGCTCTCCTGCACGATCCTGGCCGCCCCGACCACCCCACGGCCGGCGCTCGAACGGGCGCTGGCCGGACTGCGCTACGGCGGCGTGGCGGTGAACGCCTGGGCGGCGCTCCTGTTCGCGCTCGGCCAGACCACCTGGGGCGCCTTCCCCGGCGAGCCGCCTGAGGACATCCGCTCCGGCCGCGGCCACGTCCACAACACCGGCCTGCTCGCGCAACCGCAGAAGTCGGTCCTGCGGGCGCCGTTCCGGCCGCCGCTGCGGCCGCTGTGGGACCCGCGCCACCGCTTCCTCCGCGCCGCCGGGTTGCGCTTGGCCCGCTTCGAGGCCCGACCCTCGCCGGCCCGGCTGCTGTCCTTGGCGGCGGCCGCGGTGCTGGGCTGAGCCGGGCTCGTTCCGCCTCGGGACACCGCGGCTATCCTGAGCCGCCGTGGGCACCTTCACCGCGCTCGATCTGGCGGTCTTCCTCGGCTTCATGGGCCTGG
Organism: Planctomycetota bacterium; assembly: GCA_003696625.1. GTDB lineage: Bacteria > Planctomycetota > UBA1135 > UBA1135 > UBA1135 > J029. The sequence goes on from RFGR01000022.1 coordinate 41,371, forward strand.
TCGTCGGCGTCTCGCTCTGGGCCGGGCGGCGCGAGCGCGACGCCGAGGACTACTTCCTGGCCGGCCGCCGGCTCACCTGGTGGCTGGTCGGTTTCTCGCTGATCGCCTCGAACATCTCGACCGAGCACTTCGTCGGCATGGCCGGCTCGGCTTTCGGCCGGGTCGGCCTGGCGATCGCCAGCTACGAGTGGATGGCGGCGGTGACCCTGGTGATCGTCGCCGTCTGGTTGCTGCCGAAGTTCCTGCGCGCCGGCATCTACACGATGCCGGAGTACCTCGAGCACCGCTACGACCACGGCACGCGGGCGATCATGGCCGTCTACCTGCTGGCGGCCTACGTGATCGTCTTCTTGGCCACGGTGGTCTACAGCGGCGCCATGGCCCTGAACGGTATCTTCGAGCTGCCGGCGCTGTTCGCCGACCGCTTCGGCCTGTCGCTGGCGGCCGACGCGCCCTGGCGGGAGAGCGCCGAGTTCTGGTCCACCGTCGCCGGCATCTGGCTGATCGGCCTGGTCGCCGGCGCCTACACCGTTTACGGCGGCCTGACGGCGGTGGTTTGGTCCGACCTCCTGCAGGGCGCGGCGCTGCTGCTCGGCGCCGCCCTGGTCACCGGCCTGGCCCTGGCCGAGCTGGGCGACGGCAGCGTCCTCGCCGGCTGGTCCAGCTTCACCGCCGCCAACGAGGGCAAGCTGCACACGGTGCTGCCGTGGAACGACCCGGACGTGCCCTGGCTGGCGGTCTTCGTCGGCGGCCTCTGGATCCCCAACCTGTTCTACTGGGGTCTGAACCAGTTCATCACCCAGCGCACGCTGGGAGCGAAGAGCGTCGCCGAGGGCCAGAAGGGGATCCTGTTCGCGGCCCTGATCAAGCTGGCGATCCCCTTCGTCATCGTCATGCCGGGGATCATGGCCTGGCAGCTCTACGGGCCGCAGATCGAGGCCCTGGGCGGCAACGCCGGCGACAAGGCCTACCCCTACATGATCGCCCACCTGCTGCCGCCGCAACTGCGCGGGGTGATGTTCGCGGCGCTGTGCGGGGCGGTGATGAGTTCCTTCAACTCGGGCATCAACTCGGCCTCGACCATCTTCACCATCGACCTCTACAAGCGCTACCTGCGGCCCGACAGCACGCCCGAGAACGACGTCCGGGTCGGCCGCTGGGCGACTGCGGCGATCGTCCTGGTGGCCTGCCTGTGGGCGCCGGTGATCTCGAGCTTCGAGGGGGTCTTCGCCTACATCCAGGAGATCTGGGGCTTCATCAGCCCGGGCATCCTGGCCGTGTTCGTGGTCGGCATCCTCAACCCGCGCACGCCGCCGGCCGCCGCCCGCGCCGCCCTGCTGCTCGGGGTGCCGCTCTACGCCGTGGCCCGCTTCGGCGCCGCGGTGGTGGACAGCGAGTGGATGCGGGCCTTCAACGGCATCGCCTTCCTCCACCACATGGCGATGATCTTCATCGTCCTGGTCGGGGTCATGCTGGCGATGACGGCGCGGGCGCCGCTGGCCGCGCCGCGGCAACTGCCGGTCGGCCGCATCGACTGCACGCCGCACCCGCGGGTCAAGCTCTACGGCGGCGCCGTCGTCGCCCTGACCGCGGCGCTCTACGCCGTCTTCTGGTAGTCGCCGGCGACGCCGGCCGCGGCCAGGACCTCGTCCTCGCTCAGCAGCCGGTCGCTGTGCTTGGCCCGCTCGAGGACGGCGGCGATCCGCTCCTCGGTCGGTTCGATGCCGCGCTTCTCGAGGAACCAGATCACGTTCGACTTGCCGCTCATCGGCCCGACGCTGATCTTCTGCTCGAGGCCGAAGTCGTCGGCCGGGACGCCGGAGTAGACCCGGTTGGCCAGCCAGGCGTCGCCCTTGCGGAAGGCCTTGATCACCGCCGCGGCGTGGACGCCGGTGCCGGTCTCGAAGGCGTCGGCGCCGAAGACCGGGTACTCGTTGCGGACCGGCCGGCCGACCGCCTCGCCGGCGGCGCGGACGTACTCGCCGAGCCGGGACAGGTCGCGCTCGATCCAGCCGAGCAGGTGCAGGTTGACCAGCAGCAAGTCCATCTCGGCGTTGCCGGCCCGCTCGCCGACGCCGAGGGCGCAGCCGTGGGCGCGCTCGACTCCGGCCGCGAGGGCGGCGATGGTGTTGATCAGGCCGAGGCCGCGGTCGCGGTGGCCGTGCCAGTCGAGGCCGGCCTGGTAGCCGCGCTCGCTCAGGAAGCCGCGGATCCAGGTGACCAGGTTGCGCACCGAAGCGGGCGTGGCGCAGCCGACCGTATCGCACAGGCAGATGCGGTCGGCGCCCTCGTCCAGGGCGGCGCCGTAGAGGGCGCTCAGGATTTCCGGCGTCGAGCGGATCGTGTCCTCGGTCACGAACAACACCGGCAGCTCGTGGCGCTTGGCGAAGCGGACCGACTCCCGCACCTTGGCGACCATGCCGTCCAGGTCCCAGCCCTCGGCGTAGGCGCGGATCGGGCTCGAGCCGATGAAGGCGCAGACCTCGATCGGGGCGCCGACCTCCTGGACCATGTCCACCACCGGTTCGATGTCGCCGACCACCGTCCGGCAGGCGACGTTCGGGGTGATGTGCAGCGGTTTCATCACCCGCGCCAGCTCGCGGATGTGCTCGCGCGCCACCGGGCCGGCGCCGGGCAGGCCGACGTCGGCGGTGTCGATGCCGAGAGCGTCCATCAGGTGCACCAGCTCGATCTTCTTGTCGAGCGGCGGATCGACCACCGACGGGCACTGGAGGCCGTCGCGCAGGGTCTCGTCGTCGAGCTGGACCGGCTTCTCGGGCGGCGCCAGCCGGTGCGGACCGTGGTCCTCCCAGTCGTAGATCAGTCGTTCGCGGTCGTCAGTCATCGCCGTTCAGGAATTCGTCGATCTCGCCGGCGTCGAAGCGCGGCGGCAGGCCGATGCCGGCCAGCATCTCCTCGGCGGCCCAGTCGGCCAGGCTCAGGTCGGTGGCCAGCGCCTTGGCCAGTTCGGGATGCTCGGCGGCGACGACGATGCCGGTGGCGCGGAGGCGGCCGTTCGGCCCGATCGTGCGCCGCTTGGCGAACAGGTCGGTTCGGTTCTCGGCGATCACCCGCAGGCACTCGAGGGCGGAGATGAATGGCTCGCCCTCGATCAGCTCGCTGAACAGGAGATGGACGGCGACCAGGAGCTGATCGGCCCCGAGCCGGTGGCCGCGGCGGAAGCGCTCGAGGCGGAACTCGCGCCCGCCGGGGGTGATCTGCAGGCGCCGGCGCAGCTCGACCAGGGCGGCGCGGGCGGACTCCCGTTGTTGGCGGAAGCGCGGGCCGGGGCCGCCGATCGAGCCGTCGGCCGGGAACAGCGACTCGGCCCGGGCGAGGCAGAGGTTGCGCCAGCGGAGCAGATCCCAGAGCAGCTCCTCCTCGTCGCGGTAGGGCCGAGGCGCGGGCGGCCGCTCGGCGTCGTCGGCCTCGCCCGGCGACCAGAACAGGGAGAGCGCCGCCGGCGTGGCGCTGAACCAGGTGTCGATCGGCTCGTGGCCGCGGGCCTGCCGGGTGGCGTGCAGCCAGCGTTCGCGGCGCAGGCGGCCGTCCGGTCCGAGCGCGGCCAGGGCGTGGGTCCGCGGGAAGCCCGCGTGGCGGAGCAGCGCGACCAAGCTGCCGCCGGTGACCGGGTCGGTGGCCCCGGCCAGGCGGCGGTGGAAGAGCAGCGCCAGAAGCAGCAGTTCGGCGTCGTCGAGGCTGCCGGCCGCCGGGTGGCGACGCAGGCTGGGCAGCTCGGCGAAGAAGCGGGAGCGGATCTCCCGCACCTCGGCCCGCGTGCTCGCGGCGGCCTCGGCGTCCGGCCCGGCGTTCCGAGCCTGGAGTTCGCCGATCCGGTCACAGAGCTGGAGGAGGCCTTCGAGCGCGGACATGGAGGCGACATTGTAGGGCGGCGCGAAACCTATAATCCCCGGCCATGGCGCGGACCCGCAGGCGGGAGCGGCGGCACCGGGTTCTCCAGGCTCTCCGGGAGCACCTCGAGCGGCCGGAAGGCGAACGCTTCGTGCCGGACGAATCCGCCCACGTGGCCGACATCGCGGACGTCCTCTGGCTGGATTTCAGCCCCGAGGAGGCCCGCCGCCTGTTCCGCAGCTTCGACCAGGAACTGGCGGCCGAGGTCCTCGAGGAGGTCGAGCCTAAATTCGCCGCCAAGCTGCTGGAAGGGGTCGATCCGACCGAGCTGGGCGACCTGCTCGAGCGCCTGCCGGCCGACGACGGCGCCGACCTGCTCGAGGAGCTGCCCGACCGCCTCGGCGAGGAGGCCCTGGCCCACGTCGACGCCGAGGACGCCTCCGACCTGCGCCACCTCGGCGCCTACGACAGCGACAGCGCCGGCGGCCTGATGACCACCGAGTACCTCGAGGCCCGGCCCGAGGAGAAGGTGGGGGACGTGCTCAAGCGGATCAAGAGCGGCCAGGAGGGCGACGCCGAGACCATCGACACCCTCTATGTGGTCGACGCCCAGGGCGGGCTGGAGGGGGTGATCTCGGTCCGCGAACTGATCGAGGCCAACATCCACCAGGCGGTCGGCGAAATCGCCAATCCGGACGTGATCCACGCCCGGGTCGACGAGGACCGCGAGGAGGTCGCCCACCGGCTGCTCCACTACAACCTCTCGACCATCCCGGTGGTCGATCCCCGCGGCCAACTGGTCGGCATCGTCACCGCCGACGACGCCCTCGAGGTGCTGGAGGAGGAAGGCTCCGAGGACGCCCTGCTCCTGGCCGGCGCCAGTGGCGCCTCCGAAGCCTCGGAGACGCTCTGGGAGAAGGTCGTCCACCGGGCGCCGATGCTGCTGGTCACCGTCTTCGGCGGCCTGCTGATGTCACGGGTGATGGAGCTGTTCGTGCCCGGCAGCTCCGGCGGCGCCGGCGGCGGCGGATTCGCGACCATCCTGCCCTACGTGCCGATGGTCCTCGGCCTCTCCGGCAACGTCGGCTCGCAGACCTCGGCGGTCATGGTGCGCGGCTTCGCGGTCGGGGTCATCCGGCCGGGGCGGCGGCTGGCGATCCTCCTCGGCGAGATCCAGATCGGCCTCACCCTCGGCTTCCTGAGCTGCTTGGTCGCGGTGCCGGCGATGGCCCTGTTCAACGGCGGCGACTGGCATCTGGGCCTTTCGGTCGGCATGGCCCTGCTGGTGGCCATGACCTGGTCCGCCACCGCCGCCAGCTCGATCGCCATGGGTTCGCACGGGCTCGGCCTCGACCCGGCGCTGGTCTCCGGCCCGGTCATGATGGCCGTCAGCGACCTGTCGGCGCTGCTGCTGTTCTTCGGCGTCTCGGAGCTGCTCCTGGTCGCTTGAAGCGCCGCCCGCTCTTCCTCCTGGCCTTGCTGGCGCTGGCCGCCGTCGGCCTGCTGTTCCAGCCGGTCCGGGTCTCCGGCCCGTCGATGGCCCCGACCCTGCTCGACGGCGAAGTCCGCCTGACCCGGCCGCTCTGGCTCGGCGCTCCGGAGCGCGACGACCTGGTCGTCTTTCGGGAGCCCGATACCGAGCAGGTGGCGGTGAAGCGGGTCGCCGGCCTGCCCGGCGAACGGATCCGACTCGCCGGCGGCGACCTGTTCATCGACGGCCGCCGCCGCCGGCGCGAGGTCTCCGGGCTGGCCGACCTGGTGCCGCTGGTGGACGCGGCGCCGGCGGCGATCCCGGAGGAGTTCCACCTGCCGCCGGAGGACGAGGAGCCCGCCGCCCGGCCGCCCGCCGACGGCTTCCTGCACGCCGCCGGCCGGGCCTTCCTGCGGGCGGTGCCCCTCGACGGCTGGCTTGGTCCGGACGGCCTCGTGCTCGGCTCCCGCCCGGCCGCCGACCTCGGTGTCGCCGCCGACTTCGAGCTGCTCGCCCCGGACAGCCGCCTCGAGCTGTTGCTGGTCGAGGGCTCCTCGACCTTCGCGCTGGCGGCCGGCGGGGGAGCCTGCGTCCTGAGCCGGGACGGCGCCGAGCTGGCACGGGCGCCGCTGCCGCCCGGCTTCCGCCGCGGCCGCCTGTTCCTGGCCAAGGTGGACCGGCGGCTCACCGCCCGCCTCGACGGCCGGGAGCTGTTTCCGCCGGTCTCCTATACCCCGGCCACGGCGGTGCCGCTGGCCGACGGCTTGGAGGGTCCGCCCTTCGAGCAGGCCGGCTTCGGCGGCCGCCAGGTGCTCCTGCGCCGAATCGGGGTCGGGCGCGACATCTTCCGAGAAGCGACCGGAACCTGGGCCTGCAGCAGGGAGTTGCAACTGAAGGAGGACGAGTACTTCCTGCTCGGCGACCACCCTGACGCAAGCCGAGACTCCCGCCACTACGGACCCGTGTCCCGCGAGCGCCTGCTCGGGGTGGTCGGGCCCCGGCTCTGGGGAGGGACCGGTGGCTGAAGCGGGGCGCGACCGCGGCGTCGAGCTGATGCTGGCCTTTCAGGCCGGCGACGAGGCCGCCTTCGACGAAATCGTCGCCCTCCTTTCCGGCCGGGTCTTCAGTCTGCTTCGCCGTTTGCTCGGGCCGGGGGAGCCGGTCGAGGACCTGGCCCAGGAGGCCTTCCTGCGCCTCTACCGGGCCCGGGCCAGCTATCAGCCGCGTGGCAAGCTGAGCACATTCCTTTACCGGATCACCTACAACCTCGCCCTGAACCGGATCCGGGATCGGAGCCGGCGCCCGGAGGTCGGGATGCCGACCGGAGCCGAGGGGGAGGCGATCGACCTGGCCGACCGGAGGGCGGAGGCGCCCTGGGCAGCCTCGGACCGGCGGAGCTGGGCCGAGCGGATCGAAGCCGCCCTGGCCCGGCTACCCGAGAACCAGCGCGCCGCGCTGGTGTTGCAACACTACGACGGCCTGGACCTCGAGCAGATCGGTGGCATCCTCGGGATCAGCGCCAAGGCCGTGAAATCCCTCCTCCATCGGGCCCGGACGCGGATGCGCGAGATCCTGGCCCCCTACCGGGAGGCGGAACATGACTGACGACTGGATCGACGACCTGCTCGACCGGCATCCGGGCGAGCCCGTGCCGGACGGCTTCGCCGCCCGGCTCCGGCGGCGGATCGCCGCCGAGGCCGAGGGCCGGACCCGGGCCGGGGCCGAGACGGCGCCCGGCCGCCTGCTGCGGCCGCCGGCCTGGCGCTGGTCGGCGCGGTTGGCGGCGGCCGCCGCCCTGCTCGTGCTCGGCTTCTGGCTCGGCCGCGGCGCCCCGCCGGTCGAGGTCGGCCCGAGCGGCCCGGACGGCGAGGCCGTGACCGCCGCCGGCGGCCTGGTGGATTCCGAGCTTCTCGAGGAACTCTACGAGTACCAGGACTTGCTCGAGAGCTGGGACCTGGCCTCCGACGCCGAGGCCGAACTCGCGCTTCGCGACGCCACCACCGGCACCTGGCTGCTCGAGGAGGAGGGCCGGGAGGAGGGCGAGGGCCGATGATCGCCGTGGTCTTGCTGGCCCTGGCGCCCCAGGCGTTGCCGCTCGACCGGGCTCCGGCCGGGAACGCGGCCCAGGAGCTGGAGACCTCTCGACCGGAGCAGGCCCGGGAGTGGTGGCGGTCCCTCAGCCCCGAGGAACGCGAACTCTACCGACGCCGGTTCGAGGAGCTGCGCCGGCTCGATCCCGAGGAACGAATCGAGATGCAGCGCCGGGCCGAGGCCATCCAACTCCACCGCCGGCGGGTCTGGGCCGAGCTGCCGGAGGAGGAGCGGAAGCGGCTCGCCGCCCTGCCGGAGTCGGAGCGCTTGGCCGAGCTGGACGGGATCGTCCGCGAACGGCTGCGCCGACGGCACGAGGAACTGCGCCGCCGCTTCGGCCCTGTCCCTCCCGGCGCCGGCCCCGGTCCCGAGGAGCTGCCGCGCCGGCCGCTGCCGGAGCGGCTCGACGCCTCCGGCCGGATCTTCGAGCGTCTCGCCGGCGAGGATCTCGACCAGGAACTCGCCCGCCTGCACGAGGAGGGCTGGATCGGCGACCGCGCCGCCGAGTGGCTGGCGCAGGCGCCGGTGGCCGAACGGGCGGCCGCCCTGCTCGACGCCCGCAAGTGGCGGCTGCTGGCCGAGGCGGCCCGCGACGGGCTCTTCGAACGCTGGGGCCTGGCCGAGGCCGACCGCCGCCGCTTGGCCGAGATGCCCTCGCGGGAGTGCCTGGTGGCGATGGGCGAACTCCGCCGCGGCCTGCCCAAGGAGCAGGTCTTCGCGCCGCGAGGGCCGCTTGGGCCGCCGCCCTTCCCCGGAGAGCGCTTCCCGCGCCGGGGCGCCGGCTGGCGGCCCGGTCAAGGACCGCCGCCGGATCGTGGGGCCACGCCGCCCCGGCGCCGGCGGCCGGGGCGGTAGGACCGGAGCCGCTCAGGGCCGGATGATCAGCGTCTCCACGAGGGAGTGGAGGTAGAGGCCGGTCGCGCCGGCGGTGTCGTCGCAGACCGCCTGCAGGTGGAGCGGTTGGTCGTACAGCGCCGGGTTGTTCGGGATCGTGCCGGTGACCACGGCGGCGCCGCTCGGCCCGAGGTTGCCCACGGTGAGCAGCTTGGCGCCGGCGATCTCGAGGGTGCCGTAGACCCCGATCGAGGTGCTGCCGAGGGTCCAGCCGTAGAACAGGCCGAAGTCCTCGTCGGCCGGGCCGGTCACGGTCACGCTGGTCGTGCCGCCCGCCTGCGGCTCGAGGTCGCTGGCGGTGACCAGACAGATCACGCGCAGGCCGGCGTCATAGACCTTGGCGACGCCGCTGCCCCACTCGGTGTCCTTGCCGGCCGGGCCGCGGTCCTCGGCGTTCTCTTGCAGGGCCTGCGAGATCTGCCTGGGCAGGATGGCCGGGTTGGCCGAGATCAGCAGGGCGTTGGCGCCGCCGATGTGCGGGGTGGCGCAGGAGGTGCCGCTGAAGGTGGTGTAGCCGCCGCCGTCGGAGGTGGTGTAGCAGCCGTCGGTGTAGCCGGCGATGTCCGGCTTGAGCAGGCCGGGCAGGGGCAGGGACCAGCCGCCGGCCGGGTAGTCCCACATCGCCGGGTCGTTCACGTGCGGGTAGGCCGGGTCGTAGATCGTGATGTCCTCCCATGCCGAGGGCCCGCGCCCGCTCGGGCTGTAGTAGCCGTCGTTCTGGATGCTGACGCCGGCGCAGCCGAGGACGGCGGCGACGCCGCCCTGGACCTGCTGCGGATGCACCCACGGCCCCGGCACGTTGCCCGGCGTCGAGATGTTGAAGGGAATCGGGTAGCCGGACAGGCCGCCCTGGTTGCCGATCGAGTTGGCGTGGATCTGGCCGGCGGCCAGGACCGCTTCGCTGACGGCGCGGTGGGTGAAGTAGTCCGGCCGCGGCGAGAAGGGCCACTTGTAGGAGTAGGACGAGGAGGAGCAGTCCACCCCGACCGAGATGCCCCACTGGAAGGAGGCCCAGTGGTCGGATTCGTTGCCGAGCTGGCAGGCCGCCAGCGACACGCCCGGCGCCATGCCGGTGGCGCGGACGCCGGAGCTGCCGTCGCCGCACATGATGCCGGCGGTGTTCGTGCCGTGGCCGCCGCCGCTCGGGTTGTTGTTGTTGGCGGCGAAGTTCCAGCCCCAGTAGTCGTCGACGAAGCCGTTGCCGTCGTTGTCGATGCCGTCGACCGGATCGAGCGGGTTGGTCCAGATCCGGTTGGCCAGGTCGGGGTGGCTGCGGTCGGTGCCGGAGTCGATGTTCAGCAGCAGCACGCCGCTGCCGTCGATGCCGAGGTTCCACAGGTCGGGCGCCTGGTGCTTGATCAGGTTCGGTTCCGGGGTCGGCGGCGGCGGCGGCGGGAAGGAGTCGGCCAGCTCGACGACGTCGATCCCGAAGCCGTCGGTGTTGGCCGAGTAGTTGTCGTACCAGCGCCAGCGGAGCATGAAGTTGGAGACGTAGGACAGGCCGAGCGGGTCCAGGTCGTGGGTCATCAGCATGTAGGTCCCGTTCGTGCCCGTCAGGTCGGCGACCTTGGTCCAGGTCAGACCGCCGTCGTCGGAGGCCTCGAGGATGTCCGAGCCGACGTTGAACTCGTCGTTCATGTCGAGGAAGGCGTAGCGCAACTGGACCGTGGTCGCCGCGCTGAGATCCACCGTCA
>RFGR01000166.1 GCA_003696625.1 Planctomycetota bacterium
CGAGGACGATCGGCCGGCCCGGCGGCGGCGCCGCCGCCAAGCCGAGGCCGAGAACCCCGCCGGCGCCGGTGATCAGGAACGGCTTCACCTCCGGCTACACTAGCCGCGCTCCCCCCGCATGCGGATCGAGATCATCACCAACCCGCGCTCCGGGCGCGGCCGCGGCCCGGCGCGGGCGGCGGCGATCGCCGCCGAACTCGTCCGCCGCGGCCACCGCCCTCGGATCCATGCCGGTCGGGACCGAGACGACGCCGCCCGCTGGGCGGCGGCGGCCGCCGCCGCCGCCGGCCCGGACGGCCGCCTGGTCGTGGTCGGCGGCGACGGCTCCCTGAACGCGGTCCTGGCCGGCCTGCCCGAGCGCGACTGCCCGCCGCTGGCGCTCTGTCCGCTCGGCACCGGCAACGTCCTCGCCACCGACCTCGGCCTGACCGGCGATCCGCTCGAAACGGTCGAGCTGATCGAGCGGGGACGGGTCCAGCCGCTCGACCTCGGCCGGGTCGGCTCCCGCCGCTGTTTCATGGTCGTCGGCTTCGGCTTCGACGGCGAGCTGATGAAGCGGCTCGAGCAGCGCCGGCGCGGTCCGATGAGCAAGCTCGCCTACCTGCCGCTGGTCTGGTCCACCCTGCGCGGCTGGCGGCCGGCGCCGCAGCGGGTGGTCGCCGACGGCGAGGACCTGGGCGAATTCCACCTCGGCTTCGTCAGCAACGTCCGCCACTACGGTACGCCCCTCCTGCGCCTGGCGGCCGGCGCCCGCGACGACGGCTGCTGGGAGCTCTACCTGCTCGAGCGGGCGCACCTGATCCACGGCGTCCGCGCCGCTCTGGCCGCCGCGGTCGGCGGCGCCCATCGCTCGCCCCTGGTCACCTTCCGCCGCGTCCGCCGACTCGAGGTCACCGGCGACACGCCGGCCCAGGTCCAGGTCGACGGGGACCACCACGGCGCCACGCCGCTAGAATTCCGCGTCCTGCCCTGGCGCCTTCCTCTGCTCGCGCCGCAGCCATGACCGCCTCCGCCGCCGACCTCCTGCCCGGCTGGCGCCCCGGGCCGGGGTCGCCGCCGCTGCTGATCGCCGGTCCGTGCGTGCTCGAGGGCGAGGCCTCGCTCGACCACGCCGAGGCGATCGCTGCGGCCCTGGCCGGGCTCGAGGTCCACTGGGTGTTCAAGGCCAGCTTCGACAAGGCCAACCGCACCTCCCTGACCGCCGGTCGCGGCCCCGGCCTGGCCGCCGGCCTCGAGCTGCTGGCCCGGATCCGTGAGCGGCTCGGGGTACCGGTCCTGACCGACGTCCACCTGCCCGAGCAGTGCGCGCCGGCGGCCGAGGTCTGCGACGTCCTCCAGATCCCGGCCTTCCTCTGCCGACAGACCGACCTCCTGGTCGCCGCCGCCGCCACCGGCCGGGCGGTCAACCTGAAGAAGGGCCAGTTCCTGGCCCCGGCCGATGCCGCCCACGCGGTCGGCAAGCTGACCGCCGGCGGCAACCGGCGGGTGCTGTTGACCGAACGCGGTGCCTGCTTCGGCTACGGCCGCCTGGTCGTCGACTTCGCCGCCCTGCCCGAGCTGCGCCGGGCCGGCTGCCCGCTGATCCTCGACGCCACCCACTCGGTGCAGCAGCCGGGCAGCGGCGAGGGCCGGACTGGCGGCGACTGGACCCGGGCCCCGATCCTGCTCCGGGCCGGGGCCGCGGCCGGCTTCGACGGTTTCTTCGTCGAGACCCACCCGGACCCGCTGTCCTCGCCCAGCGACGGCCCGAACATGATCCCGCTCGGCGAGCTGCGACGGGCGCTGGAACCGGCGCTGGCGGTGCGGGCGGCGCTCAGTCCACCCGGCCCTCGAAGCGCTCCTTGAGCCGATCGACCAGCCGGCCGAGGATCTTCGACACCCGCGACTGGCTCAGCTCGAGTTCGGCTCCGATCTCCTTCAGCGAGCGCTCCTCGAAGAAGCGCTTGAACAGGATCTCGCGCCCCTCCTCGTCCAGGGAGGCGGCGATGACTTCGAGCAGCTCGCGCCGATTGGCGTCCTCGATCGGCCCTTCGGCGCGCGTGTCCTCGAGGAAATCGAGGCCCTGCTCGCCTTCGCCGCCGCCCTTGCTGCCGGCCATCACCGGGCCGTCCTGGGCGCCGCCGAAGTGCTGGAGGTAGTCCTTGAGGTCGAGACCGAGTCGGTCGGCGATCTCTTCGTCGGTCGGGTCGCGATCCAGCTCGGCGCGAAGCTCGTCGACCGCCGCCCGCCGCCGGTTGAGGCTCTGGCGCAGCGGCCGCGGCAGCCAGTCGAGCCGGCGCAGTTCGTCGAGGATGGCGCCGCGCACCCGGTGCTCGCAGAAGGCCTCGAAGGGGACGCCGCGGTCCGGGTCGTAGTTCTGGATGGCCTGGATCAGGCCGACGTCGCCGGCGCCTTCGAGGTCGCCGAGTTCGACCGTCCGCGGCAGGCGCGCCCGCTCCCGGCGGACGACGGAAGCGGCGAACGGCCGGTAGTACTCGATCAACGCGTTGCGGGCGGCGATGCTGTCGCCCCGGCGACACTCGGCCCAAAGCCGTTCGAGGGTCTTGTTCGGAAAGCGGTCGGGTTTCGCTCGGCGAACCATGCGCAGGACGGGTCGGGGGGAAGGGGAACTCGCTCCCGGCGACCAAGCTAGCGAAACACCGGCGACGAAAAAAAGCAGAAAATTCCGCGCCGACCATTCCGGTCCGCCGCCGCCTCAGTCGCCGGCCAGCACCCGCGCCTCGGCCGCGCGCATTTCGGCGCGGGCGTCTTCGCCGTCATCGCGGAAGCCGATCAGGTGCAAGGCGCCGTGGACGACGTAGAGCAGAGCCTCGTCGGCCGCCGGCCGGCGGCGGCGACGCGCCTCCTTGCGGGCGACGTCGCGGTTGACCAGGATCTCGCCGAACAGGTCGAGGTCGCCGTACGGGAGCGCCATGACGTCGGTGCTCGACGGGTCGCCGAGCAACCGATCGTGCAGGGCGCTGTGCTCGCGGTCGCCGAGTAGCACGACCTCGAGCCTGGCGCCGACCGGACCGGCGTAGAGCCGCCAGGCGCGGGCGACGACGGCGCGGACCGCCGCCGCGGTCAGTCCCGGCAGCCGCGCCTCGGCCCGGAACACGACCCGCGGCTCCTTCAGTCGCGCCACGCCTCCACCACCCGCTGGACCAGATCCGAGCGCTGGATGTCCTCGTTGCCGAAGCGGACCACGCCGACGCCGGCGACGCCTTCGAGACGGCTGATGGCCTCCTGCAGACCGCTGCGGCCGGCGACCAGGTCGGTCTGGCTGAGGTCGCCGGTGACCACGGCCTTGCTGCCCTGGCCGAGCCGGGTCAGGAACATCTTCATCTGCCCCGGAGTGCAGTTCTGAGCCTCGTCGAGAATGATGAAACTGCGGGCCAGCGTGCGGCCGCGCATGAAGGCCAGCGGCGCGATCTCGACCAGGTCGAGGCTGCGCAGCCGGCGCAGGCCGGTCGGCCCGATCAGCTCGCGCAACGCGTCGTAGAGCGGCCGCAGGTAGGGATTGACCTTGGCCTCGAAGTCGCCGGGCAGGAAACCGAGCCGCTCGCCGGCCTCGACCGCCGGACGGGTCAGGACCAGCCGCTGGACCCGGCCGCCGCGCAGCTCCCGCACCGCCGCGGCCACGGCCAGAAAGGTCTTGCCGGTCCCGGCCGGTCCGGCGGCGAGGACCAGGTCGTTGGCGGCGATGGCGTCGAGGTAGGCGCGCTGGGCGGCGGTGCGGGCCGCGGGCAGACCGCCGGCGGCCGGCGCGCGGCGGGCGGCCGCTTCCTGGTCGCCGCCGGCGCCGAACAGGATCTCCTCGACCTCGGCCGGTCCCGGTTCGCCGCCGGCCCGGCAGGCGGCCAGGACGGCCTCGATCCGCTCGCCGAGGATGGCCACGGCGTCGTCGGGTCCGGTCAGGCGAAGGCTGCCGTCGCGGGCGCTCATCCGGACCCCGAGCCGGCGCGAGGCCTGCTTGACGTGGCGGTCGTAGGGACCGAACAGGCAGCGCTGTTCTTCCAGGCTGAGCAGAGGCAGGCGGGTCTCCATGCGCTCAAGGCGCCGCCGGCGCGGCGAAGGCCAGGAACAGGCGCAGCACCGGGCCGGCGACCAGGAAGGAGTCGACCAGATCGAAAGTACCGCCCATCACCGGCAGCAGGGAAGCCGAATCCTTGACCCGGCAGCCGCGCTTGAGCAGGCTCTCGCCGAGATCGCCGAACTGGGCGCCGACGTTGGCGAGCAGCGCCGCCGGGATCCACAGCACCGCCGCCGGCGGCTCCGGGAAGGCGGTGGCGGCGACGACCCAGCCGGCGAGCAGCGAGCCGAGCACCGAGCCGATCGCCCCTTCCCAGGTCTTGTTCGGGCTGACCTCCGGAATCAGTTTGTGCCGACCCAGATAGCGGCCGGCGAAGAAGGCGGCCGAATCGCCGGTCTTGGCCACGGCGACCAGGAAGACCAACCAACCCCAGCCGTGGTAGAGGCGGATCTCGATCAGGTAGCCGAGCAGGAACGGCACCAGCAGGAGTCCGGCCAGGGTGGTACCGATCCGGCGCGGGGCGTCTTCGGGACGCCGCCCGAGCACGCCGACGACGAGCAGAAAGACCACCGCCGCCGCCAGGTGGGCGCCGGCGTCGAAGGTGGCGCGCGGATCGGGGGCGGCGCCGGCCCAGGCCGCGGCCGCGGCCGGCGCCAGTCGGGTGGCCAGGTAGTAGCCGCCGGCGAGAAGGCCGAGGCCGGTCCGTGGGGTCAGGCCCGACGCGGCCAGCATCCGGTAGAACTCGCCCTGGGCGGCCAGGGCGAGCAGGGCCACCGCCAGCCCGGAGGCGAGCAGCGGGGCCGGACCCCGGTCGAGCCAAAACAGGCCGACGACCACGGCCACCGCCAAGGAGCCGTAGCGCAGGCGGGTGGCGAGAACTCCCATCAGTTGGAATCGGCCGAGCCGGCGCCGGGGACGCGGCCGAAGCGGCGTTCGCGCCCGTGATAGTCGCGCAGGGCCCGCAGCAGGTGCCGGCGCCGGAAGTCGGGCCACAGCTCGGGGGCGAAGTGCAGCTCGGCGTAGGAGGCCTGCCAGAGCAAGAAGTTGCTCAGCCGCTGCTCCCCGGCGGTGCGGATCACGAGATCGGGATCGGGCATCTCCGGGTCGTAGAGGGCGCCGGCGAAGGCGGCCTCGTCGACCTCCGCCGGCGCCAGCTCGCCGGCGGCGACCCGCTCGGCCAGCCGGCGGGCCGCCTCGACCAGCTCGCGGCGGCCGCCGTAGGACAGGGCCAGACGGAGGGTCATCCGGTCGCCGGCGGCGGTCAGGGCCTCGGTCTCGCGCAGGACCTCGGCCGCGTCGGCGGGCAGGTCCTGGACCCGACCGAGAGCGCGCAGGCGGATGCCGTTGTCGAGCAGGGTCGGCCGCTCCTCGACCAGGAACCGGCGGAGCAGCGCCATCAGGGCGTTGACCTCGGAGCGCGGCCGCTGCCAGTTCTCGATCGAGAAGGAGTAGAGGGTCAGGTGCTCGATCCCCCACTCCGCCGCCGCTTCGACCGTGTCCCGGACCGCCTCGACCCCGGACTCATGGCCGCGGATCCGGCGCCAACCGTGCCGCTGGGCCCAGCGGCCGTTGCCGTCCATGATGATCGCCACGTGCCGCGGCAGCGGGAAGTCCGGCCTCAGCTCAGCCACAGGTCCTCGCTGCCGTGCTCCCCGGGGAAGATCTGTTCGCGGCCGGGGCCGATCGATACGCGCTCGATCGGCACACCGATCTCCTGCTCGAGGAAGCGGAGGTAGGAACGGGCTGCGGCCGGCAAATCGCGAAAACACCGGACCGCGGTGAGATCCTCCTGCCAACCGGGCAGCTCGCGCCAGACCGGTTCCGCCTGCTCGAGCAGGTCGATCTCGGCCGGGAAGTCGGTCCGCTCACGACCCTCGACCCGGTAGGCGACCGCGACCCGCAGCGGGTCGAAACCACTGAGAACGTCGAGGTTGGTCAGCAGCAGGCCGTCGAGACCGTTCAGGGTCGCGGCGTAGCGGGCCGCGACGAGATCGAACCAGCCACAGCGGCGGGGGCGTCCGGTGGTGGCGCCGTACTCGTTGCCGGCCTGACGCAGGCGCTCGCCGGTCTCGTCGCGCAGCTCGCTCGGAAACGGACCTTCGCCGACCCGGGTACAGTAGGCCTTGGCGACGCCGAGCGCGCGGTCGATGGCCCGCGGCGGTACGCCGGCGCCGCCGCCGATGCCCCAGACGCCGGTCCAGGAAGAGGTGACGTAGGGGTAGGTGCCCGCGTCGAGGTCGAGCATCGATCCCTGGGCGCCCTCGAACAGGATGCGGCACCCACGCCGCCGCGCCTCGGCCAGCAGGGAGGCCCCGTCGACGATCAAAGACCGGAACCGCTCGGCCAGGGCCCGCGACTCCTCGAACAATTCGGTGTGGTCCTCGGGCTCCTGCTCGTAGACCCGCGAGATCAGGGCGGCCTTCTCGGCCAGGGCGGCGTGGAGACGGCGCTCGAACAGCGCCGGCCGCAGCAGATCGGCGAGACGGATGCCGGTGCGGGCGACCTTGTCGGCGTAGGCCGGGCCGATGCCGCGGCCGGTGGTCCCGATCCGCCCCTCGCCGCGCCAGATCTCGACGCAGCGATCGACGTGCCGGTGGTAGGGGAAGATGACGTGCGCCCGCCCGTCGATCCGCAAGCGTTCCTCGACCGGCACGCCGCGGGCGACCAGGCCGTCCACCTCCGCTGCCAGCGCCGCCAGGTCGACGACGACGCCCCGACCGATCAGGTTGATCGTGCCCTCGTGCAGGATACCGCCCGGAATCAGGTGGAGAACGTACTTCTCGCCCTCGACCAAGACGGTGTGGCCGGCGTTGTTGCCGCCGGCGTAGCGGACGACGACGTCGGCCTCGGCGGCGAGGCCGTCGATGATCTTGCCCTTGCCCTCGTCTCCCCACTGGAGACCGACGACTGCGGTGGAAGGCATTGCTGCGCGGCTCGGAACGGGTTCCGGCGAGGGGCGGGCCGACCCTCCAGCGGGCCCGGCGCGGCCCGGGGAGCCTGTATGGTAGCGACGTGTCCGACGTTGCCGCCTCCGCCCTCGAGGAGATCCCGGCGCCCCGCCGGGCGCGGCTGTTGGCGGCGGTCCGCCGCTGGCAGCGCCGCAGCGGCCTCGCCGCCGGCCGCCCCCCGGCCGAGGTCCTGGGCGAGTGCCTGGGCGAGGTCTGGCTGGCGCGGCGCGGCGGCCTCGGCTGGGACCGGGCCCTGCGCCGGGCCCTCTACCGCGAGTTCGAGCAGCCGCGGCTCCGAACCGGCTGCGATCCGGCCGAGGTCCTGCCGGCCCCGCCCGATCCCCGCCCGGTCGAGTTGCCGCCTTGGTGCGCGGCTTGGCTGCTCGAGCTGAGCGCCCGACCGACGACCTCCCGCTGTCCGGTCGGCGGCTCCCGCCGCCGGTCCCGGCTGATCCTGACCGAGATCGCCCTGGCCCTGAGCGGCGGCCAGCTCTGGCTCGACCTCGAACGCCGCTGCGCCCGGCTGCTGGCCCGGGCCACGACCGCTCCGCCCGGGGACCGGACCATCCGCCGCCGGGCCCGCGAACTCCACCGGCTGCTCGGCCGGCTCGAGCTGCCGCCGCGGCTGCAGCACGCCCGGAGCGAACTGACGGCCCTGCTCGGGCGGCGGCCGCCGGCCGCTCAGAAGTACTCCGGCGGCTCGAACGGGGGCAGATCCTCGGGGAAGTCCGGCACCCGCCAGCGGGTGTAGGGAACCTCCCGCCAGGGCTGGATCGGAATGAACCGCGGACCTTGGTCCGTCCGCCGACGCCAAAAGACCGCCCGCAGACGGAGGACGGCGCCGGGCGGTTCCTGGTAGCGCCGCTCCTGGATCCAGTCGGCCGGCGGCACCCGGGCGACGAGGTAGATGCTGAAGACGTCCGAGCGGACCTCGACCAGATCTCGGAATTCCTGCTGGCGGACCGGATCCATCCGCTCGAAGCTGGGCAGCTTGGTCAGGTCCTCGAGGCTGTGGAAGTAGAGCTTCGGCTCCTCCTGCCGCTCGCCGTAGAGGGCTTTCTCGAACTCCGCCAGTTCCGGGTCGTACTCCTCGCTCTCCTCCTCGGCCAGCGCCTCCTCGTCGACCTCGTTCCGGTAGTCGAGGATCTCCCCGACCAGCTCGTCCGGAAACCCGGACTCGAACATCCCTTCGAGAACCGGACGGGGGGCGGTGTTCAGGTTGATCCGGGCGCCGATCGCCGGCTCGCCCTCCGCCGCCCCTTTCAGGCCGCCGGCGGCGCCGCCGAGGCCGGCCGCGGCCGCGGCCCCGGCCTCGGC
>RFGR01000167.1 GCA_003696625.1 Planctomycetota bacterium
CCGGTAGGGTTCCCGGAACGGCGCCGCCGCCGCCGGCGCCAGCTCCCGCTCGTCGCCGCCGCGCCGTTCCCGGATCCGGTCGCCGGCCAGGAACCAGCCCTCCCGATCGGTCGGAAGCTCGGTCGCCCCCAGCCAGAGGATCCGGCCCGGGGCCTCCTTCTGCCAGGGGGCGATGCGCGCGGCCGGCAGCGCGGCCGGCAGGCAGAGGCTGCCGGCGGCATCCTGGAAGGCGACGGCGCGGCGCTTGGCCGCCCAGTAGGCGGCCGGATCGCCGTGGCGGTCGAGATGATCCTCGGAGAGGGAGGTCAGCACGACGCATTCCGGCCAGCCGTGCGGCGCCTCCAGGCGCTCGAGCTGAAAGGAGGACAGCTCGAGGACGAAGCGGGCGTCGGGCGGTGCCTCGAGCGCCTGCAGCAGCAGCGAGCCGCCGAGGTTGCCGCCGAGCACCACCGGCCGCCTCGGATCCTCGGCCAGGAGGTGGGCGGCGAGAGCGGCGCAGGTGGATTTGCCGTGGGTGCCGGTGACGACCGCGCAGGATCGCCGTCCGAGCAGGCGGGCGGCCAGGTTGACCTGGGTGGTCAGCAGGCAGCCCCGCTCTCGGGCCAGCCGCAGCACCGGCGCCCCGGGCGGCACGGCCGGATTGACGACCACGACCTGGCCCTGGAACAGCTCCGGCGGATGGCCGCCGAGGACCGTCTCGACCTCGAGCCCGGCGAGTTCGTCCAGGGCCTCGCCGAGTCGCTCGGCCGGTCGCAGATCGGTCACCGTGACCCGGGCGCCGAGCCGGAGGAGGGCGCGGACGCAGCCGGCGCCGCCGCCGAAGGCGCCCAGGCCGAGGACCAGGACCTGCTGGCCGGCAAGGCGGGCGGGGTCGGGTGTCGGGCTCACCGGCGGGCTGGCGGAGAGGGAGGGATTCGAACCCTCGGTGCCCGCTTCCGGACACAACAGCTTAGCAAGCTGCCGCATTCGGCCACTCTGCCACCTCTCCGCGCGGCCGGGAGTGTACGGCGGACCCGCGGCTCCGTCCAGATCCGCTCCGGATCGACCCGGGTGGCCGTCGCCGGCGGGGGACAGGGGTGTCAGCGGCGGCCGAGCCGGAGCAGGCCTTCTTCCCGACAGGCCTCCTCCACCGCCCAGCGCAGGAACCCGGCCAGGCCCGCCCGGTCCTCGGGCGGGGCGATTTCCTCCTCCGGCAGGTCCTGGATCGCGGCGAAGAACGAGCGGCGGTCCGGATGCCGTGCGAGCAGCGCGGACGCCCGAGCCGGGTCGTGCCCGAGCCGGACCCAGGCCGAGTCGATCGCTTCGCTCAGCGCGGAGTAGACCGGCCGCGGCGGTTCGCGGTCGGAACAGAGGCGCACGGCCAGCGCCCGGCGCAGTTCGGCCGCCTCGCGCCACGCGGCGTAGGCGGCGGCGATGCGCCGATAGATCGGGTCGTGCAAGCGGGCGGGGATCGGTGAGCGAACGTCGCCCCGGTCCTGGATGAGACGGAGGAAGGCCACCGCCTCGACGTCGGAAACCTCAATCTTCCGGCCGCTGTTCCAGGCGTCAACGAGGCGGATGCCGGCGAAGACTCGGCCTTCCCGGTCGCGGTAGTGGTGGCGGAAGTAGTCCGCGACCGGATCGGCCGGCGAATCCCCTTGCAGGGCGGCCTCGGCCAGGGCGGTCAGGCGGCTCGGATCGGGCCAGTCGCCGGCGAACATCCGGGCCAGGCGCTGTTCCGGCTGCGCCGGCCGCCGGGGCCGAAGAAGGAGACGCCGGCCGGGATCCCACTCCCAGATCCGGTCCCGGTCCGGCGGCCGGCGGCCGGCGAAGAGGGCGCGGGCGGTCTGCTCCCAGACCGGATCGCCGGGCTCCTGCACCCGCGTGCGCAGGTGCAGGGCCGGTGCGTAGCGCTCGGGAGCGAAGGCGCGGGCCGGATCGGGATCGGCCACCGACAGCCGGCCGGCCGCGGCTTCGAGACCGGCCGCCGCCCGGGCCAGCGGGTGGGGGACGGACAGGGCCAGTTCGTAGGCCCGATCGAGCAGTCGTTGCCGGTCTTCGTCAGCGAGGTCGCGGAAACGGCGCAAGGCCCGCTCCCGGACCGGATCGGCGACCGCGGAGACCTGGGCGGAGAGGGCGCCGACCGGGGCGAGGACGAGCAGGCCGAGGGCCGGGAGGAGGCGGCGGGCGAGGCGGGGCGGCATGGGTCGGACGGCGGACCGGCCGATCTAGGATCGGCCGGAATCCGGCGATTGGAGCCGGAATTTAGCGGTTTTCGGTTTGACTCGACGGGGATTCGCTCGGCAGAATTCCCGCCGTCGGCGGCCTTTCGCGTCGCCGTGACCAACCCACCCCTGCTGGAACCCAGTTCCTCAACCGAGAGACAATCAAGAACATGGCTGCGAAGAAGAAGGCCAAGACCGCCAAGAAGGCGGCCCGCAAGACCACCCGCAAGGCCGCCTCGAAGAAGAAGGCTGCGCGCAAGAAGACCGCCAAGCGGGGCCGCGCCGCGAAGGTCGCCGAGATGATCATCTCGAAGAGCCGCACCAAGAACGCGGTGCGCAACTGCAACGTCTCGAGCGACTTCTACGCCGCCCTGGACGAGTACGTCCGCAACGCGATCAAGAACGCCGAAGGCCGCGCCACCGCGAACGGCCGGAAGACTCTGCGCCCGCAGGATCTCTAGGCCGCGATCGCGGTCGAGCGGCGCGCCCCCGCCCGGGAGCGCGCCGCTCTTCGTTTCCGCCCTTCCGGGCGGCCGGGCGGTTCAGCGCGCCGCGCGCAGATAGAGCGGCTCCGGCGGCAGCCAGCGGTCGGGACGGGAGCCGCCGAGCAGGAGCAGCTGACGAGCGGTCGGCGCCACCTCCGGCGCCACCACCGCGACGCCGCCGGCGTTCCCGCCGAGCAAGGCAGGGTCGCCGATCAGGCGGTCGCCGGCGATCGCCGCGGCCGCCTCCGTGCGCGCCAGCACCCGCGGCGCGACCACTTCGATCGGCTCCTCGTCGCGGCGGTAGCGGGCGTGGTAGACCTCGCCGCGGTAGGCGTCGAGCAGCAGATCCACTTCCGCGCCGAGCGGGGCCGCGAGGGCGGCGGCGGCGAAGGAGCAGAGGCCGCCGACGGGAATGCCGAGGGCGGCGGCCAGGGTGCGGGCGGCGGCGCAGGCGATGCGCAGGCCGGTGTAGGAACCGGGACCGACTCCGACCAGGACACCGGCGAGGTCGACCGGTTTCGTGCCGGTCTCCTCGGCCAGCGCCGCCACCTCGGCCAGGAGCCGCCGGCCGCGTTCGCCGCCGAAGCCGCGTTCGACGATCGCCGCTCCGGGCAAGGCGAGGGCGATGCTCGAGCGCGGTCCGGACAGTTCGAGGGCGAGCAGCGGACCCTGCTTCATTCGGCCAGGATGCCGTCGGCCTCGGCGGCGGCGCGCAGCCGGCTCACCGCGTCCTCGACCAGCTCCTCGCTGTCGCCCTCGACCATGATCCGCAGCAGCAGCTCGGTGCCGGAGAAGCGGACGACGCTGCGGCCGTGTGGGCCCATCTCCCGGTCGAGCCGGGCGATCTCGGCCGACAGCCGCGGCAGCTCGGCCAGCGGCCGCCGGGCCCGGGCCGGCAGGTTGAGCAGGGTCTGGGGCAGGTCGGCGTAGCCGGCGGCGAACTCGGTCAGGGCCTTGCCCTCGCGGACCAGGGCCTGGGCGACGCGCAGGAAGGTGTAGAGACCGTCGCCGCGGAAGTCGTGCTCGGGCCCGAACAGGATGTGGCCGCTCTTTTCGCCGCCGAGGCACCAGCCGTGCTCGCGGAGGGCGGCGGCGACGTGGCGGTCGCCGACCGGGGTTCGATGCAGATCGGCGCCGACGGCCCGCAGCCACTGCTCCAGGGCCAGGTTGCTCATCACCGTCGCCACCACAGTGCCGCCGGTGAGTTCGCCGCGTTCCATCATGTGCCGGCCGAGGCCGGCCAGAATCGCGTCGCCGTCGAGCACGCGGCCGTCGCCGTCGGCGATCAGGCCGCGGTCCCCGTCGCCGTCGACGCTGAGGCCGGCGCAGGCACCGTGTTCGACCACCGCCGTCGCCACCTTCTGGGGGTGGAGGGCGCCGCAGTCGAGGTTGATGTTGCGGCCGTCCGGGGCGGCGTTCACGGGCACGACCTCGGCCCCGAAGGCCTGGAGGACGCGCGGGCCGAGCCGGGACCAGGCGCCGTTGGCGGCGTCCAGCACCACCTTCCAGCCGCGCAGGTCGAGGTCGGGGAAGGCGGTGTTGCGCAGCCAGGCGAGGTAGTCACCGACCTGGGCCTGAACCCGCCGCCGGCGGCCGGGGACCGCGGCTGCCGCCGCCGGTTCGCCCCGGCGCAAGGCGCGCTCGATCGCTTCTTCCTCGGCGTCGGCCAGCTTGGCGCCGTCGCCGCCGAGCAGCTTGACGCCGTTGTCCTCGGCCGGGTTGTGCGAGGCCGAGACGACGACGCCGGCGTCGTAGGGGCCGTCTCCGGTCAGGAACATCACCGCCGGCGTCGGAGCCAGGCCGAGGACGTCGGCGTCGCAGCCGGCCGCGTTCAAGCCCTCGACCAAGGCTGCGGTCAGCTCCTCGCCGCTCTCGCGGCCGTCGTGACCGAGCAGGACCGCCCGGCCGGGACCGCCGAGGCGGGCGCCGAGGATTCGACCGAGCCGCTCGAGAGTGGCCGCGGTCAGCGGCTCCTCGCCGGCCCGGCCGCGCATGCCGTCGGTTCCGAACAGCCGGTTGCTCATCCGCCGTCGGCCGTTTGCCGCTTCATCTTGACCATCGCGTTGGCCGGATCGAGTGGTTCGATCCGCAGGGAGTCGTTCATCTGATCGGGGCGGTCCTCGCCGACGTAGCGCCAGTGCAGCGGCAGGTCCTGCTCGGTGCGGCTGACCCGGACCAGCGGTCGCAGGTCGACGAAGAACACCAGGTGGTCGCGGATCCAGTCCTCGTCGACATCGGTCGGCGGCCGGAAACCCGGCAGGCGGTCGAAGGAGAGCCGCCAGCGGCCGAGCGGGGCGCCGGACGGCTCCCAGCCTTCGGTGCCCGGGATCCCGGCGAAGAGCAGCTGCGGCGCCGGCATGTCGAACTCGACCGGATCCGGCATGTGCTCCCGGATCGGCAGGTGGGCGGTTAGGCGCGGCGGCTCAATGCCGACGGTGTCGGCCCAGAAGGGCGCCAGGCGGACCGGCAGGACCAGATCGCCGGTGGCCCCGGAGAGGTCGATCGGTTCGAACAAGCCCGGCCCGTCCCCCTCGCCCGACCGCCACGCGGCCAGCGCCTCCTCCAGGGCCTGGACCCGGCTGAGCGGGCCGGTGAGCCGGACCCGGTTCGGGCTCAGTTCGGCCTCGGCCGGCACCAGCTCGTAGTTCGGATGGACCCGGCCGCGCAAGTCGAGCATCGCCGGTTCGACGTCGACTTCGACGCTTCGCTCCCGCTCGAAGGTGAGCAGGATCGGCTCGTCCTCCTGGTCGAGGACGAAGTCGGCCGCGTCCGGGTTGTTCCAGTCCAGGTCGTCCAGGCGGAGGCGGACGGTCTGCACGTCCAGGCCGGGATTCTCGCGTACCTGGCCGGCGAGGGCGGCGCGCGGGTCGTAGCCGGCGCCGAGGCCCGCCTTGACCCGGGCCAGGCCGGCCCGTTCGCCGCGCAGGGTGATGACCACCCGGTCGCCGACCGCCGGCTTGGTCAGGATCCAGCCGTCCGGCTTGAGGATGGTCAGGGAGCTGCGGCCGGCGACGCCCGGGGCGCCGCCGAGGGAGACGGTGAACTCGAGCCGGTCGGTCTCGGTGATCTGGCCGCTGGCCCACCACCAGGTCAGGACGGCCAGGAACAGGGCCAGCAGTTTGCGCCCGAGGTCGTGCAGGAACAGGCGGCGGAGGCGGATCACGACCGGCCCTCCTTCGCGGCCGCGACCGCAGCATCCGAGGCTTCCTCGTCCGCCGCCGCCGGCTCCGGCTCGGACTCGGGGTGGAGGAGGGCGACCAGTTTCTCCTCGATCTGATCGAGGGGGATCTGGCGCATGAGGCGACCGGCCGAGCAGAGGGAGATCTGCCCGGTCTCCTCGCTGACCACCAGGGTGACGGCGTCGGTCTCTTCGGACAGGCCGAGGGCGGCTCGGTGGCGGGTGCCGAGGCGGCCGAGTTCCTCGGACGGATCGGCCAGCGGCAGCAGGCAGGCGGCGGCTTGGATCCGGTCCTCCCGGATCACCACGGCGCCGTCGTGCAGCGGTCCGCCCGGGAAGAAGATGGTCTCGAGCAGGATGCCGCTGACCGGGGCGTCGACCGGCACAGCGTTGTCGGAGTAGGGGGCCAGCGAGACGCCGCGCTCGAAGGCGATCAGGGCCCCGATCCGCTCCTTGGCCATCCGCTGGGCCGCCCGCGCCACCCGCGCCGCGGTCTCGGTCGAGCGTTCCTCCTGGCCGAGGAATCGGAGCAGGCCGCCGCGGCCGAAACGGGCGATGCCCTGGCGCAGTTCGGGCTGGAAGAGGATGACCAGGATCAGGACGATCGCGCCGCCGACCTGGCGCAGGATCTCGACCAGGACCGGCACGCCCGGAAAGATCGAGAACAAGGCGTAAAGGACGAGGGTGATCGAAACGAAGACACCAAGCCCGCGCAGCAGGCCGCCGCCGCGGGTGCTGCGCAGGAAGCGGAGCAGTCCGTAGTAGGCCACCGTCAGGGTGGCGATCTCGATCAGCCGCTGCAGCAGCTGGCGCAGGCCGAGGTCGGGCAGCCAGTCCATCACCCGGTCACCTCGGGGACGGCGTCCTCGGCCGGGCGGAGGACGCGGGCGGCGGCGCCGGCCGCGGCGGCGGCCAGGACCGCGTCCCACAGCTCGCCGCCGCGGTGGAGGCGCAGCCAGGCGGCCCCCTGGGCGGCGGCCAAGGCGGCGACGCCGGCGCTGCCGGCGTCCCGCTGGCGGGGCGGGCGCTCGCCGAGGGCGGCGACCAGGCAGGACTTGCGCGACGGGCCGACCAGGAGCGGGAAGCCGAGGCCGCGCAGGGCGCCACAACGGCCGAGCAGGGCCAGGCTCTGCTCGGCGTCCTTGGCGAAGCCGATCCCGGGGTCGACCTGGATCCGCGCCGGGGCCACGCCCGCGGCCAGGGCGAGGCGGCAGCGGCCGGCCAGTTCGTCGATCACCTCGCCGAGGAGGTGGCGGTAGCCGGTCCGCCGCTGCATGTCGGCCGGGGTGCCGCGCGAGTGCATCAGGCAGAGGTCGGCGCCGGCGGCGGCGACGGTCGGCGCCATCGCCGGGTCGCTGAGGGCCGAGACGTCGTTGATCCAGCTGGCGCCGGCGGCGAGGCAGGCGGCGGCGACCCGGGCCGAGCGGGTGTCGATCGAGAGCGGGGCGTCGAGCGGCAGCAGCGCCTCCC
>RFGR01000168.1 GCA_003696625.1 Planctomycetota bacterium
GACGGCGGCCGGGTGTACACCACCGCCATCGGCGCCCTGATCCTCGAGGTCTACTACCGCTACGGCAAGGTGCTCGGCGCCCGCGGCTGAGGCCGGCGGTCGCCGGTGGAAAAAGAGCGGCTCGGGGGGTGAATCCACCCCCCCGCGCCGCTATCCCTGTTGGGCCGTGCTCCAGCCCCCGACGCACCTCGGCCACCGCTTCTCGCGCTCGGCCCTCGGCTGCGTGTTCGAATTCGTCCTGCCGGGCGAGGACGAAGGCGCCCTGGCCGCCGCCGCCGGCCGGGCCCTGGACGAGGTCGCCCGGATCGGCCGGCTGGTCGATCCCGAGGATCCCGGCTCCGAGCTGAGCCGCCTGAACCGGCTGGGCGGCCGGCGGCTGGTGCGGGTCAGCCGGGACCTGCTCGACCTGCTCGTCGCCTGCGGCCAGCTCGGCCTGCGGACCCGCGGGCACTTCGACCCGACCGCCCCGGCCCGCTGCCGCCAGCACCGGCCGGCCGACGGGATCGGCGCCATCCTGGTCGATCCGGTCCGGCGGGTGGTGCGCTTCCGCCATCCGGATACCCGGCTGGAGTTCGGCGGCATCGCCCGCGGCCACGCCCTCGACCGGGCGGCGGCGGTCCTGCGGGCGGCCGGGGTGGCCGAGGGCCTGCTCACCGCCGGCCCGGAGCTGGCCCTGGCCCTGGACGGCGGCTGGCAGCTCGGCCTGCGCCCGCCCGGCTCGCCGGACGGATCGCCGGCCCTCGCCCACGTGCCGCTCCGCCGCCGGGCGCTCGCCAACCTGGCCCCAGTCGGCGCCGACGGCAGTCCGGACATCGTCCGCCCGGCCACCGGCGGCACCGCCCGGCCCGGCGCCGCCTGCGCCGTGATCGCCCCCAGCGCGGCCGAGGCCGAGGCCCTGTCCTGCGCCCTGCTGGCGATGGGCCGGCGCCAGGCCGGCCGCTTCTGCGCCACCGACCGGGGCCAGGGGCTGCGCGTCGCCTGGCTCGAGGACGGGCTCCGCTGGCTGCGGCCCTGACCGCGGCCGACGGGCCAAGTCCGGTTCCATGGTCGGAGAAGAGGTTCAGCCCCTCTCCAGGAGGAAGTCGACCCGGCCCTTCTCCATCGAGTAGAACTCCGCATAGGCCTCCATGCGGACCAGGCGGTAAGGTCCGAGATTCGAGAACCACCTGCCCGGAAGAGCTTGCAGACTCAATTTCCCCTCGGGGAAGCCTTCGAACACCAGATCCTTCCCCACCGGAACCCCGGCCACAGCCTCCCAGAACGGAAAGGCCAAGCCCTCAGCCTTCTGCTTCACGACAATATCGCACCTGGGTCGGGAGTCCCACCCCAGGTCGCTCATCAGAGTGGAAACCGGGATGGCCCGACCATCCGGGAAGGCATATCCAACCCTCACTTCCATTCGCCCGGGTACCGGGGACAGGGTCCCCAGGAAGTAGTCCTCGCCCTCTGGCATCAGAAAATCGGCGGCAGCGAACACCCAGCGGAGACCCTCCCGCTGCTGCAGCGCGGTCACCTGCTTGGGGCCCGGAGAAACGCCCTCGAAGACGAATCCGCCATCCTCGGACGGAAGGACCAGGCCCTCCGTGTCGAAGTTCCGCAGGACTGCTCCTTGGGAGGACGCCACGTCCGAGGCGCCCACCAGGGCGATCCGAATCGGAGCCTGCGGGTCGAATTCCGGCCCCAATCTCCCCCACACCCGCTGGACGGGACCCGCTCGTGCCAGGAAATACCTCCGACGACCCGGCTCGAGCTGGAAGAATCCAGATCTCCGGTTCAGGAAGGACTCGAAACTGGCCCGGAAGCTCCCATCCGGCTGAACGAAGAGTTCCTCCGAAACGAAGGGGGGGATGCACTCGATCGGCAGGACCGAATCATGCCGCCAGTACAGATCCACCCCGCAGGGTAATCGGCTCCACTCAGCGGTCCCATTCCCGTCCGTCGTCACCGGCCTCGGGGTCGGGTACAGAGCAATGCCCGGGCCCGAATCGGAATCACCCAGGTGCGACCGGATCCGCTCGAGGGCCGGAACAACGAGACCAGGAACACCGGCGTTCGCCCAGGAATCCACCGCCGTCGCGATCGCCGCCCGGAACGCCTCCGGATCATCGCAACGATCGAACAACTCGTCAACGCCCTCGAGGAGGCTGTGCACCTGCCCCACCCGCTTGAACTCCTTGCTCCTCCCCGGCCCGAATTGAAGATGGATGCGGACATCAGGGATCGGACGATCCAGGTGGTCCCTCAGCTCGATCGCCAGCGAACTGTGGGCATCAAGGGGGACGACCATCGATTCCAGAACCGGCCCGGGGAGAGCGACGGGGCCATACCCGCTGGCTCCAACGAGGATCCACGCCAAGTCCTCACTCCCGCCCGGAACGGAATCCCCAGGTCCGACCCACCAGGTCAATCTTCCATCCTCATAGAAGTAGATCGCGCCGGCACCGCCCAAGGGCACCAAAGACCGAGAATCCCGGACGACGAGGAAGGGGGAAGGCTCTTCAGTCTTCCTGGACGCCTCAGGCCCCATGGCCAGGTCGTCAGCCGGGGTCAACGGCACCAGTCCATCCGATGATCGAGAAGGAGAGGAACCCGCTCCATGATCACGAACCGAGGCTCCGATGATGTAGGCCAGGACCAGCAACGCCAGGCCCAGAAGGACAAACAGCTGGGGTTTCCGCTTCATCGGCCGATGTCGAGGCCCTCAATCCAGCCCCGCCCGGACACCACGACGGGGGTATGGAGAATGGACATCCCGTGAAGAACTCGGTTCAGGAGCAGGACTCGACTTCGAGCAGGCTGATCGTTCCGGAGATCTCTCCGTCAGAGATCGCCCAGGCCTCGGCAGGATCGGCTCCGCCACCAGGCCACCGAACGCTTGCCATTCCGTTGATCTGAGTGTGTTGCCGGCGGGTCCACTGGTTCACATCACAGACATCGCCAAAGACCAATCCGCTGTCATTGACGATCCCTGCTCCGGTCCCTTGAAAGGCAGTGATGTTGAATGGAGGTCGAAGAACACCAAATGGATCGTGACCGTCCCGATCGCACCCTGGGTGGTTTCGCGACCATTCCCACTATTGCAGGCGACACCATCGGAAACCGGGGACTTGCTCGTTGACACAGATTCCAAGGTCGACACGGCGTAGGCAGCGGCATGCGGCTTGTTGATGTTGTGCTGGCCGAGGGCTTCCAGGGTGACATATTCCTCGACCACACCCAACTTGGTCCCGACATAATCCCAGGACTCTAGAGCCTGGAAATCATCCTCAAGGGATCGTGTCAGTACCTGCAAGTTCTTGGACTTAGCTTCTTGGATATGGATGTTCCCGAGATGAGGGGACAGGGTCCAGTAGTAGTCGATGTACTGGTAGTTTTCCCCGGTCTTGCTCCCGATGGTGCCGGAGTCACTCTCAGCAAGAGGCCAGGGGAGATTCTTCCTTTGCCAAGTCCCGGTCGGGTTGTTCACGGTCTGCGCAGCAACGATCTGGCAAGTGAGCAAGACGGCCAGGGTCAAGGTAGCGAGGTAGCGAGGTAGTTCATGAGCCTCAGTTCAGAAGGACTGTTTGATTGGCAGACCGCCTGCCAAGTGGACAGGAATGTAGCCTGTAGGTTGCCCTTCTGCAAGAGCCGATAACGGGCCATTTCTTGTGGAGAGACTGCTCTGCAACCCGGAGCTCGCAATCCCCTATCGGGTGTCCGCACTCCATCCGGCACACCACCACGGTGACCACAGTCCGCCCTGGGGAGCGAGGTCGATTTCCGAATGGTCGACAGGCCGCCCGAGAAGCTCGAGCAGGCCGCGGAAGGAGAGCCCGACGCGGTGCACCGGCTCGATTGTGAGCCGCAGGGCGAGCGGCCGGTCCGGCCCTCCCCGGTGCGCCGCGCAGGGTTTAGGGTGATCCCTCCCCGTTTCCACCCCCACCCATGGTCCGCGGCCTCGTCCTCGACGTGCAGCGCTGGTCCGTCCAGGACGGTCCCGGCGTGCGGACCACCGTCTTCCTCCAGGGCTGCCCGCTGGCCTGCCGCTGGTGCCACAACCCGGAGAGCCAGGGGCGCGGCGCGGCGCTGGTGGTCGAGCCGGGCCGCTGCGTCGCCTGCGGCGCCTGCCTCGAGGCCTGCCCGCGCCAGGGCATCCCCGGGCCGGGCGAGCCGCCGGCGCCCGAGGCCGGCTGCCTGCTCTGCGGCGCCTGCGCCGAGGCCTGCCCGGCCGAGGCCCGCCGCCTGCACGGGCGCGAGCGAAGCGCGGCCGAGGTCATGGCCGAGATCCTGCGCGACCGGCTCTACTACGACGAGACCGGCGGCGGCGCCACCTTCTCCGGCGGCGAGCCGCTGGCCCAGCCCGACTTCCTGCTGGCGCTGCTGCGGGCCTGCCGCGCGGAGGAGGTCCACACCGCGGTGGACACCTCCGGCTTCGCCCCGGCCGAGGTCGTGGCCGCGGTGGCGCCGCTCGCCGACCTCTTCCTCTACGACCTGAAGCTGGTCGACGACGCCCGCCACCGCGCCGCCACCGGCGCCGGAAGCGGCCCGGTGCTGGCCAACCTGCGCGCCCTCGACGCCGCCGGGGCACGCCTCCGCCTGCGCATCCCGATCGTGCCCGGCTGGAACGACGACGAAGAGAACCTCTTGGCCAGCGCCGAGGTGGCCGCCGGTCTCGCCGGGCTCGAGCGGGTGGACCTGCTTCCCTACCACGCCATCGGCCGCGACAAGTACCGCCGCCTGGGGGCGGCGCCGCCGCTGCCGGCGATCCCCACCCCCGACCCCGCGCGGATGGAGGAGCTGGCCGCCCCCTTCCGCCGCCGGGGCCTGAGCGTGACCACCGACGGGCGCGAGCCCGTGCCGACGCGATGAACGAACGCACCGCCTTCCTCCGCCGCCGGAGCCTCGACGCCGTGCCGACCGTCTCGGCCGAGCGCGCCGTGCTCCTGACCCGCTTCTACCGCGAGAACGAGGGCCGCTGGTCCACCCCGGTCCTGCGCGCCCGCGCCTTCCTCCACTTGTGCGAGCACAAGACGGTCTGGATCGGCGAACGCGAGCTGATCGTCGGCGAGCGCGGCCCGGCGCCGAAGGAGGTGCCGACCTTCCCCGAGCTGACCTGCCACAGTCTCGAGGACCTCGAGGTGCTGCACACGCGGCCGAAGACCCGCTACGAGGTGCCGGCGGCGGTGCGCGAGGCCTACCAGCGCGAGGTCATCCCCTACTGGCGCGGCCGCAGCCTGCGCGACCGGATCTTCGCCCAGCTCCCGGAGGAGTGGCACGCCGCCTACGAGGCCGGCGTCTTCACCGAGTTCATGGAGCAGCGGGCGCCGGGGCACACGGTCGCCGACGGCAAGATCTACCGACTCGGGATGCGCGACTTCCAGCGCCGGATCGACGAGGCGATCGCGGCGCTCGACTTCGTCGCCGACCCGCGCGCCTACGAGAAGCGCGAGCAGCTCACGGCGATGCGCCTCGCCGCCGAGGCGGTGATCGTCTACGCCCGCCGCCACGCCGAGCGGGCCGAGGAGCTGGCCGCCGCCTGCGAGGACCCGGCGCGGCGGGCCGAGCTGGAGCGGATCGCGGCCGTCAACCGCCGGGTGCCGGCCGAGGCGCCGCGCTCCTTCTACGAGGCGCTGCAGGCCTACTGGTGGTGCCACCTGGCGGTGATCACCGAGCTGAACGGCTGGGACGCCTTCAACCCCGGCCACCTCGACCAACACCTGTGGCCCTTCTACCAGGCCGAGCTGGCCGCCGGCACGCTCGACCGGAAGGGGGCGCGGGAACTGCTCGAGTGCTTCTTCGTCAAGTTCAACAACCACCCGGCGCCGCCCAAGGTCGGGGTGACGGCGGCCGAGAGCGGCACCTACACCGACTTCGCCAACATCAACCTGGGCGGCCTGCGGCCCGACGGCGGCGACGGCAGCAACGAACTCAGCTACCTGCTGCTCGAGATCATCGACGAGATGCACCTGCTGCAGCCGTCGAGCAACGTCCAGATCTCGCGCAAGACGCCCGACCGCTTCCTGCGCGCGGCGCTGCGGGTGATCCGCAACGGCTACGGTTTCCCCTCGATCTTCAATGCCGACAGCGTCGTCGAGGAGCAGCTCCGCATGGGCAAGTCGCTGCGCGACGCGCGCGAGGGCGGCTGCAGCGGCTGCGTCGAGGTCGGCGCCTTCGGCAAGGAGGCCTACATCCTGACCGGCTACTTCAACCTGCCGAAGGTGCTCGAGCTGACCCTGAACGACGGCTACGACCCGCGCACCGGCCGCCAGCTCGGGCCGCACACCGGTCGGGCCGAGGACCACTCCGACTTCGAGTCGCTGTTCGCCGCCTTCCGCACCCAGCTCCGCCACTTCCTGCGCCTCAAGCTGGCCGGCAACCAGCTCATCGAACGGATCTACGCCGACCACATGCCGGCGCCCTTCCTGTCGGTGATCATCGACGACTGCATCAGCAAGGGCCTGGACTACAACGCCGGCGGCGCCCGCTACAACAACAGCTTCATCCAGGCGGTCGGCATCGGCACGATCACCGACTCGCTCGCCGCCCTGCGCGAGATCTGGCACGAGGACGGCGCCGAGGGCATCCGCGGACTGATCGCGGCGCTGGCCGAGGACTTCGAGGACGCCGAGCCGCTGCGCCTGCGCCTGCGCAACAAGATGCCGAAGTACGGCAACGACGACGACCGCGCCGACGAGCTGATGCTGCGGGTGTTCGAGGAGCTGTTCGCCGCCATCGACGGCGTCCCGAACACCAAGGGCGGCCACTACCGGGTCGAGATGCTGCCGACCACCTGCCACATCTGGTTCGGCGAGGTCACCGGCGCCACCCCGGACGGCCGCCGCGCCGGCACGCCGCTGAGCGAGGGCATCAGCCCGGTGCAGGGCGCTGACCGCCGCGGCCCGACCGCGGTGCTGCGGTCGGCCGGCAAGATGGACCACGTCCGCACCGGCGGCACCCTGCTCAACCTGAAGTTCACCCCGCCGCTGCTGGCCGGCGAGGAGGGCATCGAGCAGCTCCGCGGCTTGGTCCGCTCCTACTTCCGGATGGACGGCCACCACCTCCAGTTCAACGTCGTCGGCGCCGACACCCTGCGCGCCGCCCAGGCCGATCCGGAGTCGTACCGCGACCTGATCGTCCGGGTCGCCGGCTACAGCGACTACTTCTGCGACCTGTCCGAGGCGTTGCAGGACGAGATCATCGCCCGCACCGAGCATGAGGGCTTCGGCGCCCCGCGGGCGCCGGTTCCGGCGTAGACTCGGTGGGAGAACCACCAGCCATGCTCCTTCCCCTCCTCCTCGCCGCCGCCGCGGCCCCGGCCCAGGCGCCCGACCCCGGCATCTCCTCGACCATCCAGTGGGTCTACGTGGTCGAGATGTCGCACACCGACGTCGGCTTCACCGATCCGCCGACGGTGGTGGCGCAGATCGTCCACGACAACCTGGTCGAGGCGCTGCGCCTGGCCGACCTCGACCCTTCCTTCCGCTGGACGGTCGAGACCGGCTTCCAGCTCGAGCAGTTCGACCGCCTGGCCTCGGCGGCGGACAAGGCGCGCCTGCGCGCCCGCTTCCAGGAGCGCCGCTTCGCCCTCGGCGCCGGCTACGTCGGTCCCCATTCCGGCATCTGGAGCGAGGAGCTGCTCGACCGCTTCGTCCACCCGGCGGCCCGGCTCGCCGGCGGCTACGGCGCCCGCCTGAGCTGCGCCCTGCTCGACGACGTGCCCGGCTACACCCTGGACCTGCCGCGGGTGCTGGCCCGCTCCGGCGTCGAGTACCTCCTGACCGGCCCGAACGACTTCGTCGGCGGCAAGCCGGACATCCCGCTGGCCGACCGGCCGTTCTGGTGGGAGGCGCCGGACGGCAGCCGGGTGCTGACTTGGGAGACCTACGGGTCCTACGTCGAGGGCTTCACCGACTGGGGCCTGACCGACCTCAACCGCGCCTACAACCTGCTCGGTCAGCGCCTGCCCGAGTTCGAGGCGGCCGGCTACCCCTACGACGCCGTCCTGGTCATGCGCGGCTTCGACAACGCCGGCCCCAGCCTGGGCATGGCCGACCTGGCGGCGCAGTGGAACGCCCGCTACGACAACCCGAAGCTGGTGCTGGCGACGCCGGAGGAGTTCTTCCGCCACCTGCGCCAGACCTACGGCGACGTCTTCCCGACCTACCGCGGCGACGCCGCCGGCCTGTGGGAGAGCGGCACCCAGATCACGCCGGCGACCCAGGCGGCGCTGCGCCGGGCGCTGGCGCGGCTGCCCCAAGCCGAGGCGCTGCAGGCGGTGGCCCACGCCGAGTCGGGCCGGGCCTGGCCGCGCGAGCTACTGCGGGAAGCCTGGAACGGCTGCATGCTCTACCTCGAGCACTCCGGCGGCGGCGCCGGCTGGCCGGGACTGATGACCCTGGCCGAGGTGGACCAGCAGAACCGTGAGTTCGTCGCCCTGACGAAGCGGACGGTGAAGCGGGTGGACGGCCTGCTGCGCCGCGGCTTGGAGGACCTCGCCGCCCGTCAGGTGCCGGCCGGCGAGTCCGGTCTGATCGTCGCCAACCCGCTCGGCGGCGTCTTCGAGGGCCTGATCGAGGTCGACTGCGGCGCCCCGCAGCCGCCCGACCTGGCCCTGGTCGATCCGGCCACCGGTGCCCCGCAGCCCTTCCGCTGGCTGGCGGACGACCGCTCGCGGCTGTGCTTCCGCGCCCGCGTGCCGGCCCACGGCTGGCGCCGCTGGCGGGTCGCGGGCGGCGGCAGCGCGCCGCCGCCGCCGGCCTGGACCGCCGGCACCACGATCTCTCTCGGCGGCCGCAGCCTCGAACTCGACCCGCTCGACGGCACGGTGCGGCGGCTGACGGACGCCGCCGGCACGGACTGGGTCGGGGCCGACGTCCACCGCTTCGGCGGCATCGAGCACGGCTACCACCAGGCGACCTTCTTCGGCATCTTCACCCCGCTGGTGCCGCCGGGGCTGCAGCTCCAGGTCGAGGAGCCGTCGCCGATCCTGCGCCGGGCGCGGGTGATCGGCCCGGGCGGCACCGTCCTGGCCGAATACCGCCTGCACGAGGCCGAGGACCGGCTCGACTTCCTCGGCCGTTTCCGCCGCAGCGCACTGCCCTTCGTCCCCTACGACAAGCACAGCGAACACTACGCGGTCACCTTCCCCTTCGCCCTGCAGACCCCGACCGAACTCCTGGTGGACGGACCCGGCGGCCGCTTCCGCCCCGGCGCCGACAGCCTGCCGGGCGCGGCGCTCGGCTCGTTTTCGCTCGACACCGGCGCGGTGCTGCGCGGCGCCGGCGGCCGCTGGGCCAGCCTGGTGCCGCGGGACTCGCCGATCCTCCACCTGGGCGAGATGAACGGCGCCCCGCTCGGCGCGGTCGAGGACGACGAGATCGCGCTCACGACCAAGGCCGTCCAACACGCCGACGAGACCGAGGTGATCGGCGGCGCCATCGTCCGCTTCGAGGACGAGCCCGGCATGCCCGACGAGGTGCCGCAGGACTGCGTGCTGCGCTTCGGCGCCGCCGGCACCGCGCCGCCCCCGCCCGAGCAACTGCGGCACGACCTGGCCCCGCCGGCGGCGCTGTGGGTGCCGGCCGGGGCGGCCGCCCCGGGCCAGCCGGCCCAGGGCCGCTTCTTCCGCCTGGAGGGCGACGTCCGCGCCCTGGCCTTCAAGCGCACCGAGGCCGACGACGGCTACCTGCTGCGCCTGCGCGCCGGTCCCCGACCCGGCCCGGTGGCGGTGGTCCGCTTCCCGCGCCCGCTCCGCGCCGCCTGGACCACCGACCTGCTCGAACGCAAGGAGCAGTGGCTGACGGTCCAGGTCGACCGGGTGATCGTGCCGCTGGAACCGAACGCGGTGGTGAGCGTCTTCCTGCCGGACTAGGCCGCCGGGCGCTAGTCTGGTCGTCGATGCTCCTCGCCTCCCTTCTGCTTGCCTGTCCGCAAGGAGCCTCCTTCGATCCGGCCGCCGAGCTGGCGGCGCTGGTCGACCTGCCGACCCCGGAGGAGCGGGCGGCGCGGGCCCGCGAACTGGCCCGGCGGAAGGAGGTCTCCCTCGAGGACTGGCGGGCGGCGATGGCCGGATTCGGTGACTTCCCGCCGGCCGCTCCGGGCGTGCACACCGAGCGGGCCGAGCTGGTCGTCGACGGCGAGGTCGAGCCGACCGACCTGACGATCTTCGTCCCCTCCTCCTACGCACCCGGCACTCCGGCGCCGATGGTGCTGCTCCTGCACGGCGCCGGCGGCGACGGCCGGTCCATGGCGGCGCTCTGGCGCGAGACGGCCGAGCGGGCCGGGCTCCTGCTCCTCGCCCCCACCGACCGCGGCGCCGCCGCCGGCTACACCTTCCAGCCGCGCGAGCGGTTGGCGGCGCTGGCGGCGCTGCGCTGGTTCCGGCGCCGCTACGACGTCGACGAGAACCGCATCCATCTGAGCGGCGTCAGCCGCGGCGGCCACCTGGCCTGGGATCTCGCCACCCGCTACCCCGACCGCTGGGCGGCCTTCGCGCCGATGATCGGCGGCCCCTCGGTGGCGCTGGCCGGCGGCCGCAACAACCTGCGCCTGGTCGAGAACGTGGCGCCGCTGGCCGTGCGCGACCTGCAAGGAGCGCAGGACGATCCGCGGCTGCTGCGCAATCTGCGGCTGGCCTTCCAGCGCCTCGAGCGGGCCGGCGCCGAGCACGCGGCGCTGGTCGAGTTCGCCGACCTCGGCCACGACTACCGCTTCGACGCGGTCGACTGGCCGGCCTTCCTCGCCGCCGCCGCGCGCGATCCGCGGCCCGCCCGGCTGGAGCACCGCGCCTGCCGGCTCGAGGAGGGCCGCAACCGCTGGCTGCGGATCACCCGCTTCGCGCGCAGCGTGAAGGAGGAGTTCAAGCCGCGGGTGGACGCCGCCCGCTGGAACGCGGCCGCGGATGAGACCGCCCGGCTCCTGCTGCTGCAGGAGAAGGTGGACGAAGCCACCGCCCGGCTGGCGGTCAAACGGCTCGGCCCCGGCCGCTTCCGCGCCGAGGGCAGCGGGGTGGCCCGCTTCGAGCTACTGCTCGAGCCCGAGGACCTCGACGAGGACGGCCGCGTCACGGTCGCCTGGCACGGCAAGGAGCGCAGGCTGCGGGCCCGGCCGGGCAAGGAGGTGCTATTAGCCGAGTTCGCCGAGCGCTTCGACCGCCGCTTCCGGCCGGTGGCGGCGGTCGAAGTGCGCTGAACCGCCGGCGCGCCGCCGGCCCCCGGCTTAGGGGCGCCCGGGGTGGCGGGTGCGGTACCACGCCAACCACTCGGCCGCGGTCCGCTCCTCGCCTTCGCCGGTGGCCCGGGCCAGCGCCCGCACCAGCGCCTCGGTCACCGCCGGCCGCAGCTTGCTCACCTTGACCACCGAGGTGTGCTCGAAGCGGTCGGTGTCCGGGGTGATCGCATAGGGCACGCCGTTGTTGCCCTCACCGCCCGGACCGGCGGCGAGTAGGAAGGTGCCGGGATCCGAGGTGTCGGTGACCACTTGCACCTCCTTGCCCGCCAGCTCGAAGCGGCGGCCGGCGCGCTGTCCGAACGCACTCAGGCCGAAGACGAGGTAGTCCACCGCCCGCTCGCCGCCGTGGGCGGCGAGTTGCTCGGCGGCGGCGATCCGGTCGCCGTCCCGGGCGCGGGTGACGGCGCTGAACCACCAGGCGTCGGCCGCCTCGCTCCAGTAGGCGGCGCTGGCGGCGCCGAAACCGTCGCGGGCGATGGGATCCGGGTCGTGCAGCGAGCGCTCGAGCAGCAGCACCAGCCGCAGGCGGTCGCCGTCGTTCTGGCGGGCGGTCGCCAGCGCGGCAGCGCGGCGGATCTCCGGCCGGCGGCTCTCGAGGCCGTCGGCGAGATCGGAGTAGGGCAGGCGGCGGGCGGTCGAGGTGTCGCTGTAGCGCGGCAGCTCGGCGACCAGGGCGCCGGTGAGTAGATGGATGCGCGGTCCTTGCTCCTGCAGGATCCGGCGCCACAACCACTCCGGCCGGTCCTCGTAGGCGACCTCGGACGGCACCTGACGCAGCCGCGCCCCCCAGGCCTCGAGCGCCTCGACCACCGCCAGCCGACGGCGGGCGTCGGCCGGCCCGGTCCAGGCCGCGGCGGCGTGCTCGGCCAGCGCCAGCAAGTCGCCGATGCGCCCGTCGGCGGCGAGGTCCTCGACGAGCTGCAGCGAGTTGCGGCCCGGCGCGGCGTAGGCCGGATCGAGCCAGTCCCGCCGCGGGCGGACCCGTAGGCGGACCGCCACTGGATCGGTCGGGGTGGAGTAGACCCCCCACGGCGTCGGCACCTCGAGCGCCCCTGCCGGCGGCTCGGCCGCGGCCTGCACCCGCCGGCCGGAACGGGTGACGGCCAGGACCAAGCGCTCGGCCGAGGGCGGAGCGGAGACCGGGGCCGCAGCCTGGGCGGCCGGGACGAGGAGAACGGCGGCGGCGGGGATCATGCCTCCAGGCTAGACGGCGGGAAGACGCCGGATGGCGGAAATCCCGCCGTCCGGCCGTGACATTCCACCCGCTCGACCCCGGGCCTACCCCGGCCAGGCCGGATTCGTCGGCCGCGTCAGGTTGCGGCTGCCGTAGGCAGTGGCCAGCAGGTCGTCCTCGATCCGAACCCCGCCCCACGGCGCCAGCCGCTCGATCAGGGACCAGTCGAACTGGTCTTTCTGTTCGCCCTCGCGATACGGCCGCAGCAGCATTTCGATGAAGTAGCAGCCGGGCTCGATGGTGAAGACCTGCCCCTCCTCGATCGTCCGGGTCGTGCGCAGAAAGGGGTGCGCGGCCGGCGGCGGCACCTCGCCGCCCTCGGGCGCGGCCTGACGACCGGAGACGTCGTGGGTCTGGATGCCGAGAAAGTGGCCGACGCCGTGCGGCATGAACGGGGCAGTCAGGCCGGCCTCGGCCGCCGCCTCGCCGCCGAGCCGGATCACGCCCAGGCCGAACAGCAGGTCGGCCAGCTTGCGGTGGGCGGCGAACTGTAGCTCGGGGTAGGGCAGGCCGGGCGCGACCATCGCGCACAGCTCCTGCTCGAGCGCGTCCATCCCCGCCACCAG
Source organism: Planctomycetota bacterium (assembly GCA_003696625.1). Taxonomy (GTDB): domain Bacteria; phylum Planctomycetota; class UBA1135; order UBA1135; family UBA1135; genus J029. The sequence goes on from RFGR01000168.1 coordinate 13,009, forward strand.
GTCGCGGAAGACCGGGTCGGGGTCGTCCCCCCGCAGCCAGGTGCGGGTGACGTCGCTGGCGTAGCCGAGGAAGGTGGCGCCGGAGTCGATCAGCAGGACGCGCTCGGCCGGCGCGGTGCGCTTGCCGGTGTAGTGCAGGATCGCTCCCTTGCCGTCGGTGGCTACGATCGACTCATACGGCAGGCCGGCGTCGACGCAGCCGGCGGCGCGGACGTAGGCGTGGTGGATCTCCAGCTCGGAGGCGCCGGCAAGGAAGGCGCGGCGCGCCGCCTCGTGCCCGAGCCCGGCCAGGCGGCCCGCCTCCTCGATGCAGGCCACCTCGTAGGCGGTCTTGTAGCTCCGGTCCCAGTCGAGCCGGGCGACGAGTTCGGCCGGATTCAGGCCGTCCTCGGGCACCCCGGCGGCCGCCGCCCGCGCCGGCGCGTCGCCGACGTAGGCCCAGCCGGCACCGGGCGCCGCCTCCCGCCAGGCGGCGGTCTCGTCGGCGACCTCGACGATCTCGTAGTCCGCGGCCCAGAACGGATCGCCGAGCGGAGTCTGCTCGTACCAGTAGTCCTCCGGCGCCACCCGGATCAGCCGCGGCCGCCGGCCGGGCCGCACCACCAGCAGGTGGTAAGGCCCCGGCAGCGGCGTCCAGTGGGCGAAGTGCGGGTTGGGCCGGAACGGCGCCTCCATGTCGTCGGCGTGGTAGCGCAGCGGCGTGCCGGCGTGCAGGACCATCGCCTCGAGGCCGGAGGCCGCCAGGGCGGCCTCAGCCTTCTCGATCCGGGTCAGCAGGTGCGAACCGTAACCGCTGCGCAGGGTCTGCTCGTCCACCTCAGGCCTCCTCCGCCTCGGCCTGCGTCATCATCCGCGCGATCGGCCGGACCAACAGGAACATGACCAGGGCCATGCAGACGCCGCTGGCGCCGACCAGGGTGAACAGGGTCGGCGTTTCCAGATCCTCGTAGAAGCCGGAGACGGTGCCGCCGAGGAAGTTGCCGACCGAGGCGGCCAGGAACCAGACCCCCATCATCAGGCTGACGACCCGCGCCGGCGCCAGTTTGGTCATCGACGACAGGCCGACCGGCGACAGCCACAGCTCGCCGACGGTGTGGATGACATAGACCGAGAGCAGCCACAGCGGGCTGACCCGCACCCCGGCCTTGGCCAGGGTGGCGCCGCCGACCAAGACCAGGAAACCGACCCCGGCCAGCAACAGGCCGACGGCGAACTTGAACGGGTAGCTCGGGTTGCGCGGCCCCAACTTCAGCCACAAGGCGCTCATCAGCGGCGCGATGCAGACGATCAAAAGCGGGTTCAGCGACTGCCACCAGGACGAGGGGAAGTGGAAGCCGAAAATCGAGTTGTTCGTGCTGCGGTCGGCGAACAGGGTCAGGGTCGAGCCGGCCTGCTCGAAGATGCCCCAGAAGATCGCGGCGCCGCAGAACAGGACCAGGATCGTCACCAGGCGGGCGCGCTCGACCGGCGACCACCTCTCGACCAGGAACAGCTTGGCGAAGAAGAGCACCACCAACAGCAGCAGGAACCAGGTGAAGCCCTCGTGGATGTTGTGCTCGTTGAGGCCGCCGTGCTTGACCTCGAGGCCGTCGGCGATGGCGCCGGCGGCGGTACCGGCGGCGACCGCGTCGGCGAGGATCGAGTCGAGGACATCGTCGACCACCGGCGCCAGGGCATCGGGCAGCTCGTCCCGATCGAAACCGGCCGGCAGCAGGCCGAGTTCGACCGGCTCGCCGTCGCCGCCCTCGATCCCGGCCAGCACCCGGAGGCCGTCCTCGGCCGGCTCCCAGTGCAGGCTGCGCACGACCACCTCGGTGCGGCCCGCGTCCCCCTCGAGGTCGACCCGGGCGAAGACGTCCTCGAGGTCGCCCCGGATCTCGCCGGCGGCGGCGCGCTGGGCGAAGACCGCCTCGCGCAAGCGCTGCATGCCGTCGGCATGGAGGTGGTCGGCCAGTTCCCCGGCGGCCAGCACCACCGGCGGATGCAGGGGCTCGCCGGTCCCTTCGAGGTGGCCGGGGTAGCAGGCCACTTCGAGCCGGCCGTCGTCCGTCGCCTTCCAGGTGATGCTCGCCGCGTAGCGGGCGCTGCCGTCGTAGGCCACCAGGGCGACGGCGGCCACGGCGGTTGCGGCCAGGCCGATGCTCAGGGTGCGACGGTTCTTCGCCCGCAGGACCGGATCGTCCGGAGCGTTGGTCGCCAGGCCGGCCCGGCCGAGGTGGCGGCTGGAAGCGAGGTACTGGACCAGGCCGAGCGCCATGCCGACCGCGGCGGCGCCGAACCCCCAGTGCCAGGAGTGGACCGGGTCGAAGCCGTTGGCCTCGAGCCAGGCGCGGAAGCTCTCGTGCTGGGCCAGGTAGCCGCAGACCAGCGGCGCCGCGAAGGCACCGATGTTGATGCCCATGTAGAAGATCGAGAAGCCGGCGTCCCGGCGGCGGTCCTCCTCGGAGTAGAGCTGGCCGACGATGACGCTGATGTTCGGCTTGAGCAGGCCGGTGCCGAGGACGATGCAGCCGAGGCCGAGGAAGAAGGTGGCCAGGCCGTGCATCGCCAGCAGGATGTGGCCGCACATGATCACGAAGCCGCCGTAGAGCACCGCCCGGCGCGGCCCGAGGAAGTTGTCGGCCAGCCAGCCGCCCGGCACCGAGGCCAGGTACACGAGTGAGGTGTACATGGCGTAGATCGGCCCGGCCTTGTCGGCCGAGAAGCCCAGGCCGCCCTTGGCCACCGCGGTGACCATGAAGAGCGCCAGGATGGCCCGCATGCCGTAGTAGCTGAAACGCTCCCACATCTCGGTGAAGAAGAGCGTCATCAGCCCGCGGGGATGGCCGAAGAAGGTCGCGCCGCCCTCGGGCGCCAGGCTCATGCCTCGGTTGCCTTGGTCCATGGGTCTCCTCGCCCGGCCGTCCCGGTCGGGCGCGGGCCGTGGCACGGCCCATCCTAGGGGCGCCCGCGGGCGGCGGGTCCGGCAGCGGCCGTAGCATGACGCCGCAGCCGCCACCAGAGCGGCAGGCCGAGGGCGATCGTGCCCAGGCCGAGGAGGGAGGGCAGCGGCTCGCGCCAAGCCATGTAGGCCGATGCGCCGAGCGTGACGACCAGGTAGAGCGCCGGCACCAGCGGCCAACCCGGCACCGGCAGGGCCGTGGCCCCCTCGCGCCGGCGCCGGCGGACCAGGCCGAGGACGGTGGCGGCGGCGGACAGTCCCAGGGTGAAGCCGAGGTAGCCGAGCAGGGTGCCGAGTTCGGAGAACCAGACCGCGCCCAGGGCCAGGCCCCCCTGCAGCGCCACCGCCGCCGCCGGCGCCCGCCCGCGGTAGCGGAACAGGCGCGGGAAGAGCCCGTCCTCGGCCATCCGGGCGTAGACCCGCGGGCCGAGCATCACGAGCGAGGAGAGCGAGGTGAAGAGGGCCAGCGCCACCAGGCCGCGCACCGCCTGGGCCAGGGCCGGCCCGCCCAGGGCCTCGGCCGCGACCGCCCCGACCTCGTAGGTGCCGGCCAGCTCGGCCGCCGGGGCGGCGGCGAGGAAGACCGCGTTCAGCGCCAGGTAGAGCGCCGTGACCAAGCCGGCGCCGAGCAGCAGCGAGCGGCGCAGGTGTTGGTCGGGCTCGCGCAGCTCCCCGGCCAGGTAGACGGCGGCGTTCCAACCGGAGTAGCCGAAGGAGACCCAGACCAGGGCGACCGCCACCGCGCCCCAGTCGAGTTCGGGCGGCGGCGCCGCGGCCGCAGCCGGCGCCGCCGCCGCGCCGCCGCCGAGGATCCGGACCGCGCCGTAGGCGGCGAAGGCGGCGAGCAGCAGCACCTTGACCGCCACGACCAGGTTCTGGGCCACCGCGCCGGCGCCGGTGCGGAAGGCGTGCAGCAGGACGACCAGCAGGATTGCCGCCGAGGCGGTCAGCCGCCAGTCGGCGCCGCCGAACCAGGGCGCCAGGTAGAGGCCCAGGCCGATCGCCGCCGCCGCCGCCGGGCCGGTGAAGCCGGCCAGCAGCGACACCCAGCCGGCCAGGAAGCCGGCCAGCGGGTGGACGGTCTCGCGCAGCAGGTGGTACTCGCCGCCGCTCTCGGGGAAGCGGCGGCCGAGGGCGCCGTAGCAGAGGGCGCCGCAAAGGGCCACCACCCCGCCCGCCAGCCAGACCGCCAGCACCCGCAGCGGCGTGCCGAGCTGTTCGAGCAACAGACCGGAGGTGGTGAAGATCCCCGAGCCGATCATGCTGGCCACGACCAGGGCGACGGCGCTGGCCGGGCCGAGACGGCGGCGCGGGGCGTCCACGGCGGCTCAGGGCCGCTCGAAGAGGACCAGGTAGTTGTCCTCGAGCCCGGGTACCGGCACCTCGCCGCGGAAGCGGAAGCCGCTCCGCTCCAGCTCGGCGACGACGTCCTCCTGGCTGCAGCGGACGTGGTCGAGCACCCAGGCGTTGTCCGGGTCGCGCCGGAACTCGACGATCGCCACCCGACCGCCGGGGCGCAGCGCCCGGAAGATGCTGGCCATCGTGTGCAGCGGGTACTCGAAGTGGTGGTAGGTGTCGCAGATGAAGACCAGGTCGACCGAACCGTCCGCCAGCCCGACCGACTTCGCGTCGCAGAGCACGGTGCGGGCGTTGGTCCAACCGTGGGCGCGGATCCGCTCGTCCATGTGCGCGACCATCGCCGGCGAGATGTCCACCGCCGCGACCGAGCCCTCCGGTCCCACCGCGGCCACGAAGGGCTCGAGGAACAGCCCGGTGCCGGCGCCGACGTCGGCCAGGTCGGTCCCGGGCAGGATGCCCAGGGCGGCGACGATCTCGTCGCGACAGCGGGCGATCTCGCGCCGCTCGCTGTTCTCGAAGCGGGCCACCCAGGGCGCGACGTCGGCGTCCTCGGCCAGGAAGGCGTCGTTGATGCCGGGCTTGACGCTGGCCTCCTCGGCCGGCGGCGCCGGCGGCGCGGCCGCGCCGGCGGCGCAGGCGGCGGCAAGCAGGAGCGGCAGGAAGGGGAGCGGGCGCAGGCGCGGCATGGGTCGATTGTGCCGGCGTCCGGCCCGGGGTCCAGGGCGGGTCCCGGCCTAGAATGCGGCCCGTGCAGTTCGACCTCTACCAGCTCGACGCCTTCGCCCGGGCGCCGCTGGGCGGCAACCCGGCGGCGGTGGTGCCGCTCCGGGCCTGGCTGCCGGACGAGCTGCTCCAGGCCGTCGCGGCCGAGAACCATTTGGCCGAGACCGCATTCCTGGTACCGGCGGACGGCGGCGCCGGCGAACCGGAATACCATCTGCGCTGGTTCACTCCGGCGGTCGAGGTCGAGCTGTGCGGCCACGCCACCTTGGCGGCGGCGGCGGTAGTCTTCCGCTACCTCGCCCCCGGTGCCGCCCGCGTCCGCTTCCGGAGCGCCGGCGGTCCGCTGGCGGTGCGCCAGGCCGGGGAACTGCTCGAACTCGACTTCCCCGCCCGGCCGCCGCGGCCGAGCGCGCACGCCTCCGCGGTGGCGGCCGCCCTCGGCACCGTGCCGCGCGAGGTGCTCGAGGCCGACGACCTGATGGCGGTGCTGGCGGACGAGGAGGAGGTCCGCGCCCTCGCCCCCGACCTGCCGGCGGTCGCCGCCTTGCCGGGCCGCGGCCTGATCGCCACCGCCCCCGGCGGCGCCTCGGGCGCCGACTTCGTCTCGCGCTTCTTCGCCCCGGGCGTCGGCGTGCCGGAAGACCCGGCCACCGGCTCGGCCCACTGCGCACTCATCCCCTACTGGGCCGGACGCCTCGGCCGCACCGAGCTGCACGCGCTCCAGCTCTCCGCCCGGGTCGGCGAACTCTTCTGCCGCCTGGCCGCGGACGGCGAACGAGTCGCCATCGCCGGGCGCGTCTTCCCGTACCTTTCCGGTCGGATCGAGCTGCCCGACCCCGCCTGAACCCGCTCTCCCCATTGACCCAGCCCAGCCCCATCCTCTCCCGCCGCCGCCTGCTCGCCCTCGGCGCCGGCGCCGGCCCGCTGCTCGCCGCCGCCCGCGGCGCCGAGGCCGCCCCCGCCCCTGCCCCCGCGCCCGAGGAC
>RFGR01000169.1 GCA_003696625.1 Planctomycetota bacterium
GACGGCGGCCGGGTGTACACCACCGCCATCGGCGCCCTGATCCTCGAGGTCTACTACCGCTACGGCAAGGTGCTCGGCGCCCGCGGCTGAGGCCGGCGGCCGAGAACGAGAGAACCGGCGGAGGCCCTCGCCTCCGCCGGTTCCTTTTGGTCCGCCCGAGTGCCGGTCCGGTGGCGGCCGGTCCGGGTCAGCCCCGGCCGATGCCGGCCACCGCCCGCGCCAGGCGGGACTTGCGCCGGGCGGCGGTGTTGGCGTGGATCTGGTGCCACTTGACGTTCTTGTCGATCATCTTCTGGGCCTGGACGAGGCAGCGCTGAGCCTCCTCCTGGTTGCCCTCCTCGACCGCGGCCAGGGTGCGCTTGATCCAGGTGCGCATGGCGGACTTGCGGCCACGGTTCCGCTCGCGGCGGACGAGGCTGCGCTTCAGGGCGCGCTTGGCGGACTTGGTGTTCGGCATGACGAGACCGGTTCAGCGAATTCCGGGCCGGACATTCTAGCGGCCGGGGGCCGGTCCGCAAGCCTCAGGAGCCCCGCTCCTCGGGCTCTTTTTCGCCCCGAGCGGCGCGCAGGAAGGCGTCCGGGTCGACGGCGAGATCGAAACCGCTCTCCGCTTCCTCGTACTTCTTGGTCCGGAGGGCCTGCTCGGCGGCCAGGTTCTTCCGGGCCCGCATCGCCTCGGTGTCCCGCGGGTTGGCCTCGAGGGCCAGCCGGTAGAACTCCAGGGCGGCCTCCACCTCGCCTTGGGCGGCGGCGAGGCCCCCGGCCCGCTTCGCGGCTTCGCCATGGCGCTCGGCCAGGGCGCCGAAGGCGCCGAGGGCGGCGCCGGCGTAGCCGGCCCGTTCGAGGGCGTCCGCCCAGGCGAATCCCTTCTCGAGATCGCCGGGATCCTTGATGAAGGCACGGCGGCGGGAGCGGGCCTCGCCCTCGGCGTTCCGGGCCAGCTTGCTGAGACCGGCCGCCAGTCCGGCCGGTCCGGCCCCGAGGCGGCCGAACAGCCCTTTTCGGCCCTCCCCGAGGGCCATCAAGGCGCGGGCCAGGAGTTCGGCCGCCCGAGCTTCGCCGGGGGCGAAGTCGAGGACCTGATCGCACAGCTCGGCGGCGAAATCGGCCTGGCCGCGCTTGAGGGCGTCTTCCGCCCGGTCGAGATGCTTCTTGAGATCCATGGCTGATCCGGGACCGGGGCTATTCTATGCCCTACAGGATCCCCGCATGGAGATCGTCCGGTACCCCGACCCCCGCCTGCGGGCGCGCAACGCTGCGGTCGAGCGCTTCGACGAGGACCTCGCCGGCGTCGCCCGCGAGATGTTCCGGCTGATGTACGCCACCAAGGGCGTCGGGCTGGCGGCCCCCCAGGTCGGCCTGAACCTCCGCCTGATGGTCTTCAACGCCGAGGGTGAGGAAGGGCGGCCGGACGGCGAGCGGGTGCTGTGCAATCCACGGATCGTCTCCCGGGTCCGCACCAAGGAGTCGGACGAGGAGGGCTGTCTGAGCTTCCCGGGCATCTACGGCCAGGTCGTGCGGCCGACCGGAGTGACGGTCGAGGCTCAGGATCTGGAGGGAAAGAGCCGCCGCCTGCAGCTCGAAGGCTGGGAGGCTCGGGTCTTCCTGCACGAGTTCGACCACCTCGACGGGATCCTGTTCATCGATCGGATGAGTCCGGCCGACCGCACCCGCATCCGCGGCCAACTGGCGGATCTCGAGGAGGCCTGGCGGCAGCGTGCGCAGGCTTGAGGGTCTGGACGCCCTGCCGGCGGCCGTCACCGGCGGCTGCGTGGCCACGGTCGGCGTCTTCGACGGGGTCCACCTCGGTCACCAGGCCGTGATGCGCCGGGTGGCGGCCCGGGCGGCCGCGCTCGGGGCGGAGCCGGCGGTGGTCACCTTCGCCGGCCATCCGAAGCGGGTTCTGGTCGGCCAGGCGCCTCCGACCGTCACCAGCCTCGAGCACCGCCTGCTGCTGTTCGAGCGCCTCGGCGTCCAGGCGGTCCTGATCCTCCGCTTCACCCCCGAGCTGCGCCGCTTGACCGCCGAGGAGTTCGTTCGGCGGGTGCTGGCCGACGGTCTCGGTTTGCGCGAGCTGGTCCTCGGTTTCGACTGCAAGTTCGGCCGCGACCGCGGCGGGACCGCCGACTCTCTGCGTCCCTTGGCGGCCGAGATGGGATTCGGCTTGGAGGAGGTGCCGCCGCTGCGCCTCGGCGGTCGGGCGGTCTCCTCCACCGCGATCCGCGAGGCGGTGAAGCTCGGCGAACTGGACCGGGCGGCGGCGATGCTCGGCCGGCCGGTGAGCCTGTTGGGAACGGTGGTGCGCGGCGACGGCCGGGGCCGGGCGCTGGGTTTTCCGACTGCCAATCTCGACCCGCACCACGAACTCCGGCCCCCGGACGGGGTCTACGCCGCCCTCGCCGAAGTCGGCGGGAAGCTGCACCCGGCGGTTCTGAACATCGGCCTGCGCCCCACCTTCGGCCGCCCGGGCCGGTCGGTCGAAGTCCACCTGATCGGCTTCGAAGGAGACTTGTACGGGCGGGAACTCGAGGCCTTCTTCCTCGCCCGCCTCCGCGGCGAGCGGATCTTCGACTCGGCCGAAAAGCTGAGCGCCCGAATCGCCCGAGACGTCGAAGCGGCGGCCGCCGCCGTGGAGGCGGCGCGAGGTTCCTGGCTCATCCCGGGACCGCTGATGCCGATCGAGCATCCCGAGGCCCCGCGGCGCCGCGGCTGATCGGGTCGCCGCCGCCGCGGTGGCGCCTGCTCCTCCGCCGCGCTATCCTTTCCGGCCCACGGGCGGATAGCTCAGTTGGTAGAGCAACGGATTGAAAATCCGTGTGTCGGCGGTTCGACTCCGCCTCTGCCCACCAAGAACAGGACCCCCGCGAGCTCTCGGCTGGCGGGGGTCGTTTCATTCCGGTCCGCGCCGACCAGCGCCGCGGGAATCACTCCTCTTTCGGCTTCGCCAGCATCGCGGCGAGGTCGGGGGCGATCGTCACACCGGTGACCGACTTCTTGGGCTGGAGCGGGAGGGATTCCTCCTTGGGCTCCTCTTCCACCTCTTCCGGTCGGTCGTCGGCCTCGGCGACGGCCTCGGCGGCGGACTCGGGCGCGGACCCGGCATCCGCCCGAGCTTGGACTTCCGGCTCGGCCTCCGCCGGCGGCTCCGGGTCGACCAGGGCCTCCGGTTCGACCTCGATCTCGGCCTCAGCCGGCGCCGCGGACCGGGACTCGGCGGCTTCGGGCGGCTCTGCGAGCGGCTCGTCCTCGGCCGAAGGGGCCGCCTCGACCGCCGAGGCGGCCGCCTCCTGCCCGGAACCGCCGCCGCCCCGTCGCCGGCGCCGCCGGCGCCGCCGGCGACGGCCCTCGGTGGCGCCCTCGGTGGCGGTCTCGGTGGCGGTCTCTTCGGAGGGATCCTCGCCTTCGTCGACGGCGGAGGCTTGGGCGGATTCCGTCGCCTCGACCTGCTCGGCGCCCTCCGGAGCAACGGCGAACGGGCTCGGGCGCCGACGCCGCCGGCGGGACCGGGCCGGTTCGGAGGCAGCCTGATCGTCCGGCTCGGCGGCGTCCTCGGACGGGACCTCCACCGGCTCGACCGGGACCGGCTCGAGCAGGGACTTCTGCTGGTCCCGGCTCTCGTCGGCGGCGGCCGACTCGGTCTCCGCCCGTCTCCGGTTGCGGCCGCCGCGACGGCCTCGACGGCGGCGCCGGCGGGGAGTCTCCCCGGCCGTTTCCTCGGTTCCTTCCAGAGGAATCCGGCCGAGCTTCCGCGCCGGTTCGGGGTTCTCGAGCGGAATCTCGTCCTCGCTCAAGGGCGGAATGACCCCGACCGGAAGCGGCGCCGTGCGGTCGACTTCCTCTTCCCGGGCGGAACCGTCCCTCCGACCGCCGTTCTCCTCGGTCACCCCGAGGAACCGGTTGATGAACCCGTCCACCTCCTCCAGGGAGATCAGACTCATGTCGAGCATGTCGGTGGATCGCGAACGGGTTCCGGGATCCGGCGGGCGGATCAGGAGCAGGGCGGCACTCGCGCGGTCACAGCCGAACACCTGGACCAGGCCCTTGAACCGAGCGGAGTAGTCCTGCCAGTTGCCGGTCTTGCACTCCATCCAGAACATCCGCCCGTCCACGAGGGCCATCAGGTCGGCCTCGAACTCCTTCCGGTTCGGGAGGGTGCCCTTGACGTTGAAGAGGACCTGGTACTTGGCCGGGCTCATTCGCGCCTTCAGCCGCTTCGTCAGCAACCAGGAGACGTAGATCTCGAGCCAGCCTCCGGTCAGGAACTGGGCGGTGGAGCCGTCCTTGGTCGGGATGACCCGGAGCTGCTTCTTCGGCGACCGGTGGTAGTAGAAGTCCTTCAGCAGCCCGTGCCGGTGCAGCATGGTGCCAAGCTGCACCGCCGCCGAGCGCTCGGCCTCGGACCAGCGCTCGATGTCGATCCGCTGGCCGTGGCCGGAGGCGACGGCCCGCTTCATCTTTTCGTAGAAGGGACCGACCAGCTTGAAATGGGTGCCGATGTGGCGGGCCAGATGCTCGAAGGCCTCGTTCCGGGCGAGATCGTCCTCGCCCTCGTACACGACCACGTTCCGACTCCGGAGGTAGTCCACGAGCGGGCCCGTGGGCGCATCCTCCGGCGGCTCCTTCGGGAGCCCCCGGCGCACCGGTTGGCGTTCGTCTTCGCGTTCCTGGGCCTCGGCCTTGCGACCGCGGCCTCGTCCTCCGCGGCGGCCACGGCCGGCCGGCGCGGTCGATCCGGTCAGTTCTCCGATCTTCTCACGGAGCAGGCGGATCTCATGAATCAGAGCCCGTAGATCCTCGCCGCCATCGGCGTCGGAACGGGCTTCATCCGGGGAGCGGTCGCGGGTACCGTCGCGTTCCTCCGCTCCCTTCAAGAGGCGGTGGAGGAAGCCCATTGGCCGCATTTTCTATCAGATCCCGGGCGGAGGAACCAATCTCCAGGTCCTAGAGATTCCTCTGGACCGGCCCAAACCACCCCGATCCCTCGGCCGGCAGACGTAAACCATGCTCCTAAATGGACTTCTCGCCGTCACCCCGATTCTGGCGGCAGTCCAGGACCCGACCGTGTCCGAACCCACCGCCAGCCCGACGAACCACCTGGCCGGGGAAACCTCCCCCTACCTGCTTGCCCACGTTCACAATCCAGTGGACTGGTATCCGTGGGGGAAGGAGGCCCTGGAGCGGGCCCGGTTGGAGGACAAGCCGATCTTCCTGAGCATCGGCTATTCCGCCTGCCACTGGTGCCATGTGATGGAACGGGAATCCTTCGAGGACCCGGAAATCGCGGCCTTCCTGAACGAATGGTTCATCAGCATCAAGGTGGACCGGGAAGAGCGGCCCGACCTGGACGAACTCTACATGAACGCCGTCCAACGGCTGACCGGCTCCGGCGGTTGGCCGATAACGGTCTTTCTCACCCCGGATCTGCGCCCGTTCTACGGCGGCACCTACTTTCCGCCTCGAGGCCGGGCCGGCCGTCCCGGCTTCCTGGAGCTTCTGCATGGCATCCGGCAGGCCTGGACGGAGCGCCGGGAGGAGGTCGAGAAGGCCGCCGCCGGCTTGAGCGAGGCCCTGGCGGTCGAACTCCCCATCCCGGCGACCGACCTGCCCTCCCCCGAGGAGTTCCAGCGCGCCGAGCGGGATCTGGTCGCCGCCTTGGCGTCGCGGTTCAACGAGCGGGACGGCGGCTTCGGGCCGCCTCCCCTCTTCCCGCGGGCCGACGACCTGCGCTGGCTGCTGGCGGCCGCCGACCGCTCCGGTGCCGGCGAGGGCCGGCGGATGGCCCTGCACACCCTCCGCCGCATGGCCCTGGGCGGGATCCACGACCAGCTCGGCGGTGGCTTCGCCCGCTACTCGGTGGACGGCCGCTGGCTGGTCCCGCACTTCGAGAAGATGCTCTACGACCAAGGCGACCTGATCCCGGCCTACCTGGCCGCCTGGCGCCGGAGCGGCGAGCCGTTGTTCGCCGAGGTCGCCCGCCGGACCTGCGACTACCTGCTGCGGGAGATGCGGGATCCCGGCGGCGCCTTCTGGTCCTCGACCGACGCGGACTCCGAGGGCGAGGAGGGCCGCTTCTTCACCTGGACTCCGGCCGAACTCCTGGCCGCCCTCGGCAACGAGCAGGAGGCCGCCTTCGCCGCCCGCGCCTACGGGGTCACCGAAGACGGCAACTTCGAACACGGACGTTCGATCCTCACCCGCTGGGCCGACCTGACCCAGGAGGAGGAGGAGCGGCTCGAGGGGATCCGCCGCCGTCTCTATCGGGCGAGGCTCGACCGGGTGCCGCCGGCCACCGACGACAAGATCCTGACCGGCTGGAACGGCCTCGTGATCGGCGCCCTGGCCGAGGCCGGCCGCGTGCTGGACGAACCGCGCTACACCGCCGCCGCTGCCGAGGCGGCGGAGTTCCTGCTCCGGGAACTGCGCCGGGACGGCCGCTGGCTCCGCTCCTGGCGGGACGGCCGGGCCGCCCCCCACCGGGCGGTTCTCGAGGACCACGCCTGGCTCTGCCGCGGCTTCCTCCAGCTCTTCCAGAGCACCGGTGAGGAGCGCTGGCTGACCGAGGCGGCCGATCTCGGCGAGCGGATGCTGGCCCGGTTTTGGAACGAGGATGCCGCCGTCTTCTGGAACAGCGACGGCGACGATCCGACCGTCCTCCACCGGCAGGCCTCGCCCTGGGACGGCGCCACCCCCTCGCCGAACGCCGTCGCGCTCGAATGTCTGGCCCTGCTCCACGTCTTCACCCGGGATCCGCGCTGGGCCGAGCCCGCCCGCCGGGGCTTCGCCGCGATCTGGCCGCTCGCCCTCCGTTCGCCGAGCGCCTTCGCGGCCACCCTCCGGCCGCTGCCGCTGGTGCTCGAGGAACCGTCCGTGGCGGTGGTCGTCGGCGCCGGCGATGCGTCCGGCCTCTCGGCCTGGCGGCGGGCGCTGGCCGCCCCCGGGGTGCCCGACTTCCTGACCGTTTTCCGGGCCACCGCCGCAGCGGAAGACTCTCTCGAGCTGTTCGCCGGTCGGGCGGCCCGCGAGGGCCGGCCGACTCTCTACCTGTGCCGCGGCACCGCCTGCGAGGCGCCGGCGACCGACCCCGCCGTCTTCCTCGCCCGGTGGAAAGGAACGCCCAAGGATGTAGAATCCGGACAATGACCATGGCCCCATGAGGCTTCGTCCTCTCCTCGAGCGGATCGTCCAGGCGCCCGGGCTCCACGCCCGCTTTCTCAACGCCGTGGCGCGGATGAAGTACGTCGGCGCCCGCAAGATCCTGAAAAGCCGGCGCTCGCTGTTCCTTCGCCTCGAGGATCTCGAGCACACCGGGGACGAACTCCGCCACTCCTTCCTGCTGAAGCAGGCGGCGCTGGCGATCGCCGGCGCACCTGAGGAAGTCGCCACCTTCGCCGACGACCAGACCCTCGCCGGAGCGGCCGCCGAGGCCTACCTCCAAGGGGTGGACGAGGCGGCCGAGCAGGCCCTCCTCGATCTCCCCGACCCGCTTCGGACCGAGGTCAACTATCTTTTCACCACGGTGGCGGCCGAAGTCCGGGCCGATGCCTTCTATCCGGTCTACGACCGCGTCCTGGAACTGGCCGGATCCGACTTCCGGGTCACCGGGATCTTCCATGACGGGGTCCGGCATCTGAACAGTCGCCGCCGCCGGTTGGAGTCGGTGTTCCCGGGCTGGACGGAACGGATCGATCAGGTCCTGGCCCAGGAGGAGCTGCTCTTCGACCGCTTCCTCGACGAGATCGAGGCCGCCTGCGCGGCCCACGTCGAACCGGAGTGATCCCGGTCGCGGTGGTCGGCGGCGGCGCCGCCGGGCTGCTGGCGGCCCGTTTCGCCGCCGCCGCCGGCGCCGGCACCGTCCTGCTCGAGGGCCAGGCCCAGTGCGGCCGCAAGATCCTGATCTCGGGAGGCGGCCGCGCCAACCTCCTTCCCACCGCCTGCGAACCAGGCGACTTCTTCACCTCCGGCTCGACCAACGTGATCCGTCGGCTGCTCCGGACCTGGCCCCTGCCACGGCTGCGTTCCTTCTTCGAGCAGGATCTGGACCTTCCGCTGGTCGAGGAGCCGGACGGCAAGCTCTTCCCGGCTGCCGGTCGGGCCCGTCCCGTCCGCGACCGCTTGGTCCAGGCGGCCGCCGCCGCCGGCGCCGAGATCCGGACCGGTTGGCGGCTGGACGAAGCGGCAACGCGGCCGGACGGCGGCTTCCGACTCCGTTCGGAGACCGGGGACGAACTCGCCGCCCGCACCCTGGTGCTCGCCACCGGCGGCCGCTCGCTGCCGGAGACCGGATCGGACGGGCACGGCCTCGAGATCGCCCGCCGTCTCGGCCACGGCCCGATCGAGCCCTATCCGGCCCTGGTCCCGCTGACGACCCGCGACCGAGAGCTGACTGAACTCGCAGGGATCTCCCTGCCGGTCCGGTGGCGGGCGGTCCGAAACGGCCGGGTGGTGGAGGAGCGGGTGCGGGAACTCCTGTTCACGCACCGGGGCTTCAGCGGCCCGGCCGTGCTCGACGCCAGCCACCACGCCGTCCGCGACGGCGCCGACATCCTGGTCGCCTGGCAGGACGGCCGGGAGGAGGACTGGCGGGAGCTGTTCAACGCCAAGGCCCGGCGCGAGCTGCGCCGGCTGCTCGCCGACCACCTACCGGACCGGCTCGCCGACCTGCTGATCGCCCGCGCCCGCCTGCGGCCGTCGCTCCGCTGCGGCAACCTCACCCGCGGCGAGCGCGCCCGCCTGATCGACTTGCTCTGCTCCTTCCGGCTGCCGGTGGCCGGCGACGAGGGCTGGCGCAAGGCCGAGGTGAGCGGCGGCGGGGTGCCGCTGGAGGAGATCGCGCCCAGCACCCTGGAGAGCCGCCGCCGGCCCGGCCTGTTTCTGTGCGGTGAGATCCTGGACGTGATCGGACGGATCGGCGGCTTCAACTTCCTCTGGGCCTGGATCACGGGCCGGCTGGCCGGGGAATCGGCCGCCCGGCGGGCGGCCGGCGTCTCCGCCTGAGTTCCGCCCGGCGGATCCCGGGCCGCACGGGGCGAAGCGGCCGGCGCGGGTCAGAAGACGTCGTCGTCTTGCTCGAACTCGTCGAGCTGGAGGAGGGGGGCCTGGGCGCTCATCCCCTGCAGCGCCCCTTCGACCACCGCGGGGCTCAAGAACACCGCGCCCAGGTAGCCGAACGGGCCGACCGATTCGATCATCAGGCCGTCCTGGTTGAAGGAGGTGACGGTGGCGGAGCCGCCGAGGCGGGAAGCGACGAAGTCGAAGTCGGGCAGCAGGGAGAGGTCCGCCCCTTCCGGCAACAGGAACGAGAGTTCCGGCGGCAGGCCGTCCCGCCGGAGCAGGTCGAGCCCCTCCGCGATCACCTCGGGGCCGACGTAGCCGACGGCGTTCACGCCGCCGGCGGCGAGCCGGGCGGCGACCCAGGGACGCAGCCGGCGCCAAGGCCGCTGCTCGCCGAGGCGGCCGTCGGCCTCGTCTTCGGCCAGGCCGGTGGCGAGGTAGACGCGGCCGTCCCGCACGTCCAGGGCGAAGCGGTAGCCGCCCGGGCCGGCGTCCATCCCCTGCCGGGCGAGGGCGAGGATCTCCGGCGGCACGGCCGCCAAAGCCTCCTGGAAAGCCTCGAGGTCAGGCGGCTCGAACCAGAGGGCGCCGTTGCGATGTTCCCAGAGGTCCTCCGCTCGCTGCACCATCGTCACCTCCTCGCCCAGGGCGGCGGCGATGCGCTCGGCGTGGTCCAACCAGCTCCCGAGGTCGACCGGAAGATCCTGGCGCCAATCCACGCCGAGGGCCGGGAAGATCCGATCCAGGGATTCGGTGATCGCCTCGACCATGCCGACCGGGCTGAAGCGGGTGATCGTGGCCATGGTGGTGTCGCCGGGCAGCGCGTCGAAGCGGCCGAGCACCTCGTCGCCGGCGAAGGGCCGGCCGTAGAAGCGGGCCATCGGCCGGTCGCCGAGGACCAGGACCCGGTCGTGAAGCAGCCGGCCGTCGACGGAGACAGTCCAGCCGACGCCCTCCATTTGGCCGAAGCCGTAGGGCTCCAGGATCTCGGCCATGTCGAACGGCATCGCGTCGGGATCGAAACCGAGCAGGTCGCCGAGAGCGTCCATCGACCAGTTCTCGAACGGCACCCAGATGCGGAGCAGATCCTCGTCGCCGGCGAGGGCGGCGCGCAGCCCTCGGATCGAGGGCAGACCGGCCAGGGTGCCCTCTTCGCCGGCGCGGGCGGCCCGCAGGCGGCGGGCCAGCCAGGCGGCGCCCTCCTCGGCGGCGGCCGCTGTCTCGCCGCCGGCCTCGGCCCCGCGAACCATCGAGAAGATCCCGGCCAGATGGTCGAGCCGGAACAGGACCAGGGTGCGGCGGTCGTCCCGACACCAGGCGCCGCCGGCCGCGAGGTGGACCTGGACACCGTCCACCTCGACCGATCGCTCCTCGGCGCCGAGGAAGGACAGATCCGGCGGCGGGGAGTCGCCGGAGGAGCCGCCCGGCGGTTCGAGGATCAGGAGCAGGCGGCCGGCTCGGAGGTCGGACCAGCCGATGCCGACGACCAGCCGGTGGCGGGAGGCCGACTCGAGCCAACGCCGGTCGGGGATGAGCCGGTCGAGGAACCGACGGAGGCCCTCGTGGCCGAGCAGGGCGGCGGCCTCGGTGCCGGCGCCGTGCCGGCGCCACGGACCCGGGTCGGTGACCGCCGCGATCAGGCAGTCGGCCGGCAGGAGGCGGAGCGGGTCGGGGACCGGCTGCTCCACCGGGCCGGGCAGGACTTGAGGCGGAAGGGCGAGGACCAGAGCGAGGAGGGCGGACATCTCAGACCAGGGCTTCGAGCAGGAAGGGAAGGCTTCGTTCGTAACGGTGGTCGATCCGGAAGTGGCCGCCGGGGAAGAACTCGGCCCGGTGCGGGATCCCCAGCGCCTCGAGCCGGCGCAGGAAGCGCCGCAGGCCCCATTGGAGGGCAAATTCGTCCTTCTCGCCGGCGTCGAGCCAAAGGGCGCGCAGGGACCGAAGCGCCTCGGCGCATTCCGGCCGCTCGACCATTCGCAGAGGGTCGTTCTCCAACCAGCGGGCGAAGACCTCGGGGCGCATCTCTCCTGTCTCGGGATCGACGGGCAGGTCTACGCCGAGGGGCGCCGCGGGATTCGGCGAATAGCACGAGGCCATCGCGATCAGCTCCACCCCCGCGTGTTCGGCGAAGCCGAGCTCCAGATCCGGCAGCCTGGCGAGGAAGGCCGCGGGCCCGCCATGCTCCCGCCAGCAGTTCAGGGCGTCCGGGAAGCCGCGCGGGTGGGACAGGTCGAAGCCGATGTCGCCGGCGTGGCTGGCGGCGGCGGCGAACAGCCCCGGCCGCCGCATCGCCAGCCGGAGGGCGCCGTAGCCGCCGCTCGACTTGCCTGCGACCGCCCGCCGGCCGGAGCCGCCGCAGCCCAGTTTCCGCTCGACCGCCGGCACCAACTCGTCGCAGAGGAAATCCTCGTACCGGCCGGTGCCGGCCGAGTTCAGGTACTGGGAGCCGCCGAGGCGGGTCTCGCAGGAGGGCCAAAGGAAGACCGCCGGCGGGATCCGGCCTTCGGCCACCCCGCGGGCAATCCGCTCGGGCAGGTTCTCCTCCCACAGCGAGGGTCGGTTCAGGACCTTGTGGCCGAAACCGGTGTAGCCGACCAGGATCACCACCAGCGGCAGGCCCCGGCCGCCGCCGGCCGGCACCAGCAGCGGCGAGAAACGCTCGGGCGGATCGCCGAGGGGGTTGCCGCGCAGAACCTCGCTCGTCAGCGGGAAGACGGTGAGGTGGGCACCGTGGATCTCGCGCTCGTACCGCACCTCCCTAGGATAGGGGTATGGTCCAACCGCCGCCGGTTCCCACCCCCGTCCATCCCCGCCGCGCCCACGAGATCGATTACCGGATCTTCGGCGACGACATGCAGTTCGTCGAGGTCGACCTGGACCCGGGCGAGACGGTTGTCTCCGAGGCGGGCGCCATGCTCTACATGACCGCCGGTGTCCGCATGGAAACCCACCTCGGCGACCCGTCCGAGGAGGACGGCGGCCTGCTCGGCAAGTTCCTCTCGGCCGGCAAGCGGCTCCTGACCCGGGAGTCGCTGTTCATGACCACTTACACCGCCGAGGGAGCCGGGGTCGAGACGGTGGCCTTCGCCGCCCCCTACCCCGGCAAGATCGTCGACGCCGACCTGCGCGAACTCGGCGGCGAGATCCTGTGCCAGAAGGACAGCTTCCTCTGCGCCGCCAAGGGAGTGCGGGTCGGGATCGCCTTCACCAAGACGCTCGGAGCCGGCTTCTTCGGCGGCGAGGGCTTCATCCTGCAGCGACTCGAGGGGGACGGCCTGGCCTTCCTCCACGCCGGCGGCACGATCGCCCGCCGATCGCTCGCCGCCGGCGAGACCCTGCGGGTGGACACCGGCTGCCTGGTCGCCTTCCTGCCCTCGGTCCAGTACGACATCGAGTTCGTCGGCGGCCTCAAGAACGCCTTCTTCGGCGGTGAGGGGTTGTTCCTGGCCACCCTGCGCGGACCGGGGGAGGTCTGGCTGCAGTCGCTGCCCTTGTCGCGCCTGGCCACCCGGATCGCCGGCGCCTTCGTCCAGCGCAAGGGCGAGGGCTCGGTGCTCGGCGGTCTCGGCGATCTGTTGGACGGCAGGGAGTAGCTCCGGCTACCTTCGGCGCATGCGACCGTCGGCCCTCCTGCCGCTGCTCCTGCTCGCCGCCTGCCAGACCGCGCCCGAGCCGGAACCGTCCGGGCTCGAGGAGTTCGCCCTCGAACTCGCGCCCGGCGAACTCGGCCTGGTTCGACTCGAGGAAGGCGACCCGGTTCCCGACTTCTCCCCCGGCTGGTATCAACGCGAAGACCTGGCGGCGACCGTCCTGAACAGCCTCTCCTATCTGGCCGCTCCCTCTTCACGCCGCTACTTCCCCTACGGTCCGATCACCCACGAGCGGATGGTCCGGTCCCTCGAGCGCTTCCTCGAACTGCTCGAGACCTGCACCAGCGCCGAGGAGTTCAACCGCCGTCTGCAGGAGGAGTTCGAGGTTTGGATGGCCCGGGGCGGCCACGACCGCGGCGACGTCCTCTTCACCGGTTACGGCCGCCCGCTCCTGCACGGCTCCCTGGAGCGAGGCGGGCCCTATCAGTATCCGCTCTACGGCCTGCCGGACGACCTGGTCAAGGCCGACGACGGCACGATCCTCGGCCGCCGCACCGCCGGCGGCGAGATCGTGCCTTACTACACCCATCGGGAGCTGCTCGAGAATCACCACCTGGACGGCCTCGAGCTGGTCTGGATCGACGATCCCTTCGACGCCTTCACCGCCCACGTCCAAGGGTCCTGTCTGGTCGAACTCCCTGACGGCAGCCGCCTGGAACTCGGCTACGCCGGCAAGAACGGCCACGAATACCGGAGCATCGGCCAGATCCTGGTCGAGGAGGGGCGGATTCCGAAGAGCCAGCTCTCCCTGACCACTCTCCGGCGCTATTTCCGCGAGCACCCGGAAGAGGTCGAGCGGGTCCTGCCGATGAATCCGTCCTTCGTCTTTTTCCAGAAGAGCGAGGGAGGCCCTTTCGGCTGCCTCGGACGCCAGGTTCTGGCCATGCGCAGCGTCGCCACCGACAAGGACGTCTTCCCCCGGGCCGGCCTGGTTTTCTGCGAGGTCCGGCTGCCGGACTGGGATCCGAACGGGCAGCTGGTCCAGCGACCGATGCGCTTCTTCGCCTCCGATCAAGACCGCGGGGGGGCGATCCGATCGGCGGGACGGTGTGATGTGTTCCTGGGGACCGGGGAGGAGGCGATGGCGCGGGCGGGGCACGTGCTGTCGCTCGGCCGCCTCTACTACCTCCTCTTGAAACTGGCCCCACCCCCTGGCTCGCTTTCCTCCC
>RFGR01000170.1 GCA_003696625.1 Planctomycetota bacterium
GGCCGACCCTGCGAACCGTTCCCGGCCCGAGTGCCGGCGGTCCGCCGTCGGGTTCCCCGCCTCGATCGGATCCCGGCGGCGGCAAGGTCGCCGTCGTCGGGCTCTCCCGGAGGCGGCAGCGCGCACCCGGGATCTTCCGCCACCTGCCCAGACGGCCCCGTCGGGGCGGGTTACGGTCTCCCTGCCAACAGGGTCCAGCGATCCGGGCCGAATTCCAGCGGGATAGGGAAGCGGGCCGCCGGAGCTGCCGGCGGCCCGCAGGGCTGGCTACCCGACCAGGACTCGAACCTGGAACGACAGGACCAAAACCTGTTGTGTTGCCAATTACACCATCGGGTAAGGGCCGCAGAGTCTACCCGCCCCCGGCACGGGCGGCAAGGCGGCTTCATTCCCGCCCGGGCAGAGGGGGCAGGCCGAGGATTTCCCGCCGCAGGGCCTCGAGAGCATCGCGGACGGTCTGCTCCTGAACCGCGGCCCGTCCGGCCCGAGCGAACTGGCGGCGGCGGATCGCCCGCACCCCGCCCGGACCGGCCAGGCCGAGGAAGACCAGACCGACCGGCTTCTCGGGGCTGCCGCCGCCCGGACCGGCGATCCCGGTGGCGGCGACAGCGTAGTCAGCGCCGGCCTCGCGGCGGGCGCCGGCGGCCATCGCCGCCGCCACCTCGGCGCTGACCGCCCCGTGCCGGGCGAGCAGATCGGCGGGCACGCCGAGCGCGGCGGTCTTGACCGCGTCGGCGTAGCAGATCCAGCCCTGGTGGAAGACCTCGCTCGCCCCCGGCACGGCGGTCAGAGCGGCGGCGATCCGGCCGCCGGTGCAGGATTCGGCGGTGGCCACGGTTCGGCGGCGGCGGCGGAGTTCACCGACCACGACTTCCTCGAGGGTCTGGTCGTCCCGCCCCCAGAGGATGTCGGCCAGGCGCTCCTCCAGCTCCGTGACCACCGCCGCCAGCACCTCGGCGGCGCTGCGGCCGGCCTCCGGCTCGGCCAGCACGGAGACCGAGACCTTGCCGGCGTCGGCGGTGATGCCGAGGCGGGGATTCCCGGCGCCCTCGAACAGGTCGCGGATCCGGGCCTCGACCCTCGACTCGGGCTCGCCGCAGGTGTGGAGGACGACGAAGGCCCGATCTCCGGCCGGAAAGCGCTCGGCCAGAAAGCGGGCGCCGCCGCCTTCGAGGAAGCAGGAGCGGGCCTCGCCGGGCGGACCGGGAAGGCAAATCAGGTCAGCCGGCCGGTCGCCGGCGGCGGCGGCGGCGAACCCCCAGGCCGTTCCGGCCCGGTTGGCGAGCGGCCGGGCACCCGCCGGTACCTTCGCCTGGGCGAGGAACCAAGCCGGCGCTTCGGTCCCGTGCTGACGACGATAGAGGCGCGCCAGAGGTTCGACCGCCCCATCGATCTCGGCCAGCGGCCGGCCGAGCCAGGCCGAGGCTTCGCTCCGGACCCGATCGTCGGCGGTCGGCCCCAGGCCGCCGCTGGAGACGACCAGGTCCACCTCGCCGGCCGCCTGCTGCAGCAGGCGACGGTATGCGCCCGGGGCATCGCCGACGGTCCGCAGCCCGGCGACCTCGATGCCCCGTCGAAACAACTCCCCGGCCAGGAAGCAGGCGTTGGCATCGGTGACCCGGCCTTGGAGCAGCTCCTCCCCCACCGACACGATCAGGGCCCGCGGCGCCGGCATCACTCGCCGCCCTCCCCGCGCCCGGGCGTCTTGCCCTTCCAGGCCACGAGCAGAATCCCGACCTCGTAGAGGAAAATCGACGGCACCGCCATCAGGATCTGGCTGACCGGATCGGGGGGGGTGAGGAAGGCGCCGAGGACGAAGGCGCCGAGGATGAAGTGGCGGCGGTATCGGCGCAGCGTGGGCGCGGTGACCAGACCGGCCGCCCCCAGCCCCATCAGGATCAACGGAAGCTGGAAGACCACCGCCAGGGCGATGGTCAGGAGGAGGAAGAACGAGAAGTATTCGTCGATCGTGTAGAGATCCACCAACCCGGCCTGCCGGTTCAGCCGGATCAGGAACTCGAGCACCATCGGGATCATGAAGAAATAGCCGAACAGGACGCCGAGGACCCCGAGGCCCAACCCGGCCGGCAGGAAGCGGATCACCACCTTGCGTTCGTGCGGATAGAGGCCGGCGGCGACGAAGGCCCAGAGTTGATAGAGCAGATAGGGCAGGCCGAACAGCAGGGCCACGATCAGCGCCGTCTTGACGCTGAAGAAGATCCCCGAGGTGGCCGAGGAGGCGCCGAGCGCGGCCACCTCGATGCCGTCCGCGGCCAGGCGGGCGCGCATGCTCTCCCAGGGGTGCTGGAACACCGCCCGGACGAAGCCGCCGAGGGCGAAGCAGACCACGAACAGCACCCCGATCGCCAGCAGGCCGCGCACGAGCCGGGTGCGGAGCTCCTCGAGGTGCTCCGCGAACGACATGCGGACCTGTTCCGGATCGGAGGGAAGCCTGGGCATCGGGGGACGCGGGAAGGCCAATTAGAACGCCCTCCCGCCGCCGGCGGGAGGGCGTCGTCCGCTACCGGTGGAGTTCAGAGCCCCAACCAGGCCATCGCGTCCCGCAGCGGCACGATGGTCAGGGCGCTCTCCTGGGCCTTGCGGTACTCCTCGCGCGAACTCCAGGGAATGACCTCGCCGGTGTCCTCGTCGAAGAACGGGGTGCCGAGGATCAGGTAGTCGACCTCGTTGCTGATCTCGCGGGTGACGAGGATGCCGACCTCGGCCAGGCGGTTGGCCATGTCGGTGGCGCTCAAGGTGCCGAAGCCGTTGCCGAGCAGGACCGCGACCGGTTGCCGGGTCGGATCGTAGACCGCGTTGAAGATCAGATCGTCCTCACCGATCGGATCGAAGCGGTTGGCGGTCTCGAGGATCTCGCACTCGGCCCGTTCGTCCTCGACCGCGACCACCTTGAGCCGGCCCTTGATCTGCTTGTCGGCGGCGCCGCGGACGTCGAACTCCATCCCGGGCACGATGCGGTCCAGGCGGCCACGGTCGATCCAGGCCTTGCCCAGGCCGGTGCTGGCGGCGAGGACGCTGCCGTCGGCGGTCTCGGCCCGCCGCTCGACCTTGTTCAGCTTCGAGGCGAGGATCGCGTTGGCCTGCATCTGGACCTCGCGTTCGGCCTCGAACTGACGCTGCAGCTCGGCGAGCCGGGTGTTGTTCTCGGCCAGCTGGGCGTCGAGGTCGGCCACCTGTTGGCGGAGGCTGTCCCGTTGCCGCTCGAGTTCGAGGTTGCGCTGGTTGAGCGAATTCGTGGTGTCCTCGAGATTGCGGGTGAGCTCGGCGATGCGGGCGTCCTTCTCGGCCAGGGCCTTTTGGTGGGCGGAGCGCCGGGCGTCGAGATCGTTGCGGAGCTGGGCCACCTTGGCCTCGAGATCCCGCTTCTCGACCAGAGCCTTCTGGTAGGCGGTGACGGCGGAGGAGAGCAGGCTCTCGATGTTCGGCGCCTCCGGCACGCCGAAAACCGAGGCTGCGGCGGCCATCTCGGTGGAGAGGGCGTCGAGGCTGGTGAAGCCCTCCGAGCCGGCGATGAACCCGATCTTCGCCGACAAGTCGGCGTGGGCCTTCTGGGCTTCGGCCTGCGCGGTCCGGGCGTCGGTCTCGTGAGACTGCGCCTGAGCGGCGGCCTCCTGCCACTCGGTGACCTTCTGCTGGCTGGTGAAGCCGAAGAGGGCGACGAACACGAGGATCACGCACAGGGCGATCACCCACATCACGCTGACTTGCGCAGCTCCGCGGTTGGGACCGGTCATGGGGTTTCTACCTTGGGAGGCCGGGGGGAGAGGTTTAGGGAGGACCAGGAGGCACAGGAGCCGATTCCGGCCTCCCCCTGTAGCCGGGGGGACCCCGCTCAGGAACACAGTTTTTACGGGCCGCTAAGCTGACGGTCAAGGAAGCTCCCGATGACCTCCCCCACGCCCTCGCCGCCGGCGCCGGGCCTCCGGATCGTCGGCGTCCTCGGTGGGATCGGCTCCGGCAAGAGCACCGCCGCCGGCCTCCTCGCCGAGGCTCTGGGCGGCCCCGACCGGCTTCTCGATGCCGACCGGGAGGTGGCCGAACTGCTCGCCTCCCCGGTCGTGGCGGAGGAGGTCGCGGCCGCCTTCGGGACCGGAATCCTCCGACCGGACGGCCTGATCGACCGTCGCGCGGTGGCCGGCAGGGTCTTCGCCGACCCCGAAGCCAGGCGGACCCTGGAGACCATCCTCCACCCCGAGGTCCGCCGCTCCCTCCACCGCCGGCTCGAAGCGCTGGAGGCGACCGGCGGGGCGGTCTGGGCGGTCCTGGACGTCCCGCTCCTGATCGAGCGCGGTCTGGTGGACATTTGCGACTTCCTGGTCTTCGTCGAGGCGCCCGATTCCCTCCGGGCGCAGCGGGCGACCGAACGCCACGGCTGGAGCCGGGAGGAGTGGGCGGCCCGGGAGGCGGCCCAGGCGCCCCTGGCCGAGAAGCGGAGCCGGGCCGATGCTATCCTGGACAACACGGGCGAGCCGGCCGACCTGCGGGCCGCCATCCGAGATCTCCTCCCACGCCTGCTGGCCTTGCCGCCCCGGAGCCTGGCCGCGCGATGGCCGCGCTGGGACCAGGCGCCCCTTCCCCGCTAGGACCTCTCTCCGCCCCGGCCCTCGCCCGGACCGTCAGCCGGCCCGTCCGGCGTGACCTCCACAACGACCATGGTCCCCGAAGCCAAGACTCCCTCGGCCCGGCGCCGCCGGCGGCGGCGCCGCCGCGGCGGCGCCCCGGCCGCCGCCATCGTCTCCGCCTTTCCCAGCCTCGGCCAGCTCCCCCCCCTGCCGGAGGAGCCGTGGGCGGAATCCAAGGTCCGTTCCTTCGCCCGCAAGCGGAAGAAGGAGGAACTCCACCTCTCCAGCCTCCTCCGGCTGTCGCTGCCGGAGCTGCAGGAGCTGGCCGAGGAGGTGGGGATCGAGAACCCCTTCCACCAACCGCGCGGCGCCATCCTTCGGCGCATCGTCGCTTCCCGGCTGGAATCGGACGGGGTCTTCTTCACCCGCGGAACCCTCGACATCGGCCCGGACGGGGTCGGCTGGCTCCGACACGGCGTCAACGACTACACCCCGAACGTCGATACCGACGCCCTGGTCCACCCGAGCCTGATCGAGAAGCACAGCCTCGCCGCCGGCCAGGAGATCAGCGGCGTGCTGGCGCCGCCGCTCGACGACCGCTCGGTGTTCGTCCTCCACGAGGTCCTGACCGTCTTCGGCGAGGACCCGGAGAAGCAACTGGCGATCCCGCCGTTCTCCGACCTGGTTCCGCTCTATCCCGACGAGCGCCTGCGCCTCGAAACCGAGCGCGAGCTGGTCGAGACCCGGATCATCGACCTGATCGCGCCGATCGGCAAAGGGCAGCGCGGGCTGATCGTCGCCCCGCCGCGGACCGGCAAGACCGTGCTGCTGCAGATGATCGCCAACGCGATCGTCCGCAACCACCCCGAGTGCCACCTGATCATCCTGCTCGTCGACGAACGCCCGGAGGAGGTCACGGACTTCAGCCGCACCGTGCCCGGGGAGACCCGGGAGATCGTCGCCAGCACCTTCGACGAGCCGCCGGCCCGGCACATCAAAGTGGCCGAGATGGTCATCGAACGGGCCAAGGCGATGGTCGAGCAGGGCCGCGACGTCGTCATCCTGCTCGACTCGATCACCCGCCTGGCCCGTTCCTACAACAACGAGGCGCCGTCGAACTCGAAGATCATGACCGGCGGCCTGGTCGCCGACGCCCTGCAGAAGCCGAAGCGCTTCTTCGGCGCCGCCCGCAACATCGAGGACGGCGGCTCGCTGACCATCCTGGCCACGGCTCTGATCGACACCAACTCGAAGATGGACGAGGTGATCTTCGAGGAGTTCAAGGGCACCGGCAACATGGAGCTGGTCCTCGACCGCCAGCTCGCCGACCGACGGATCTGGCCGGCGATCGACATCAACCGCTCCGGCACCCGCAAGGAGGATCTGCTGTTCAGCAAGGAGGAGCTGCAGCGGGTCTGGCTGCTGCGCAAGGTCTTGAACGACATGAACCCGATCGAGGCCATGGAGCTGCTGGTCGATCGGATGGAGAAGTCGGAGAACAACGCCGACTTCCTGATCAACCTGTCGGTCGGCTGAGGCCTCGGTGGTCCGGGCCCTGTTCCTCCTGCCCTGCCGGGCGGGCGAGCCGCGGGGCAACGCCACCACCGCCGCCCGCCTGGCGGCCGGGCTGGCCCGCCAGGGCGTCACCGTCCAACCCTGGCCGGTGGCCGAGGTCGAGCAGGCGCCGGCGGCCGACGTCCTGGTCGCCTGCCACGCCCGGCGCTCCGGCCCGGCGACCCGCGAGCTGGCCCGCGCCCGCGGCCGGCCCTGGGTGATCCTCTTCACCGGCACGGATCTGAACGGCCGACCCGGCGCCGCCGCCCGCCGGGCGGTGGCCGAGGCCGCCGCCCGGGTCGTGCTCGGGCGGGCCGCGGCCCGGCGCGCCCGCCAACTCCACGGCGGCGGGCCGGCCGACTATCGGGTGATCCGCCAGGGCGCCTGGCCGCTGCCGGAGCCGGCCGCCGGGGAGCCGCCGCCGCCGTTCTTGGCCTCGCTCCCCGACCAGGCCGAACCGGTCCTGGTGCCGGCCGGGGTCCGTTCGGTGAAGGCTCCCCGCCGGGCTCTCCGCGCCCTGGCCCCGCTTGCCGCCCGGCGTCCGAATCTGCGGCTGCTGTTCCTCGGCCCGGAACTCGAACGCCGCGAAGGCGACGCCCTCCGGAGGGCACTGGCCGAAGCTCCTTGGGCCGCCTGGCCGGGTGCGTTGCCGCGGGAACGGCTGCTGACGGCGGTCCGCCGGGCGGTCCTCGTCCTCTCCCCCAGCCGCTCCGAGGGCGGTCCGCCGAACGCCCTGCTCGAGGCCGCTCTGGCCGGCCGGGCGGTGATCGCGAGCGACATCCCGGCGCACCGCGAGTTCCCCGGCCGGGAGCACCTCTTCACCGACGACGCCGACCTCCGGCGGCGCCTGGTCGCCTTGCTCGATGATGCCGGAGAGCGGGCCCGGGCCGCCGCCCGGCTCCGCGAAACCGCCCGCCGGGAGTTCTCACCCCGAGCGGAGGCGGCGGCCTGGGCGACCCTGCTGCGGGCGGTGGCGGCCGGCCGACCGCCGCCGGCCGGTCACTGACCGATCAGGCCCCGGAGCCGGGCCAGGAAGTCGTTCTCGTCGAAGATCGGCTTGGCCTGGTAGTCGTCGGCGCCGGAATCGGCCAGGAAGCGCTCCCGGTCACCCTCGACCGCGTGGGCGGTGAGGAGCATCACCGGCGGCGCCTCCGCGCCCATTCGTGCCTTGATCCGCCGACAGAGCTGCAGGCCGTCCGTCGGGGCGCCGTCGAGGGTGGCGCCGCGCAAGGTGATGTCGAGCAGGATCAGCGGCGGCCGATTCTCGGCCGCGGTGGCGACGACGTCCTCGCCCGGCAGCCAGGAGCGGACCGGACAGCCGAGGACGTGCTCGAGCAGGTCCTCGAGGTAACGGCGGATCAGCGGATCGTCCTCGACGAGGTAGATCGGGTTCATGAGTCGGTGGCGGGGTCCAGCCCGAGCTGGGCGGCGACCGCGGCCAGGAAAGCCGGGCGGTCGGCGAGGATCTCGCCCTTCTCCCAGAACCGGTCGTGCCAGCCTCGGCTCAGCTCGGGGCCGAGGAAGTCGCGGCCGTGGCCGCTGATCATCCACTTCGGGGTGAGCATGGTCGCCGGACTCAAGGCCAGGGCCTGCAGCAGCTCCAGGCCGTCGAAGGCCCGCGCCCCCTCTTCGGCCGGGAAGGCGAGGTCGAGCAGGAGGAGCTGGAAGGGCTCGGAGGAGGCCCGCCGCAAGGCGTCGTCGGCATCGCCGAGGGCGGTCACCCGGACCGGCAGCTCGGCCGCCAGCCACGAGGCGAGGTCGTTCCGCCAGACGGCGTCGTCGTCGACCAGCAGGATCCGCAGCGGTCGGTCGGCCGGTCCGAAGTGCTCGGCGGCGGGACGCCGGCGTCCGGCCGCCGGCAGCGTGAACTCGAAGGAGGAGCCGTGGCCGATGCCGGCCGACCGGGCGCGGATGCGGCCGCCCATGCGCAGGACCAAGCGACGGCAGATGGCCAGGCCGAGCCCCAGGCCGTTGCCTCCCTCGGCGCCCTGGGCGAAGGGGTCGAACAGACGGTCGACCAGCTCCGGCTCGATGCCGGTGCCGGTGTCCACCACCCGGATCAGGATGTGGCCGCCGCCGGGCATCGCCTCGAGCTCGACCCGGACCCCGCCCTGGAAGGTGTGATTGAGGGCGTTTTGGAGCAGGTTGCTCAAAACCTGGGCGAAGCGCTGGGGATCGGCCCACGCCTGCAGGTCCGGGTCGCCGACCGAGCGCAGCTCGAGGCCGAGATCCTCGAAGCGGGGCCGGAAGCGGCGGAGGACGTCTTCGCTCTCCCGGAGGACGGCGATCTCCCGCGGTTGGAAACCGGCCTTGCCCAACTCCAACCGACTCAGGTGGAGAAGGTCGTCGACCAGCGCCAGCAGATGGCGGGCGGCGCCGTAGACGTCCTCTTCGGCCCGTCGCCGTTCCGCCTCGCCGGCATAAACGCCGCGCCGCATCAGGTTGAGCAGGCCGAGGAGCCCGGTCAGCGGCGTCCGCAGCTCGTGGCTGGTGGTCCGGACCAGGTTCTCCTGGGCGCGCAGGGACTCCTGGAGCTGCTGATTCAGTTCCGCCATCCGCGCCGCGGTCGCCTGTTCGCGGGCGATGCTGACCGAGTGATAGGTGGCGACGAGCAGGAGTTCGTCCCAGGCGAAGGCGCGCTGGAGGCGGTCGAAGGCGTCGACCAGGGCCTCGCGGCCGCCGTCCTCCGGCCAGCGCCGGCCGACCTCGCTCCGGACCAGCCGGCGGAGGAGCTGGTGACCGAGCAGGGTCAGCTCGAGCGGCATGCCGATTACGAGGTGGGCCTCGGCCATGCGCACGGCCAGTTCGGCCCGCTCGGCGGTGTCCGGTCGCAGACGCAGGAAGCGGTCGAGCCAGGCGGCCAGGGACAGGTGCAGGCGCTGGAAGCGCTCCTTGCTGTCGATGAAGGCCCAGGCCCGCTCGTGCCGGCGGATCCGATCGTAGAAGGCGGCGACGATGTCCGGGATGGCCTCGTCGAGCAGGTCGGCCAGATCGCCCAGGTCCGGCGGCTCGCCGATGAACGCCGCCGCCTCCCGAAGGAGCCGGCGCGGACCGCCGCCGGCGGCCTCCGCCACCTATCCGATCCCCTGCTCCTCGAGCCAGCGCTGGGCGTCGAGGGCCGCGGCGCAGCCCGAGCCGGCGGCGGTGATCGCCTGCCGGTAGGTCGGATCCATCACGTCGCCGGCGGCGAACACGCCCTCGACCGAAGTGCGGGTGCCACCCTCGACCTTCAGGTAGCCGACCTCGTCGGTGGCGAACTCGGGCCCGAGGAAGGAGGTGTTCGGGGCGTGGCCGATGGCCACGAACAGCCCTTGGCAGGACATCTCCTCGCGGTCGCCGCCCTCGCCCCGGGTGTCCGCAAGGACCAGGCCGGTCACCTTCTTGTCCTCGCCGTGCAGGATGTCCACCACCTGCCGCCAGAGCTTGAACTCGATCTTCGGATGGGCCTGCGCCCGCGCGAGCATGACCTTCGAGGCCCGGAAATAGTCCCGCCGGTGGATGATCGTCACCTTGCTGGCGAAGCGGGTCAGGAACAACGCCTCCTCCATCGCCGTGTCGCCCCCACCGACCACCGCCACCTCGACATCCTTGAAGAAGGCGCCGTCGCAGGTGGCGCAGGCGGAGACGCCGAAGCCCATCAGCTCCTGTTCCTTCTCCAGGCCGAGCAGCCGAGCCTTGGCGCCGGTGGCGAGGATGACGGCGTGAGCCTCCGTCCGCTCGCCGAAGTCGTCCTCGATCACGAAGGGCCGGCGGGAGGTGTCCAACCGCTTGACGTTGCGGAACTCGACGAATTCGGTGCCGAAACGGGCCGCCTGGGCCTTGAAGCGCTCCATCAGCTCCGGCCCCTGGATCCCCTCCGGAAAGCCGGGGTAGTTCTCGACCTCGGTCGTAATCGTGAGCTGGCCGCCGGGCTGCATGCCCTCGTAGAGGAGCGGTTCGAGGCCGGCCCGGGCGAGGTAGAGGGCGGCGGTGTACCCGGCCGGGCCGGAACCGATGATGGCGACGTTGCGGGCCATGGACCAGGATCTTAGGACCGTCTCAGGGGCCTCTCCAGGCCTCTCCCGCGCCGGCCGGCACCCGGAATGGCGGAGCGTCCCGCCGCCGGTCAGAATAGACGGGTGGCCCGCTTCGCCACCGACCGCGCCACCCTCGAGAAGGAGGTGGTCATGACCTTCCTTCGGGCCGGCGGGCCCGGCGGCCAGCACCGGAACAAGGTCGAGACCGGCGTGCGCCTGTTCCATCCGCCGAGCGGGATCACGGTGGTCGCGACCGAGCGGCGGAGCCAGTACCAGAACCGGGAGCTGGCCTTCGCGCGCCTGGCCGAGCGCCTCGCGCGGCGGAATCGGCGGCCGAAACCGCGCCGGAAGACCCGCAGGCCCCGCGCCGCCGACCGTCGGCGCCTCGAGGAGAAAAAGCGCCGGAGCGAAACCAAGCGCGGCCGCGGTCGGATCGAGCCGTGAACCCCGCACGCCCCCTTTCGGTGGTGATCTCCGGCGCCGGCTCCGGCATCGGTCGGGCCTGCGCCGAGCTGCTTCGGGATCGGGGTTGGCGGGTCTGGGCCGGCTACCGCCGGGCCGAGGACGGGCGCGCGCTGGCCGCCGCCGGTTTCCGGCCCCTCCGACTCGAGGTCCGGGACGAGCGGTCGGTGGCCGAGGCCGCGGCGACCGTGGCGGCCTGCTGCGGCGCGGACGGACTGCAGGGACTGGTCAACAACGCCGGGATCGCCGTCGCCGGCCCGCTCGAGTTCCTGCCGCTGGCTTCCTTCGAACTCCAGCTGGACGTCAACCTGACCGGAGTCCTGCGCTGCGGCCGCGCCTTCCTGCCGCTGCTGCGCCGGGGCCGCGGCCGCATGGTGAACATCGGCTCGATGGCGGGTCTGATCGCCGGGCCGATGCTCGGTCCCTACCACGCCTCGAAGTGGGCGCTGGAAGGTCTGAGCGACACCTGGCGGCGCGAACTCCTGCCCCAGGGCGTGGCGGTCGCCCTGATCGAGCCGGGGGCCGTGGCCACGCCGATCTGGCGCCGCTCCGCGGCCGCGGCCGAGGAGCTGGCGGCCGGGTTGCCGGAGGAGGCCGGCCGCCTCTACGGCCGACTGCACGAAGGCGCCCGGCGGGCGGCGGTCCGGGCGGAAGCGCGGGCGGTGCCGCCGGCGCGGGTGGCGGCGGCAGTGCGACACGCCCTCGAGGCCCGGCGGCCGCGGACCCGCTACCGGGTCGGCCGCGACGCCCGGCTGGCGGCGGTGCTGCGCTGGCTGCCGGACCGCTGGCTGGATCGGCTGATCCTGCGGCCCTGAACGGAAGATCCGATCCGCGCCCGGTGCCGCCTGGGCCGAGA
>RFGR01000171.1 GCA_003696625.1 Planctomycetota bacterium
GCCACGACGATCCCGGCCAGGGCCAGCATCTTCAGCACGACCGCCAGGTTCTGGGCCGCGGCGCCCTGCCGCACGCCGAGCAGGTTGACCGCCATCAGGCCGACGAGCAGCGCCGTCGCCACCGCCGCGGTCGTGCCCGGATCCCAGACCGCGCCACCCACGGCCGCCAGGTTGTCGGCCGTGAACAGGGCGACGATCACGAGCACTCCGGTCTGGATCGCCAGGATCAGGCACCAGCCGAAGAGGAAGGCCGGCAGCGGCCCGAGCAGCCGCTTCAGGGCCAGGACCTCGCCGCCGCTCGCGGGGAAGCGGGCGCCGATCTCGGCCATCGACAGCGCCCCGGCCAGGGCGATCACCCCGCCCGCCGCCCACAGCGCCATGGCCGCGCCGGGCGATCCGGCCACCGCCGCCACCTTGCCCGGGGTGAGGAAGATGCCGACGCCGACGATGGCGCCGATCACCACCGCGGTCGCCGACGGCAGGCCGAGGACGCGGCGCGGTTCGGAGCCGTCCGCCATCAGAAGGCCATCCCGACCGAGAGGTAGAGCAGGAAGGCGTTCTCGCCCGGGCGCGGCCCGAGGTTCCAGGCCGCGTCGAGCCGCAGCGCGCCGACCGGTAGCAGGTAGCGCAGGCCGAGGCCGGCGCCGGTGCGGAAGTCGTCCAGCCAGGCGCTGGTGTCCTTGCCGACGTTGCCGGCGTCGACGAAGGCGCCGCTCCAGAGGTTGCCGCCGAGCTTCTGCCGCAGCTCGAGGTTGAGCGAGGTGGCGGTCTCGCCGCCGAGCGGGTCGCCGAAGCGGTCGAGCGGGCCCAGCTCGCCCTCCTCGAAGCCGCGCACGGTGTTCTCGCCGCCGTTGAAGAGCCGCTCCTGCAGCGGGATCTCCTTCGTGCTCCCGGTCGGCACGACCACCCCGGTGCGCAGGCCGCCGGCCAGGAGCGTCGTCTCGCGCTCGTTCAGCGGCTGCACCCGGGCCAGCGTCAGGCGCGCCCGGAGGAACTCCAGGTCGCCCTTCCAGACGTCCAGGCCGCGTTCGAGCTGCAGCCGGGCCAGGCCGCCGCGGGTCGGGTTGAAGAGGTCGTTGCGCGAGTCCCAGCTCGGCTCGAGGTCGAGGGCCAGGATCTGCACGTTCTCGGCCAGGAGCTTCGAACCCGGCCGCACGCGCAGCGCCGAGACGTTGGACTGGCGCAGGCCGAGGCCGCCGGAGAGGGCGAAGAAGCGGCCGAACTCCTTGCGCAGGTCGAGCGCCGCGCCGACCTCCTCGCGGGTGAAGGAGGGCTCGCGCCGCCTCCGCACGAAGACCGGCAGGTCGGCCTCGACGCCGCTGCCGAAGAGCCAGGGGTCCGTGAGGCCGGCCAGCGCCGACCAGCCGACCTGTGAGGCCTCGAGTTCGGTGCGGAACTGCCGCCCGGTGCCGAAGACGTTGCGCTCGCGGAAGCCGAGTTCAAGCCGGGCGCCCTCGTAGGAGCCGTAGCCTGGTTCGACCGTCACCTCCTTGGCCTTGGCCTCCTCGACCTGCACCGCCAGGATCCGCTCGGGGCCGTCGCCCTCGAGCCCGAGTCGGATGCGGCGGAAGAGGCCGGTGGCGAAGAGCTGCTTGAAGCTGGCGTGCTCGGCCCGCAGGGTCCAGGGGTCGCCCTTGCGCAGCCGCAGCCGCGAGCGGATGAAGGCGGCCGTGGTCCGTTCGTTGCCGCGGATGTCGACGCCGGCGATCGTCACCTTCGGTCCCTCGACGACGTGGAGGGTCAGCCGCACGGCGCCGGTCGCCGGGTTTCGCTCCTCCTCGACTTCGACCGTCGTGTCCGGGAAGCCGGCGTTGCCGTAGGCCTCGACCACGGCCGTGCGCAGTTCGTAGGCGCGCCGGGGGAAGAAGGGCGCGCCACGGAAGCGGGCCAGGATCTCTTCCAGCTCGGCCGCGGCGAGCTGCTCGTTGCCCGCGAGCTCGATCCGGCGGATCTTGTAGGCGACGCCCTCGCGCACCTTGACCAGCAACTCGACGCTGCTGCGGTCCGAGGCGAAGGTCGTTGCCACCGGCTCCACCTCCGCGTCGAGGTAGCCGAGCCCCCAGTAGGCGGCGCGGATCCCCGCCGGCGCGGCCGCCACGACCGAGGCGACGTAGTACGGCCCGCCGTCGAGCAGGTCGCTGCCCGGCGGCACGAAGAAGGCGCGCACCTGCTCGCGGGTCAAGGCGCGGGCACCGCGCACGCGCACCCGGCCGAGCGCGCAGCGCGGTCCCTCCTCGATCCGGAAGACCGCAATCAGCTTGTCTCCCTCCACCCGGGTCCGCCAGCGCACGCGTGCGTCGGGGAAGCCGAGGGCGCGGTAGTACGACTCCATCACGAAGGCGGCGTCGTCCACCTCGGCCCGGCGGAAGCCGTGCCGTTCGAGGTCGGCCAGCTCGTCGGCCGCGGCCTTCTCCAGTTCGGCGGCGGTGACCGCCTCGTTGCCGCGGAAGCGCAGCTCGTAGCCGTGCAGCTCGGGCGCCGGCTGGGCCGCCGGCTCCTGCGGCGGCGCGGCCAGGGCGAGGGCGAGGGCGGCGAGGATCACGGGTAGCGGATGACCAGCTTGAGGCCGACGTTGAAGTCGCCGTAGGAGTCCTTCTCGCTCTCGAGGTAGAGCGAGTCGTCGGCGAAGAGCCAGCCGTCGAGCAGGCGCAGGCGGCCCTCGATCGTGTCCTCGCCCTGGCGGGTGGTGTCGCGGCCGGTGTAGATCTCGAGCCGGTCGAGCAGCGACTCCTCGGCCTCGGTCGACTCGTCGCCGAACAGGCTGCGGAGCAGGTCCTGGGCCAGGTAGACGGCCACCGAACTCATCGCCCCCTGGGCGTCGATGCGCTCGGCCGGCGGCTGGCCGGTGGTGACCAGCACGAGCAGCTCCTCCTGGCTGAGCGGCGGCGTGGAGGAGAGCACGACCTCGCTCCGGTCGTAGGGGCCGGTGACGAGCATCTGCACGTCGTAGCCGTAGCGGCGCATGCCGCCGCGCAGGTTCAGGCGCGGGCGGAAGGGGTCGTTGGGCAGGAAGCGCACCACCCCCTGGTCGAGGTCGAGGCGGGTGGCGGGCAGGTTCAGGATCGCCTCGTCCAGGTAGACCTCGCCGGTGAGCACCGGCACCGCGCCGGTGCCGCCGAGGCGCAGCTCAGGCCGCAGCCGGCCGCGGGCGACGTTGTTGCGCAGCAGCATGCCGTCCTCGTCGGACTCGACCGCGACGTCGAAGGCCAGCCGGTCGAGCGGCGGCGCCAGCGAGAAGAGCTGGATGCCGCCCGGCCGCGGCGGCGCCGGCGCGCCGACCGGCAGGCGCAGGAAGTCGACGTTGCGCACGAGGCGGGCGTCGCCGACCCGGACCCGGCCGGAGACCGTGGCGGCGGCGAGCGGACCGGTCACCGCCAGGTCGGCGTCGGCCCGCAGTTTGACCCCCTGCGCGCGCCAGAAGAGGAGGTCCTTCCCCTTCAGCCGCAGGTCCAGCTCGGGGGGCGCGCCGGCGCCGTAGCGGACCTCGCCGGCGAGGCGGAAGGGCTCGGCGCCCAGCTCGCCGCGGGCGTGGTCGAGGCTCAGGCGCTCGGCGTCGAAGCGGCCGCTCAGGGTGAGGGCCGAGAGCGCCGGCGCGCCCGGGCTGGCAAGCCGCAGCGAGACGTCCTCGAGGCGGAGGTCGCCGGCGGGCTCGAGGCGGTCGAGCGGACCGTTCAGGCCGAGGCGCAGGGTGGCGGCGCCGCCGGCGCGGACCAGGCCGGGAAGTTCGCCGGCCCAGGAGAGGTCGGGCACGCGCAGTTCGGCGTGGGCGGCGAGAGGCCCGGGCCCGGGCACCTCGCCGGCGAGCAGCGCGCGCGGGGCCAGCGGCAGGGCCAGGGCGCCGCCGGCGTCGAGTTCCAGCTCCTCCGACCGCAGCCGCAGCTCGGGCACGGCCAGGCTGCCGTCGCGCCAGGAAAGCCGCGCCTCGAGCTCGGCCGCCGCCGGCTGGCGGTCGGCCTCGGGCAGCAGCGCGCGCAGGCCGCTGCCGGCCAGCGTGCCGCTGAGTTCGGGCGCGTTCCAGTCGCCGCCGAGGACGAGGTGGGCGCTCAGTTCGCCGCGCAGCTCCGGCTCGACCGGGAGGCGCTCGAGCGCCAGCGGGCCGAGATCCAGACGGAGGTCGAGCGGTCCGTCGGCGAGCGGGGCGGCCGGGTCGCGGGCGAGCGGCAGGCCGCCGGCGGCGGTGAGCGCCAGGCCGCGCGCGTCGAGGCGCAGGCGCTCGATCTCGAGCCGGCCGGCGGCCTGGCGGGCGCGCAGCTCGAGCTGGACCGGGCCTCCTTCGGCCGCGGGCCGGACCTCGGCCGGCAGCGCCGCCAGCCAGGCCGGGTCGGTGATGTCCAGGCTCAACTCGGCCGCGGCGGCGCCGGCGGCGGGCGTGGCTCCTCCGCGCCAGGCGCGCAGGTCGAGCGGCAGCTCGAGTTCGCCGGCGGCGGCCAGGGAGGCGCCCGGCCCGCGCAGCCAGCCCTGCTCGAGTTCGGCCTTGCCGCCGGCGGCCCGCAGCTCGAGGCCGAAGGCGAAGGGGCCTTCGGGCGCGCCGGCGGGGGGCTCGCGCAGGCGCCAGTCCTGGCCGTCGAGGGTCAACTCGAGTTCGGGCGCGCCCCAGCTCCCGGCCAGGGTGGCCTCGAGTTCCGCCTTGCCGGCGGCGGCCGGCAGGCGCGCGGCGACGGCCGGGCCGAGCAGGGGTTCGATCCGCGCCCAGTCGAAGCCGCGCAGCCGGGCGTGGGCGGCGAGCGGGCCTTCGGCCAGCGGCTCGGCGGCGCCGGGTGCGAGCGGCAGGGTGGCGTCCAGTTCGAGGGTGCCGGCTGGAGTCGCAAGCGCCAGGCCGGCGATCTCGAGCCCGGTGGCCGGGTCCAGTTCGATCCGGGCCTCGCGCAGCAGCCGGATCGAATCGTCCAGCGCCCGCAGTTCGAGGTCCTCGAGCGCGGCGCGCACCGGGCCGCGCCGGCCCTGCACGAGCGGCGAGCGCAGCACGAGCACCGCGCGGCCGTCGCAGGGCGGCAGCTCGGTGCCGTCCGGGGTGCGCCACGGGCGTTCGAGGCGGAAGGTGAGGGGCAGGCGCAGGCCCTCGGCGCCGAGCGCGCCGCCGGCGTCGGCCAGGGTGAGGCGGGCGCCGGCGAAGGCCAGGCCGCCGTCGGCGCCGCTCGACTCGCCGCGGCCGATCACGAGTTCGCCGTCTTGGAGGCGGCAGGCCAGGCGCAGCTCGTCGGCCAGCCGCGGGGCGGCGCCGAGGTCCACCCGGCCGCGGCCGAGCAGCGCCCGCAGGCCGGGCAGGTCGAGGGCCAGGTCGGCCTCGGCGGCGCGCAGCAGGCCGCCGGGGCCGAGGGAGGGATCGAGCGGCAGGCGCAGGCCGTCCAGGCGGGCGGAGCCTTCGGGCGTGCGGACGCGGACCTCGCCCGCGCGCAGTTCGCCGTCTTCGAGCTGGAGGCGGGCGGCCAGTTCGTCCAGGTCGAAGCCGGCGACGGCAAGGGCGCCGCCGGCCAGGTCGAGGTCGGCGACCGCGGCGGCCGGCTCGGCCAGCGGCAGCGCCGCGGTGGCGGTGAAGGCGATCTCGCCCCGGCTCGCCAGGCCGGCGGCGGTGGCCCAGGCGCCGGCGTCCACCCCGGCGGCCTCGATCCGCGCGCGCAGGCGGCCGCCGGCGAGGCGGCCGTCGGCGTGGAGGGAGCCCCGTTCGAGGCGGCCGCCGGCGGCGGCCAGGGCGCGGAGGTCGGTGTGCAGGGCGAAGGCCGGTTCGCCGGCGGCGCCGGGCTCGAACAGCAGGCCGGCGCCGGTCGTCTCCAGGTGGAGTCCGTCGGGGCCGTCGAGGGTCACGGCGGCGTCGCCGAGTTCCAGCCGAGGCAGCCACCAGGGGGGAGTCCAGGCGGCGCGGTCGAAGCCGCCGCCCGCCTCGTCCGCCGGCGGCGGCGGCGACCGCAGGTCGAGGGCCAGGCGCAGGCCGCGGCCGCGGACCCGCACCGCTTCCGGCCGGCGGCGCAGGAGGTCGAGGAGCGACCACTCGACCTCGAGGCGGTCCAGCTCGAGCCGGCGCAGCGGGGTGCGGTCGGCCGGCTCGACCGTGCGCAGGCCGTGCAGCTCCAGCCGATGGAACAGGTCCCCGTGCAGGCCGTCGAGTTCCCAGCGGCCGCCCAGCGCCTCGGCGGCGAGGCCGGTCGCCCGCTCGGCCAGCCAGGGCAGCAGCAGCCGCTCGCGGCTCAGCCAGAGGCCGGCCAGGGCCAGGAGGAGCAGGAGAGCCAGGGCGCCGGCGAGCCGCCCGAACCGCCGCCACCCTCCCCGGCGCCGGGGGTGGGGGGTGCCGGAGGCCGCCGGCAGGGGCGGACGCGGGTCTTCGGCGGGCGGCGGATCCCCCATGGCGGACCGGCCGCGGCCGGCCGGCGGGGCGGAATTCTAGCCGCCGGCGGGTGCCGGCCCGGGTTCGCCGTCCCCGTCGGGGTCCACGAAAGTGGGCCAGACCGCGGGCGAGGCCACGACCCGGTAGCGGAGCCGCAGCTCGCCGCCCGGATCCAGCGTGAAATCTCCCGTGCCGGGCGGCGCTCCTTCGAAATCGTGCCGGCCGAAGGGGTTGGCGGCCTCGAGCCCGTAGGTGCGGGCGTGCCACCAGGTGGGGGAGCGGAAGCTGCCGGGCAGCTCGAGCAGGCCGAGGCTGGCCGGCCGGCCGTCGATCCGGCCGCTGGCGGCGATCCAGCGGGCGCGCCGGCCCCAGACCGCGCCGTCGCGGCGGCCCGCGGAGTCGAGCAGGGTGCCGGTGGCGACCTCGCCCTCCACCCGCAGCGGCGCCGCCAGCCGGACCGCGAAGGTGCCCTCCTTGGTGTCGCCGAAGCGGACCGGCCGGTCCGGCGGCGCGATCAGCAGCAGGTCGGCGTCGAGCCAGCGCTCGCCGCCGGGGGCGGCGGTGAAGGTGAAGCGGCGGCGGTCGCGCAGCACCACCCGGCCGTCGGGCGCGCGCCATTCGTGGCGGGTGGTGAAGCCGCCGCGGCCGGGGCGGCTGAAGGCCTCCTCGATCGCGATCAGGCGCTGCTCGACCTCCGGATCGTGCCAGAAGTCGATCCCGTCGACGCTGCCGTGCGCCAGCCAGATCCCCTGGTGGTGGGGGTGGTCGCGCGATTCCCCGGGGCGCGGCTCGAACGGAAATCCGCGGGTGAGCGCCCGCCCGTCGGCGAGCAGGAAGGGATGGAAGAAGGCGCGCGGCCCGGCGGCGAAGCGGTACTCGGTGCAGAGCGTGTCGCCGATCTCGATCCGCACCCGGTCGGCCTGCTCGACCACCGCGACGAAGGGTGTGTCCGGTACGTGCCGCGGCAGCTCGAGGTCGAAGCGTTCGTTCACCGCCGCGATGGCGTCGTCGAGCGGGATCTCGGCCCCGGGGACGAAACCGGGCAGGGCGATCACCTGGGCCAGGACGCCGCCGATCCCGCGGTGGGCGACGCCGCGCGGCAGCAGCACGAGGTCGCCGCGGCGAAGCGGGATCTCGCGCAGCAGGCCGGCCGCGGCGGCGCGGTCGAGCCGCTCGGGGTGGAGGAGGTCGTCGAGCCGCTCGCCGACGATCAGCGCCGCGCCGGGGAGCGCGTCCTGCACCAGGTAGAGTTCGTCGAAGCCGCCGGCGCGCGGGTGGAAGTGGGTGAGGGAGTCGCGGATCCGCACCCGGTGCGCGTTCAGCCCCCGGTACACGTAGGGGCCTTTCGCCTCCTCCCAGGTCAGGCAGATCCGGCGGTAGGCGCCGGCGGCGCTGGCGCAGCCGCCCGGGGTGTCGGTAACGCGGGGATCGAAGTCGGGCCGGATCCGCGCCGGCAGCCCGGCCGGCAGCGGCGCGGCCGGCGTGAAGCCGAGCGCGGCGACCGGCGCCGACAGCTCGAGCCGCTCTCCGGCCCGGAGCAGGAGCAGGTCGCCGGGGCCGACCGGACCGTCCTCGCCGGCGGCCTCACCCTCCTGGACGAACAGGATCAGCGGCCGATCCTCCGGCGCACGGGCCT
Organism: Planctomycetota bacterium; assembly: GCA_003696625.1. Taxonomy (GTDB): domain Bacteria; phylum Planctomycetota; class UBA1135; order UBA1135; family UBA1135; genus J029. Next base: position 7,956 of record RFGR01000171.1, read on the forward strand.
GGCGCAGCGCCGGCTCCCAACGCAGGCCGGCGCCGGCGGCGCCGACCGCCGCCCGCAGTTCGGCCCAATCGGCTGGATCAGGCCGGTCCAGGGACACGCGGATCGCGCGCGTCGCCGGGACCGGGGCTTGGGGCAGCGCCGTGGCGGTGAGGAGGAGAGCGAGGGCGAGCACGCCAAAGGGATTCTAGGCCGAGGCTAGACTCGCCCCCGCGTGCTGTTCGACCACATCTTCGCCGTGCTGCTGCTTGCGGGCCTGCCGCTCTACGCCCAGGCCCTGTTCCACTGGCTGGAGCGGCGGGCCGGGCGCGGCCATCCCGAACCGCGGCTGGGGGTGTACCGGATCGGCATCGTCGTCCAGTGGCTGCTCGTCACAGTGGTGGCGGCGCGCTGGTGGGGCGAGGCGCGGCCGTGGACGGACCTCGGCCTGGGCCGGCCGGCGCCGGGGAGTACGCCCTGGTCGCTCGGGGCCCTGTTCGCGGTCGCGGCGGTGGCGGTACGGATCTGGAATCACGTCCTGACCGACCCGGCGGCACGGGCCCAGGTGCTGGGGCAGTTCGCCGCGATCGAGGACCTGCTGCCGCGCACCCGGCGCGAGCGCGACCACGCGGCGCTGGTGGCGCTGACGGCCGGCTTCTGCGAGGAGCTGCTCTTCCGCGGCTTCCTCTTCTGGTGGCTGCGGCTCTGGCTGCCCGAACTGCCGGCGATGGGGCTGGTGGCGCTGGCCTTCGGCCTCTGCCACCTCTACCAGGGCTGGACCGGGGTGTTGAAGACCGCCGGCGTCGGCGCCGCCCTGGGCGCGGTCGTGCTGCTGACCGACGCCCTCTGGCTGGCCATTGCCCTGCACGCCTTCCTCGACTGGAACTCGCTCGGCCTGGCCCACGCGCTGCTCGCCGGCGACGGCCGCGACGAGGGCGGTTTCGCCGACCAGGCGCCGCTCCCCACCGAGGGCGAGTTCGAGGACGAGGGCTGGGGCTGAAGCAGCGGCCGGCAGCCGGTATTCTGGATGCCCCTCATGACGGCACCCCTCCTCCTTCCCCTCCTCCTCCCCGTCCTTCCTGCCTCCTCCCCCCCTCAGCAGGTTCCCCCGGTCCGGTCCTCTCTGCGCCTCGACCCGGCCACCCAGGGCACGGCCGAGGATCCCGGCGTCGCCAGTGACGGCGAACGCACGGTGGTCGTCTACGGCGACGACTTCGATCACGGCTCGGGCATCGAATCCACCATCCACGTCGTCCGCGGCGACGGCCGCGGCCTCGGCTGGAGCCCGCCGGTCCGGGTGGACCAGGACACCGGCGCCGTCCTGTCGCGCAAGTTCGTCCAGAACGACTGCGTCCATCTGTCCGGGAACCGTGTCTACGTCGTATGGGAGGACCGCCGCTTCAACGTCGGCGGCTACAACGACGACCTCTACTTCGCCCGCTCCGACGACGGCGGCGCCTCCTTCGGGCCGGAGCGCCTGCTCGACAAGGGCATGCCGCCAGGCAGCGGACGGGTCGAGGTCTACCACGTCGCTTTCAGCCCGGATGCGGCCGGGGACCACCTCTACGTGCTCGTCTCTCCGTCGGCCTCCTCGGCAGCGGCCGACGATCTCTACCTGCTCTCCTCGCACGACGGCGGCCTGACCTGGAGCGGGCCGGTGCCGGTGAGCAGTCGCAACGGCAGCGCCGATGCCGATGCGATCGCGCTGGCCGCGGACGGCACCACCGTCCACGTCGCCTGGGCCGACGACCGCAACGGCGGCAACGCCACCTGGTATCGCCGCAGCACCGACGGCGGCGCGACCTGGGGGCCGGAGCTGCGGCTCGACTCCGGCAGCCCGGGGCCGACCGGCAGCTTCAAGGACGGCGTGGTCCTTGCCGCCTCCGGCGCCACGGTGGCCGTCGCCTGGCTCGCCTCGGCCGGCGGCGACACCCTGCTGGCCCGGGTGAGCACCGACGCCGGCGCCAGCTTCGGCCCCGAGCGGCGGATCGGTTCCTACGCCACCGGGGCCGACGACGTCGACAACCCGGCCGTCGACGTGGCCGCCGACGGTACCGTCGCCCTGGTTTGGGAGGACGACCGCAGCGGCGGCGACGCGATCCACGCCGCCGCCAGTCCCGACGGCGGCTCCACTTGGACCGCCGACCCGCTGATCTCCGGCAGTCGCGCCGGCTTCCCGCGGGTCCTCGCCGCCGGCGGCGCCCTCTTCGCCACCTGGACCGGCAGCGGCTTTCCCGACCGCACCGAGGGCGCCTTCAGCCTCGACCGCGGCACCACCTGGAGCGCCTGGTTCCGGGTCGGCGACACCACCGGCGACGCCGACTTCGCCGAGCTGGCCTGGAACGAGCGCTACGGCAACCTGATCCAGGTCTGGCTGGCCGACGACAGCGGCGCCAACCGCCTCTACGCCGGCGGCTACCGGCCGCAGTTCTTGCGCGTGCTCGGGCCGATCACCGCCGGCGGCACCGTCCGCTTCGAGCTGCGCAACTTCCGGCACGGCGGCTTCGGCGCCGCCCTGATCTCCGGCGGCGCCGCCACCGGCAGCTTCCTGCTGCCCTTCGGGGACGGTCGCGAGACCGGCCTCCTCGACGACGCCATCCTGCGGACCGCCCGCGCCAACATTCCGGGCGTGCTCTCGACCGCCCTCGTCGCCGGCGACGGCACCACCCCGCCGCTGACCTGGCCGGCCGGTCTGCCGCTGGGCACGCCGCTCTTCCTCGCCGGGGTTTCCTGGGACGCGACCGGCGGCGTGGTCCTCGGCGACCTCACCGACCTCGTCACCGATTCCGTGCAATAAGGCGGCAGCCGGGCGGCGGCTTCGGCCTCAATCCTCGCCGCCCGCGGCGAAGCGGGCCAGCAGCTCGGC
>RFGR01000172.1 GCA_003696625.1 Planctomycetota bacterium
ATCTACCCCGGCGCGGCCCACAGCCTGAGCCTCGCCAGCCACCGGCGGGCCAAGCTCGAGTGGGATCTGGCCTGGTTCGACTACTGGGTGCTGGGGCGGCGGGCGGCCGCGTCAGCGACTCCTCAGTCCGCCACTTCCACCCGCGCGAAGAGGTAGCCGCCGCTGGCCGGATTCCGCCCCAGCGGCAGCTCCCATACCCGGCGGTCCGGGGCGGGCTCCAGGCGCAGCGGCTCCTCGGCGGCGGGCTCGCCGCTGGCCAGGAGCAGGCGGAAGGAGCCCTCGGCCCGCCACAGGCCGTGCCACCGGGTCGGCCGCAGCTCCAGCCGCAGCCGCCAGTCGTTCCGCTGCTCGGGGGGAACCACCACCGCCGGCCGGGTGGCGGCATCGCCGGCGGCGGCCACGGCCTCGGCCGCGCGCAGCGGCTGGTCGGGCAGAGCCTGGACCACCGAGGCGCCGGTCTCGTAGACGATCGTGCCCCCGTCCCAGCCGGCCAGCTCCTGCCGGCCGTAGCCGACCGCCTGCGCGGGGTCGGACAGGTCGGGGTCGGGGCGGTCGGACTCGAACAGCTCGACCACCGCCGTCAGGGTGGCCCGACCCGGCGGCGGCCCCTCCGGTGCGGGCGCCTGGCAGGCGGTGGCGGCCAGCAGGGACAGGAGGATCGCCGGCCTCATCGACCGAATTCTAACTCGCTTCGGAGCCCCCGGCAGGCTCTTCCGGCTCGATCCGGACGCTCACCGAGTGCGGCCCGCCGCCGAGGGGGTGCGGCCCGAGGTCGACCGTCCACGCCCCCTCCTCGTTCGGCGGCAGCAGCACCCGTTGGGTCCAAACCGCGCCGGCGCGGGGCTCCCGCCAGATCAGGTTGAAGCGGGCCCGCCAGGCGCCGCCGAAGGCCCGGCCGACCCCGACTCGGCCGATCTCGACCGCCGGCAGATCGGGCGGCGATGGGGCGGCCGCGTAGCTCACCACCGGCACCGTGGCCGCGGCCGGCCCCTCCCGGCCGCCGACCAGCTCGGGCTCGAACTGGCGCCAGGACCAGTCGAAGGAGCCGGCGGACTCGACCTCGACCGGCAGCGAGAAGACGGCCTCGTCACCGGACAGCTCGACGACCAGAACGACCCTTTCCGGGGCGTAGAAGCTCTGGTCCACCACCTGGCGGGTGCAAGACAGGGCGAGCAGGGCCGGGAGCAGGGCGAGGATCCGCCTCATGGCGGCATTCTAGACCCGCTGGATCGCCTCGCACTCCTCCCAGATCCGCCGCCGCTCCTCGCCCTGGATGCACTCGTCCAGCTTCGGGAACAGGACCGCCCGCTCGCGCCGGTCGTGGTGGTCGATGACTTCCTTCAGCATCCGCTCCTCCTCGATCACATAGACCTTTTCCCGTGGGGTGATCCGCCCCGCCCGCTCCAGGGTCAGCATCCGCTCCTGGGTGCGGCGGAGCAGCCGCTCGAGCTTGCGATGCTCGTCGAACAGCAGCTCGGGCGTGCAGCCGAGCTGGGGCTCGACCCGCTCGGCGAAGATCGGCAGCAGGATCTCGTCTTCGGCCCGAATGTGGGCCTTGAGCATGAGGTTGAGACGGTCGAGATGGCAGCGGGCGCCGGCCAGGTCGCCCTCGACGATGGCGTCCTGATGGAGGTGGAGTTCCTCCAGAATCGCCTCGTGGACGCGTTCGAGCCGGCGGAAGGAGGGTGTGGAGGCGGGTTCCATCCGGGCCTAGGAATAGGCCCGCGCCGGGCGATGTCCAGAGCGATCGCCGGCGGCCTAGAATGGTCCGCCCGCGGCCGGCCGGGACCGGCCTGGAAGGCGCCGAAAGGAGGCGAAATGAGCGAGATCCGTACCGATGCGGTGGTGGTCGGCGCCGGTCCGGCCGGCTACGTCTGCGCCATCCGGCTGGCCCAGTACGGGCGCCGGGTGGTGGTGGTCGAGCAGGCCGAGCTGGGCGGCACCTGCCTGAACCAGGGCTGCATCCCATCCAAGGCCCTGATCGCCGCCGGGCACTTCCTCGATCAGGTGGACCACGCTCAGGCGATGGGTTTCACGGTCGCCCGGCCGGAGCTGGACCTGGGCAAGCTGGTCGCGTGGAAGGACTCGATCGTCCAGCGGCTCACCGGCGGCATCGGCATGCTGTTCAAGAAGCGGAAGATCGAACTCGTCCGCGGCCGCGCCCGGCTGGCCGCCCCGAACCGGGTGGCGGTCGAGACCGCCGACGGCCCGGTCGAAATCGCCGCCCGCGACGTGGTCCTGGCCACCGGCTCCGAGCCGGCGCCGATCCCCGGCTTCGAGTTCGGCGAGCGGGTCTGGTCGAGCACCGAGGCGCTGTCGCCGACCGAAGTCCCCGGCCGCCTGCTGGTGATCGGCGGCGGCGTGATCGGTTTGGAGCTGGGTATGTTCTACGCCCGGGTCGGGGCCGAGGTGCGGGTGGTCGAGTACATGGACCAGATCCTGCCCGGGATCGATCCGGAGCTGGTCAAGGTGGTGGCGCGCAAGGCCAAGAAGGCCGGGATCAAGATCCACACCTCGGCCGCGGCCCAGGGCTGGTCCGAGGCCGACGGCGCCCTCGAGGTGCGGGTCGAGGAGAAGGGGAAAGAGCAGGTCTTCGCCGCCGACCGGATCCTGCTGACGGTCGGGCGCCGGCCGGTCACCCGCGGCCTCGGCCTGGAGGAGGTCGGCGTCAAAGTGGACGAGCGCGGCTTCGTGCCGGTCGACGCCCAGCGCCAGACCAACGTGCCGCACGTCTACGCCATCGGCGACATCGGCCACGGGCCGATGTTGGCCCACAAGGGCTCGGCCGAGGGCCTAGCGGCGGCGGCGGCCATCGCCGGCCGGCCCGGGGCCGCCTACGACCCGAAGGTGGTGCCGGCGGTGATCTTCACCGACCCGGAGATCGCCTGCGTCGGCCTGAGCGAGGCCGAGGCGCGCGAACAGGGCCGCGAGGTCAAGGTCGGGCGCTTCAACTTCGGCGCCAACGGCCGGGCACTGTCGCTCCAGCAGACCGACGGCCTGGTCAAGGTGGTGGCCGACGCGGCCGACGACACCGTCCTCGGCCTGCACATGGTCGGCCCGAACGTCACCGACATGATCGCCGAGGGGGCGGTGGCCATCGAGGGCGGGCTCACCGCCGAGGACCTGGCCCTGACCATCCACCCGCACCCGACCTTGGCCGAGACGATCATGGAGGCGGCCGAGGACGTCCACGGCCTGGCCGTGCATGCGGCGAGGTAGCGCCGCCCCGCCGTGGCCATCAGCACCGCGCCGCGCTGGGAGGTCGAGGACCTCGGGCGCTGCGCCTACCAGGAGGCCGGGGTGCGGATGGCGGCGGCGGTGGCCGAGCGGGCGGCCGGCGGCGACGCCGACCGCCTCCTCCTGGCCGAGTTCGAGCCGGTCCTGACCGTCGGCCGGGGCGGCGGACCGGCGGCGGCCTACGCCGGACTCGGCATCCCGGTGTACGAGGTCGAGCGGGGCGGCAAGGCCACCTTCCACGGCCCCGGCCAGGTGGTGGCCTACCCGATCGTCGGTCTCGAAGGCCCGGCCCGGGACCTGCACGCCTACCTGCACGCGCTGGAGGAGGCGCTGATCCGCACCGTCGGCCGCTTCGGCCTGGTCGGCGGCCGCGATCCGCGCAACACCGGTTGCTGGGTGCGGGGGCGGAAGATCGCCTCGATCGGGGTGGCGGTGCGCCGCTGGGTGGCCTATCACGGGGTCGCGCTGAACGTCAGCACCGATTTGGCCTGGTTTCGGCGCTTCGATCCCTGCGGGCTCGCCCCGGACACGATGACATCCCTGGCGGAGGAACTCCGCCCCGACCCCCCGCCCAGCCTCCGGGCGGTCAAGGCCGCGCTGGCCGAGGAGCTGGCGGCGGTTCTGCGTACATGAGCACTTCCCACAAGAAGCGGCCGCGCCCGGCCTCGTTGGACGCGGTCTTCCGCCCCCGTTCGATCGCCGTCGTCGGCGCCAGCCGGCGCCGCCACCAGATCGGCCACGAGATCGTCCGCAACCTGGTCGAGGGCGGCTTCACCGGACCGGTCTATCCGGTCAACCCCGGCGCCAAGGTGGTGTACTCGATGCACTGCCACCCGCGGGTCTCGGCCATTCCCGGCCCGGTCGATCTGGCGGTGCTGGTCGTGCCTTCCCGGCACGTGCTGGCGGCGGCGCGCGACTGCGCCCGCAAGAAGGTCAAGGCCCTGGTCGTGATCTCGGCCGGCTTCGCCGAGGTCGGCGGCGAGGGCGCCAAGCGCCAGGCCGAGTTGGTGGAGCTGTGCCGCCGGCACGGCATGCGGATCGTCGGCCCGAACTGCATGGGGGTACTGAACACCGACGAGACGGTGGCGATGAACGCGACCTTCGCCGCCACCACTCCGACGCCGGGCGGTGCCGCCTTCCTGTCCCAGTCCGGCGCCCTCGGCGAGGCCATCTTGGCCGACGCCCGCGCCCTCGGGGTGGGCATGAGCCAGTTCGCGAGCGTCGGCAACCGGGCCGATGTCGGCCCGCCGGAATTGCTCGAGTACTGGGAGAAAGATCCGCGCACGCGGATGATCCTGATGTACCTCGAGTCGCTCGGCGACCCGGAGGCCTTCATGGCCCACGCCCGGCGGGTGTCGCGGCACAAGCCGGTGGTGGTCGTGAAGTCCGGCCGGACCGCGGCCGGCGCCCGGGCGGCGGTTTCGCACACCGGCTCGCTGGCCGGCTCCGAGGCGGCGATCGACTCGCTCTTCGCCCAGTGCGGGGTGCTCCGGGTGGACTCCATGAAGGACCTCTTCATGCACGCCCGGGTGGCGCAGATGGAACGCATGCCCGCCGGGCGCCGGGTGGCGATCGTCACCAACGCCGGCGGCCCCGCCATCCTGGCTACCGACGCCTGCGTCGCCGCCGGCCTGGAGTTGGCCGAGCTGCGCCCGGCCACCGCCCGCCAGCTGGCCAAGGCCCTGCCGCCGGAAGCCTCCTGGGCCAATCCGGTGGACCTGATCGCCTCGGCCGACGCCGCCCGCTTCGACGCCGCCCTCGGCGCCGTCGTCGCCGATGCCAACGTCGACATGGTGATCGCGATCTTCGTTTCGCCGGTGATGATCGACGCGGCGGCCGTGGCCGAGGTCTTCGCCCGGCATTCCCGGGCGACCGACAAGCCCTTCGTCGCCTGCCTGCTCGGCAAGCAACAGGGCCAGGCGGCGGCCCGGACCCTGGCCGCGGCCGGGGTGCCGAACTTCCGCTTCCCGGAGGACGCGGCCAAGGCCCTCGGTGGGCTGTGGAAGATGAGCGAGCTGCGCCACCGCGACGCGACGCCGCCGCCGCGCTTCCGGATCCAGCGTCGGCGCGGCCGCGAGGCGGTCGAGCGGGCCCTGGCCGCCGGCCGCGAGCTGCTGAAGGGCACCGAGCTGTACGAGCTGCTGACCGCCTACGGCATCCCGGTGGTGCCCAGCCGGATCGTCCGCGAGCCCGAGGCGGCGGTGGCGGCGGCCGAGGAGATCGGCTGGCCGGTGGTGTTGAAGATCGAGGCCCAGGGCGTCAGTCACAAGAGCGATCGCGGCGGGGTGGTGCTCGATCTGCGCAATCCTGACGAGCTGCTGGCGGCCTGGGAGGATCTCGACCGTCGCTTCCGGCCGGAGGCGCCACGGCTGCAGATGCTGGTTCAGGCCCTGCGCCGGGACGGAGTCGAGACCTTCTTCGGCACCACCACCGACCCGCAGCTCGGCCGCCTGATCGCCTTCGGCCTCGGCGGCATCCACGTCGAGGTGCTGAAGGACGTCGTCTTCCGCCTCCACCCGTTGCTGCCGGCCGACGCCTGGGAGATGGTCGAGGGCATCCGTGGCAAGGAGCTGCTGCACGGCGTCCGCGGCAAGCCGCCGGTGGACGAGGAGCAACTGGTCGAGATGCTGCTCCGACTGAGCCGGATGCTGAGCGACCTGCCCGAGATCCGCGAACTCGACCTGAACCCCTTCCTGGCCGGCTACCGCGGCGTGGATTCCTGCGTGCTCGACGCCCGGGTGCGGCTGCGGCGGCTCTGATCCGCCGGCGCCGGCCCCGTCTCCTCCGCGTCCCGGTCGAAGCGGATGCGGAGCAGGTACTGGCCCTCCTCGAGCCTGGTCTCGACCGGGTAGCCGCAGCGGTGGAAGACCTTCAGCATCGGTGCGTTCTCGACCTGGACGTGGGCGGTGACCCCCTCGGCGAAGTTCTCCCGCGCCACCTCGAGCAGCTCCTTGAGCAGGGCCGTGCCGATGCCGCGGTGCTGCCAGGCGTCCTCGACCGTGAAGGCGACGTCGGCCAAGCCAGTGTCCGGGTCGTAGGCGTATTGGGCCAGGGCGACCATCTGGGCGTGACCGGGCGGGCCGTAGACCGCCACGTGGGCGTAGCGGTTCTTGTAGTCGATGTCGAGGAACTCGCGCAGGTCGGCGTGGCCGATCGAGCGCACCGCCGACAGGAAGCGGCGGTGGACGGTCTCCTCCGAGCAGCGCCGGAACATGTCCCGCAGCAGCTCCTCGTCGGTGCCGCGCAGCGGCCGCAGGCGCAGTTTGCGGCCGTCGCTGAGGATCAGCGGTTTCTCCCGCCCCTCCGGGTACGGGGCCAGGATCGGCGTCGACGGCTGGTCGCGGTAGAGACAGGCGCGGTCGCGGATCGACTCGAGCAGCCAGGCCCGGAACTTGGGGTGGGCGATGTGGATCAGCTCGAGCGCCCGCTCCCGCACCGTCTTGCCGTGCAGGTAAGCGACGCCGTACTCGGTGATCACGTAGTGGACGTCGGCCCGACTGGTGACCACCCCGGCGCCCTCAGCCAGGACCGGCACGATTCGGGAGATCGTTCCGCCCTTGGCGGTCGAGGGCATGGCGATGATCGGCTTGCCGCCCTTGCACATCGCCGCGCCGCGGATGAAATCGACTTGGCCGCCGACCCCCGAGTAGAAACGGGTGCCCTGCGAGTCGGAGCAGACCTGGCCAGTCAGGTCGACCTGCAGGGCGCTGTTGACCGCCACCAGGCGATGGTTGCGGGCGATCACCGTCGGGTCGTTGACGTAGTCGCAGCCGCGGAACTCGCACTCGGGGTTGTCGTCGATGAAGTCGTACAGGTCGCGCGATCCCATCGCGAAAGTGGCGACGATCTTGCGCCGATGGATGGTCTTGCGGCGGCCGTTCACCACCCCTTTGCGCGCCAGCCGGGCGACTCCGTCCGACAGCATCTCGGTGTGGATGCCGAGGTCCTTGCGCCCGTCGAGGGCGGCGAGGACGGCATCCGGGATCTTGCCGATGCCGAGCTGCAGGGTGTCGCCGTCTTCGACCAGCTCGGCGACGAAGCGGCCGATCCGCTCCTCCACCGGGCCGGGCGGCGGCGACTCCAGCTCCGGGATCGGCCGATCCGACCAAACGAGGGCGTCGATCCGCTCGACCGGCAAGAAGCTGTCGCCGTGCGTGCGCGGCATGTTCGGGTTGACCTCGGCGATGACCAAGTGGGCGTGGTCGGCCGCCGCCCGCACCGCGTCGACCGAGACGCCGAGGCTGACGAAGCCGGCCTTGTCCGGCGGCGACACCGTGATCAGGGCGACGTCGAGCGGCAGCTGACCGCCCGGCCGGAACAGGTCCGGGATCTCGTGCAGGTGGATCGGCGTGTAGTCGGCCCGGCCGTCGGCCACCGCCTCGCGGACGTTGGGACCGATGAACAGGGCGTTGTGGCGGAAGCGCTCGGCCAGCGCCGGATCGGCCAGGGGATTGTCGCCGAGGGTGAGGATGCCGATGGTCTGGGCGTCGTCGGGGCCGACGTCCGGTCGGACCAGGGCCTCGAGCAGGGTGAGCGGGGCGGCGGCGCCCGAGCCGATGAAGATCCGGCTGCCGGAGGGGATGCGGCTGACCGCCTCCTCGGGCTCGACCAGCCGGTCGCCGAGCCAGCGCCGTTCCGCAGCAGTCATGACCCTTGCCATGGCCCTGTCTTATAGGCCACGACGGGGCGCGCGGGAACGGTTCTCCTACTGGATCGTCATCGGCTCCGGCCCGCCGATCTCGCGCACGACGATGCCCTGGCCGAGAATGTCCTGGTAGGTGGCGAACAGCGCCCAGACCTGGCGGCCGGCCAGGCTCGGGTTGTTCGGCACCACCATCGAAGTCGGCATGACCTCGCTGCCGGGGACGAAGCCGCTCCAGCCCGGCAGGCCGGCGGTGGCGTTGAAGCCGGCGTCCAGATTGCCGGGGATGTGGGTGCCGTTCAGGTCGAAGCCGGGGGTCGTGCTGAGGGTGATCCACCCCTGGTAGAGCATTCCGGCCTCGCCCGGGGCATACCAGTTCATCTCCATGAGCTGGCCGAGCACCGGCGGGGTCACGATCTCGACCCGGACGCCGCCGCCGCCGTTCCAGTTCGTGTTGTCGGCGCTGTTGTCGGCGCCCGGTGTGCCCTTGTCGCCCAGGCCGTAGCTGGCCACGGCGGCGGCGAAGTTGCCGGCCGCAGTGCCGCCGAGGAGGTCGATCCGTTCAGCCGAGACGCCGGCGCCGCCCGGCCAGCCGGAGCCGTAGTCGACCTGATCGAGGACGCTGGCGGAGCGCTGCAGCCGGATCGTGTCGGCCGAGTTGACCAGGTCCATGCTGCCGAGCGGCCAGACCAGCACCGGGGCGATGCCGCCGTTGCGCGAGCCGAGACCGTCGGCGGCGAGCAGGCACTCGTCGCCGGCGGCGAGCCGGATCGGCGCGGCGATCGTGAAGCTGTCGCCCGCCAGGTCGGTGACGACGACCTGGGCCAGGCTGACCGGCTCGCTCACCCGGGCGCCGGTGACCTCCAGCCACTCGCCGTCGGCGTCGGCGACCTTGGCCGGGTCGCGCATGAACTCGGCCACCACCGCGTCGCCGGCGCCGGCCGGGGTCGGGGCGGCCTCGTCGCACCAGGCGGTGAAGGAGTGGCCGCCGGGGGCGACGACCGTGTAGGTCGTCCCGTCGGTGGTCAGGACGATCGAGCCGCCGGCGTCGACGAAGCCCTCGGTGCCGACGCCGTCGGTCACGCTCCAGACCGGGATCGTGCGGCCGGCGTAGCTCAGCCGGTCGACCACCTCCTGCTTGGGGAAGCCGTAGCTGTTGGCGTGGCCGCAGGGGATGACGGCGAACTCGGGTTGCAGCCAGCCGAGGAAGGTCGAGTTCGAGCTGGTGCGCGAGCCGTGGTGGTTGAGCTGATAGACGTCGACGTCGCCGCAAAGCGGGCCGACGTGGGTCTCGAGGTCGGTCGTGCCGTTGCCGCCGCCGGTCAGGTCGCCGCCGAGGAAGAGCTGGAAGTCGCCGTAGTCGAGCCGCCAGGCGATGCTGGCCGAGTTCTCCCACTGGGCCGAGTTGGAGATGTTGACCGAGCCGCCGCCCATCAGCGCCCCCTCGACCACCAGGCAGGTCATCGTCGCGCCGCCGCCGAGGTCGACCACCTGGCCGGGGACGGCGGTCTGGCGCACGCCGCCGAAGGCGCTGGCGTACTCGTTGTAGGACTGGGTGCCCGGCGTGTTCGAGTTGCCGCGGTCGAGGGCGACCGTGGCGTGGATGCCGCTGTTCCAGACCTCGTCCAGGCCGCCGACGTGGTCGGAGTGGTAGTGGGTGGCGCCGACGTAGTCGAGGTGGTTGATGCCGCGCGCGTTCAGCACCGGCACGACTGAGTTGTAGCCCTCGTTCCAGGAACCGCCGTCGAGCAGGAAGGTCTTGCCGGTCGGCCCGGTGATCAAGGTGGAGTCGCCCTGGCCGACGTCGATGAAGACCACCTCGAGGTCCTGGGCGGGCAGGGCGGCGGCGGCGAGGAGGAGGAGAACGAAGGGGGCGAGGCCCCCGCGGAGACGGCGCAGCATGTCTCGGGGCGGGTTGGGGGGGAGGGGTGGAGGCGCCGGCCGGCCCGCGGCCGCCCGGCCGGGCCATCATAGCGCCGGAGATCCTGGGTGGGCCACGGCAGGATCTCGGTCAGGCCCGGCTAGGATGGCCGGGTGAGCCCGGCCGAAGGGGGAGACGTCAGATGTCCGTTCTGCGCGGAGTGGATCAAGGGCGAGGCCATCCTCTGCCGCTTCTGTGGCGCGACCAGGACCGGCGGGCAGTGGCGAGCGCCGGGTTCCGCCGCGGGCCCGGCGCCTCGCCTCGCCCGGCGCACGAGCTTCACCATCCGCAGCGCCGGCCTCTTCTTCCTGCTCTCCGCCTTCTTCGAGGTCCTCTCCCTGCGCTGCGGGGTCACCCTGTTCGGGGTGGGCGCCGGTCCGGTGGTCTCCCTCGGCTACCACCTTCTCTACCTCGGCCTGTTCCTGGCCATGGGGATCGGCCTGTGGTCCGCCCGGTGGTGGACCATCCGGGTGGTGTTCGCCGGCACCGTGGTCTTCACGCTCGACAAGGCGGTCTACCTGTTCGACCGGGACGCGCTCGCGGCCCAAATCCAGGCGACCCTGGGGGGCAACGGCCAACTCCTCGACCTGGTCGATCTGGACGCCCTCCTGAACCTGGCGACCCTCCTCACGGCCGTCGTGGTGGCCTGCTGGTGGGGATTCCTGCTCTACCTTCGAGCGCGCCGAAGCTATTTCGAGGCCACGCCCGCGCCCCGAACGCGGCCAGAGGATCGAGGTTGATGCCGCGCTGGCTCGGATCCGGCCCGACCGGGTCCTGGCCCTCGCTCCAGGCGCCGGAGTCCGCGGTGGCTCACGGCAGGATCTCGGTCACGCCCAGGGAGGAAAGGGTCCAAACGTCGCCGGGTTCGCCGGGCTCCTCGACCACGACCCGGCTGTAGAGGGTCTGGCCGACAAGGGCCGGCGGGGGCGGGAGCTGGATGCTGAGGGTGGCCTCGCCGGCGGTGTCGAGGACCCCCCGGTAGAACTGTCCAGGCAGGGTCTGGGAGAGGAGGAAGGAGGGGGCGAGGAAGGTGGGCCAGCGGTCTGCCAGGAGGGTGCCGCCGTCGCCATCGAAGGCGGTGGAGAGGAGGGTGTGGAAGGATCGGCCGGGGGAGGAGGGGATCGAGACGGTGAGGTCGACCGTGGTGCCGGCCTGGGCCTGGGCGGGGACCCAGAGGGTGCGTTGGCCCATGATGGAGAGGTGCTGGGACTCCTCCGGCCCAGGAACCGAGAGGGCCCGGGAAACCCGGGCCAGTTCCGTGAAGCCGTCTCGGTCGATGTCTCCCAGGGAGGTGGTCCAATTATCGTTGAAGGTTGTATTGGAAGGGTCCACCACGAGGTCGGGGGACCATGGCATCAAGTCGGTTGGGAAGGGGATGTGGTCGATGCGTTGGAAGGTTGTCGGATCGATGTAGACCAATTCCGAGAAAGCTCGATCCGGAAGACCATAGCGGTCTTCCCAGATATGGGCCAAGGCTACAAGCTCCTCCCCTGCGGGAGATCCCGCGGTTCCGGTCAAGAACAGAGGAAAGGTCAGACTGTAGAGGTAGGCCGGGGACGGGTAGACATCCTCCAGGAGCCTTTCGCTTCCCTGAAGAATGAGGGAACCAGTCTGACCGTCAATACCGAGGATCAGGTTGTTTGCTGTGCCCACGATGTCGGGGAATCCGTCCTGGTTGACATCTGGACCCCAAATGTTCCAGCGGGACAGGTCTTGCCCTTGGAGGGAATCCCGGAAGGACCAGATCTCGTGGCCATCTATACCAGAGAATGCTCTGTAGACATGTTCTTGATACTTATTGCCCATGGTATAGAGGGTAGTGGCGTAGACGATATCCGGCATCCGGTCACCATCGATATCAGGAAGGTTTCCTTCTCCTCTCCATAGCGGATCAGATGGGTAAGAGTAATCAGGGTCGGTTTTCCGGATCCATGAAGGAGAAAAGGTCCGTCCACTGATAAGGCTGGTGGTCCGGGCCGCGCCTTCGGTGAACCAATAGAAATCATCAACGCCATCCAAGTCAACATCTCCCGCCCAGATTAATAAATGCGGAGTTGAAGGAAGCGAGCCTATGGTCTGGCCAGTTTCCAAAAGAACCGCCCTTGTGGAATAGGTCGGATAATCAGGGATGACGGCAACGTGGAGCCCAAGGTATTGCCCAATGGCGTGGCGAGGGAACCACCCAGTCAATTCGTTCTGATCCAGGCCGGGGTGGGCCAACTTAGGGTTCCATTTCCATTCCGGATGTATGAACAATTGATAGAAGAAGCCAATACTGACATTGTGTCCAAACTTCCTGTCTGCGTAATAGGACAAGGCGAATTCCTGCTTGCCATCTCGGTCGGAATCTCCAAGGGGTGTGGCCGTTTCCCAACGAATATAATGTTCATTGGAAGGAGGTTTGGCCAAAAATGCCCTGCGAACGGTTAATTCCCGATTCACCACGGGGTTGCCGCCCTGGGGCGGCGTCACCGCCCCAGGGAGAACACCCGCCATCGCGGACATAGCGACGATGGCGAGGAAGCGCATTAGAGTTGCTCCTTGGCGCCCTTGTCATGTTCGGCAAGGTCGGAAGGTCGCTGGTCCTGAAGGTAGTCGTAATTGAACTCTCCGTCCGGGACGTCTGCCGTGATCCAGGGATTGGATTCCAGGAAAACGGAGTTGGGCTGGGCATTGAGAGAGAACCCGGTAGGGTAAACCGAGGACATCACGATTGGCCCCACCCAAGGAGTCGGAGTGGATGTACTCTTGCTGTCCCCTTGGATGGTGGGCTTGGAGCGGATGCCTGAGACACCTATCTTGCTCGCAGGGACCGTCGTATTCAGGTCATCGAATACGAGACGGCTTGACAGGAGAGGGGAATAATCTTCGTTGGCTCCGCTCGCCGGTCCCCGCTGGAAGATCGTGTTGTAGATCCGGTTGCGCAGGTACTTGGCCCCGCCGATAATCTGGACCTCGCCGCGGCTGTACATCGTCGAGCCGGGCAGGCTCTCCGAGATGTCGAAGGTGTAGGCGTTCCCGTTCTCCGGTCCGACCATGGTGCAGTGCACGATCGGCGCCAGCAGGTAGGGTCCGTTGCCGGCGGGGGAGTTGGCGGTCTCCGTCTCGGCGTGGAACTCCCCGGCGCCGTTGTTCCAGATGAAGTCGTTGGTGAAGCGGACCGGGATGGCGGCGTAGTTGTTGCTGCCCGGGTCGCTGTTGCCGCGGAGTTCGAGGAGTACGCCGTGCAGGCTGTTGTTGCTGATCGCGCAGCGGTTCACCCGGCCCTGGCCGGAGCGGATGCCGGCCTCGATGAAGAAGGGCTCGTAGCCGTAGTCGATGAAACTCAGCTCGCCCTGGGCCATGTCGTAGTTGTCCCAGGTTCCGCCGGCGATTGCCTGGGTGGCGTGGCCGGGGTTGTTGGTCCACTCGTGGCCGCAGCGGATCCGCAGGCCCTCCCGGGCATTCTGGTGCAGGCGGCAGTCCTCAAGGGACAGCCAGGTGCCCATCGGCACGGGGGGGTCGTTGGCCAGGGTGGAGGGGGTGTTCAGGAAGACCCCTGAGCCGATGTTCCCGGCCGAGACCAGTCCGTCCGCCTCGACCTCCAGGTAGCCCTGGTCGTTGTAGGCGTGGAGGCCGGAATGGTGGAAGGTGGAAATCGGGGAGGCGATGCCATTCCCCGTCGACAGGATTGCCGTGCCGCCCTGGAGGTCGAGACGGCCGCGGGTGTTCGGCGCCACGGTGGCGTAGGCTCCGGCCAGCCCGAACCCTTGCATGGACACTCCGGTGAGGGTCACGTCGTAGCGGGCGGCGAAGTTGGGCGTTCCAAAGGAAGCGGGCGCGGTCGAGGCATAGAGGCCGAGATCCCAGCCCTCGCCATCGGTGCCGGTGAAGGCGCCCTGCCAATCACCTCCCGTCACCTCGAGTTCCACCGTGGCGACCAGGGCGGGACGGTAGTCGTTCGGAGCCTGCGGGAATTCCGCCGAGGTTCCGGCGGCATGGACCTCTACGAGTCGGCTGGCGTTCGCATGCGGGTACGCCAAGTCGGCGGCCGGGAGCCCACCGAGGAAGGGCGCCGGGGCCATCAGGCTGAACTGCCCCACGGTGTCGAGGTTGCTGATCCGGGCGTGGATCACGCCGGGAGAACCAGAGGACTCCAGCGCGTGGAACCGCAGGCCGATCGTTGGGGCCGGCGGGTTCGAGATCCAGGTGGAGGCATCATCGTCGCGGATCTGGCAATCGTCGATGTCCATGTCGATCACCGCGCCGGCATCAGCGGTGGCCGAGCAGGAGACCGTGTTCCAGAGCAACTTCAGTCCTTGGAGATGGGCGTCGAAGAAGCCGCCAGTCGAGCCGTCGATGAGGATCCCCTGATCTCCTCCGGCCACCACCAGATTGGAGAGGACGGTGTCCGAACCGGCCCCAGCGGGGCGGCCTTCGAGCTGGAAGATGGCAGGGGATCCGTTGCGGGAAAGAACCCAGACCGGATCGGCGTCATACGGCTGAACCGTTACGCCCGGCCTGATGTTGATGGGGAAGGTCTCGACCTTGCCACCTTGGGACGGCAGGGAGACCTCCGAGTAGGGGTGGACGACACCACCTTGGATCATGCCGCGCACAAGGATGGTGTCTCCCTCGTCAGCCACCGTCGCCGCTTCGGAGATGGTGACGTAGTGGAAGGCCGTCAGGGTGTCCAGACCATCGACGATCCAAACCTGTCCCGGGGGGGGGCTTGGGGCGGAAGAGCGGCCGCGAGCAGCCACGGGAGGACAGGTGAGAACATGGGAGAAGTCTCCGTCTACGGGTAGACGGTTCGGATTACCCGGCCGAGAGGAGCACTCAGCTCTGCTGGACCGGGGGCCCTCGGGATCCGAGGGGTTGAATGCGACGGTACGCCCCGCTCCCGGATGGCGCAAGACCCCTTTCAGCCGCCTGGCTGTACCGCCGCGCCGCCGGTGGCCGCCGCGAGATCCCGCATGAAGCGCACCTTCGGCCCGTCCCGGCCGACGCAGACCGTGTGGATGCGCACCCCGGTGCGGCGGAACTCGCGCTTCAGGCCGTCGAGCATGTGGCCGGCGTACTGGTGGCTGCCGCTGGAGCCGCCGCCGTCGGAGATCAGGACCAGGGTGTCCACGCCCTCGATGTGCTGGGCGGCCACCAGCACGTCGTAGAGCGCCGAGGTGCCGCCGAAGTCGTAGCCGCGCAGGAAGTCGACCGCGGTGGCGCGGCTGCGGCGGTCGAGCGGCTTCAGGCGACCGAAGACAGGCACCGGCTGGTCGGCGATCACCACCAGCTCGAAGCGGGTGCCCTCGGGGAGCTGGCCGAGGAAGGCGTCCAGCTCGGCGATCGCCGCCTCGGCGCAGGTCCGCTCGCCGAGGTGGTCGGCGACCATGCTGCCCGAGCCGTCGACCAGCACCGCCAGCCGCTTGCTGTCCACCGGCAGGCCGAAGACGACCGCGGCGGTGGCCTCCTCGCCGCCGCCGTCGAGGACCGCGGGCGGGGCCAGGCCGGCGCCGGCGCGGGCGTCGCGCAGCCACTCGCCGCCGCGCTCCTCCCACCAGCGGCGCCACTTCGCCGGCGACCAGCCCAGGTTCTGGCCGGTCAGCGCGGCCAGGGCGGCGGCGGCGTCGCGCACGAAGCGACCCTCCGCCCGCTCGAGGAAGGACACCAGGAGCGGCGCCGCTTCGTACACCCGAGCGCGGACCGCGGCGTCCAGCGCAGCCGCTACCGGGCCGGGTTCGTCGCCGGCCAGGGCGCGGTCGATCAGCGCCAGCAGGGCGGTCCGATTGACGTCGCCCCGTTCGGCCAGGGCCCGGAGCAGCTCGGCGCGGGCGCCCGGATCGCGCGCCTTGGCCGCGGCCTCCACCAGGTCGGCCAGCTCGTCGGCGGGCAGGTCCGGCACCCGGGCCAGGCCGCTGAGCCAGGGGGCGGTGCTGCGCAGGGCGTTGCGCACGGTGGCGGCAGGGTCGCGGCCACGGACCCCGGCCAGATCCAGCCGCCCGCTGGCCAGGAGAAGGCCGAGCGCATCCTGCCACTCCCGCCGGACGGGCTCCGGCGCCTTGCGGAAGGCCGCGGCGAGCATGGGCTTGGCCGGCACCGGCCCGTCGCCCAGCGCCAGCGCCCGCAGGCACAGGCGGCGGAGGAGTTCGCTGGAGCGCCGGTCGGCCGCGGCGGTGATCAGTTGCTCCGCCTCCTCGGCGGTCTGGAAGCGCTGCATGCCGCTGTAGAACCAGTCGCGCAGATAGACGCCGCGGTAGGTGTCCAGCCGGGCGTCGAACAGCCGCAGGCGCAAGGCCATGGCCTCCGGCCCCGGAATGTCCGCCAGCTCCTTGGCGGCTTGGTAGGCGCCGGCCTCGTAGCCGGCCTTGTCCGTCGCCCGCTCGAGGGTGCGGGCGAGGGAGGCGAAATCCTGCGGCGGCGCGAGGGCGAGGAGGAGGGCGGCGAGCATCGGCGGTGGCCGCCAGGGAAGACGGTCGGCGGCTCGTCAGGATACGCCCAAGCTCGATTCCTGCGAGCCGCCGGTCGGCGCGGGAGAACCCCGTCGATCGCGGCGGGGCCGGGGGGAAACCAAGTGGAGGGAGCCCCGTGGGACTCCCTCCGGTGGCCGGGGCGCTGGCCCGGACTAGTGGATGACGCCGTGGATGTAGTCCGAAGTAACCGAGCCGCGCGGGTTGGCGAGCGGATCGATCACGTGCCACTGCATGTAGAAGTCGCGGCCGTCGAGGGCGGCGTTGACTGGCACCGCGATCGTCTTGGCGGCGTCGCCGCTGCCGGTCGTGAAGGCCGGGTAGCGGTAGTCGATCGAGGTGTAGAGGAAGTTGCCGGGGGCGCCGAAGGCGGCCAGATCCAGCGGCAGGCTGAACTGGTTCCACTGCGTGTCGCTCCAACCGATCAGCAGCTCGACCGGGCTGCTCGGCAGGCCGTTGGCCAGGGTGACGTCGAAGGTGGTGCCCATCCACGGGTCGCCGACGTGGCCGATCGCCGGTTGTTGGCCGGCCGAGGTGGTGCCGGCGGTGCCGAGGATCTCGATGTAGGCCGGCTCGTAGCCGGTGAAGGCGCCGGTCGGGACGGCGGCGATGCTGACGCCGTAGCAGCCGTCCGGTTCCCAGTAGTAGACCATGGTCTGCTCGCCGGCGTCGTTGGCGTCGCCGTCGCCGTTGAGGTCGGTCAGGGTGTAGACCGCGTTCTGGGCCTGGGTCAGCCCCATCGGACCGGTCGATTGGAAGATCGTGACGCTGCCGTTGTCGTGCGAGATGCCGTCGTGGATGAAGCTCGGAGGGTAGAGCATCGGCACGATGTTCGGGTCCATCCACAGGGTGACCTCGCCGGCGTCGTTCAGGTCGCCGTCGGCGTTGAGGTCCTCGCCGCGGAAGATCATGCCGTTGCCCGGAGCACAGGAACTCGAGGCGGTGCTGATGATCCAGTAGACGTCGCCGCCGTTGCTGCCGGCGCCGTGGTCGATGCTCAGACCCTCGAGGCTGGCGTACATGCCGACGCCACTCGAGGAGGGGCAGCCCGGGTTCGGCAGCAGGCCGGCGACCACGTCGGCGTTCTGTTCCAGGCCGGGCACGTCGCCGACCAGGTTGAGGAAGTTCCAGGCTTCGCCCGGGTCCATCGCGTCACCGTCGCCGTTCATGTCCTGGAAGGCGTAGAGGACCAGGTCCTGCTGCTCGAAGCCGATGACGACGCCGGCGCTGTCCACCATCAGGGCCTCGAAATCGGTCAGGCCGATGGTGACCGGGGCGCCGCCGACCCCGGCGACGCTTTGCGTGCCCTGGCCGTCGACGAAGAGCTGGTACTCGCCCGGGCTGAGGCAGACGCCGTCGCCGTCGAGGTCGGTGTAACGGGTGATGCCGTTGCCGATCTGAGGACCGCCGGCCGTGGCGATCCAGTAGTCATCGGACACGTAGAGTTCACCGGTCACGGGGTCGAAGTCGAGACCCTTGAGACGACTGTCGGTGCCGCCGTGCGCCGCGAGATGGTCGGCGAAGTAGATCAGTTCGCCCGGAGTCATGCAGACGCCGTCGCCGTCGAGGTCGACCATCTTCAGGACGGTGTCGCTCTGGCTGACGCCGAAGACCGCCGGCGTGCCCTGGAAGGGCTCGTAGCGCATCTGCTCGACATACTTGATCAGGTTGCCGTAGTCGTAGGCGAACTGCCACCCTTCTCCGGGGGTGGTGTAGAGGCCGTCGAAGTCCATGTCGACGGTGCGGCGGATCTCGTAGCGGGTCGGGATCACCGACCAGTCGCCGCCGTAGAGGACGAACTCGGAAGGGTTCTGGGCCGCCAGGGGCGCAGCAGCCGGGAGCAGGGCGAACAAGGCGAGGGTCTTTCGCATCGGGCTCGGGAGGTTAGGGAAGGGAGCGCCGGGAGCGATCCGGCACAAGGGGGGACCGCATTCTATAGCTCCTGACCGGGGATCCTGTCAGGGCTCCGGGCGCTTTTCGGGTGAAGATCGGACGACCCGGCGGAAGCGGCACCAGCGGCTGTCCCAGGCCCGGCCGCCGAACCGACCCGGTACCGGTTCGTCGGTCTCGAGCACGAATTCCGGACCCAGCGCGGCTCGGAGGTCGGCCGGGCACATTCCAAACGGCGGGCCACCCTCGGCCGCCGGGCGGTCGAGAGGGAAGACGAGCGAGACGAGCAACCCGCCGGGCGCCACCGCCCGCCGCGCCAGCCGGCCGAAGTCGGGCCGCCGCCGCGGCTGCAGGGCGCAGAAAAAGGTGTGGTCGAACAGCAGGTCGAAGGGCTGTTCGGGGAAGGTGGGCTCGAGAACGTCCCTGGCCAGGAACCCGCCGCCGGAACCGAGGAGTGCCTCGACCGCTTCCCTCAGCTCTTCGACGACATCCGCCGCGGTCACCTGCCAGCCGGCTTCGGCCAGGGCGGCGGCGTCCCAGCCCCGACCGCAGCCGGGAACGAGCGCCCGCGCCCCGGGCCGCGGCGGCCGCAGCTCGCCGGCGGCCAGCCGCCGCACCAGCTCGGGGTGGGCCCGGCCCAAGTCCCAGGGGGTGTGGCCCTCGCGGTAGCGCCGGCGCCAGTCCGTCATCCGGGGCAGCCTAGCAGGGCAGGAAGAAGGAAGGCCGCGGCGGCTGCCGCGGCCTTCGCTCGGGGATGGGGGCGGTCCTACTGGACGGTCACCGTGGTGACGTCCGTGATCGAACCGATCGTGACCACGCCCGCGTTCACGCTGTAGCCGACGCCGACGCAATGCAGCACGGTACCGACCGGAACGCTCAGCGGGACGTTCAGGGTCGAGGTGCTGCCGTGGCCGGCCGCGTCGAGGCCGCCGGACAGCGGACCCGGGTTCAGGCCGAGAGTGAAGTTCAGGTAGGCGTCGTTGGCCAGGCCGGTGTCGTAGCCGCCGCCGAACGGGATGGTGTAGTTGCCGGGGCCGGCAGCCACGAGGGTGCCGAAGCCGGTGCCGGCCTCGGAGGCGCCGAAGTTGTCGGCCTGGAAGCCGACCGTGCCGCCGGGGGTGAAGTTGCCGACCGGGGTGAGGGTCTGGCAGCGCTCGCCGCCGACGTACAGGTGGTTGATGCCAGTGTCGTCCGACAGCCAGGCGGCGACGAAGTTGTTGTACTTGGCGTTGAAGCCCAGCTCGACGTAGTCGGCGTCGCCGGGTTGGCCGCCCATCGCCAGGTCCTGGGCCGGCAGCCAGGTCATGCCGCCGTCGCGGCTGACCGCGGCCATCGGGTTCTCGGGGTAGGACGGGCCGCCCCAGTCGGCGCCGATGTAGTCGCCGCCGACGACGACGCGCGGGTAGGCCGCGCCGCCGGCGGAGAGCTGGGTCTCGGTCCAGGTGGCGCCGAGGTCATGGCTGACGGCGACGAAGGCCTCGTCGGCCAGGTTGCGGTTGTCCTCCCAGGCGACGGCGAAAGTGCCGCCGTTGTAGTCCATCCAGTGGTTGTCGGTGTCGAAGCCGGTCTGCAGGACGACCTCGGTGCCCCAGGTGTGGCCGCCGTCGGTGCTGACGTTCCAGTGCAGCTCCTCGTCGACCATCGAGGACGGCAGTTCGTCCTCCTCCCAGCAGAGGCCGATGACCGGGCCGTCCACGGTCATGAAGATGCCGCCGTACTCGATGTCGCCGTTGGCCGGGCCGGAGGCGTCGATCTGGGCCTCGGGCGCCATCCAGGTGGCGAGACCGTCGTGGCTCATGCGGAACCAGAGATCGTCGTCGTACAGCGCGTTGCGGTCGTCGTCCCAGGCCACGTAGCAGTTCAGACCGTCGGCGCCGATCGCGAAGTTGTCGATGTCGTTGGTCACCGTCGACGCGTTCACCGCCGTGCCCCAGGTCAGGCCGCCGTCGTGCGAGGCCAGCACCCACAGCTCGTCGTTACCGTTGTCGATCAGTTGGGCGACGTAGATGTGCGGGCCGCTGATCGCCGCCTTGACCGCCAGCACGGTGTTGCTGCCACCGTAGGGGTAGCCGCCCTTGTCGAGGATCTGGTCCGGCGACCAGGTCTGACCACCGTCGTTCGAGACCGACACCCAGGTGTCGTAGTAGGTGGTCGTGGTGCTGGTGTTGTTGCGGCCGTCGCGCCAGACCGCGACCAGGGTGCTGCCGTCCATCACCAGTGAGAAGGTGTCGTTGCGCTTCTCGGCCATGGTGGTGTCACTGTCCAGGCGCACCGGAGTGCCCCAGGCGGTGCCATGGCCGTTGCCGACGACGACGTAGACGCCCTTGTCGCCGCTGTCGTTGTACAGGATGGCGCTCATGTCGCCGTCCGAGACCACCGACGGGCTGTAGATGGCGCCGGCGGCGGCGGGGGTGAGGTCCTGGTACGCGCGCGGATTCTGGGCGGCCAGGGAGCCGGCGCAGACGAGGCCGGCCAAGGGAATCAGGAAGCTCTTGCGCATGTTCTCGGCTGAAGCTTTCAGGGAGGCGTGGGTGGTTGGGAACGAATCCTCGGAAGGGGGTTCCAGGGATGCGGGCCGAGAGCCGGGGCGGGCGGGCTTTCGACCGGGCACCAGCCTAGCAGGCTGTGGAATGCGAGAATGAAGGAAAGGCGCATTCTTCAAGGCGTCCGGATGAACAAGCGAAACCGCTTGCGGGACCGGGAATTGAGGATTCCGACTTCGTAGAGATCTAGTCGCCGTCGGCCATCCCGGGCAGCAGGTGGACCTGATCCGGTTCCCCCAGCCCGAGCAGCCGGCGGAGCGGCCGGCTGAGGACGGCCTCGCCCTGCCGGCTGCGGACCCGCTCGGCCAGGTCGCGGGCGAGGTCTTCCTCGCCGGCGGCCAGGGCCTCCTCGGCCCAGGCCACTTCGGCCAGGACCGGCAGATCGCCGTCATCCGCGGCGGCGGCGAAGGCGGCCAAGGCCTCCTGATGGCGTTCGAGGGCGGCCAGGGACCGGGCCAGGAGGATGCGGCCGTTCCGGTGCCGCGGCGCTCGGACCAGGATCCGCTCGGCCACCTCGCGCGCCTGCTCGGGCATGAGCATCTCGAGCCAGGACTGGCCGACCACGAACAGCAAGTCGGGATCGTCCCAACCCAGTTCGTCGGTGATCATCCCGTACCACCGCTGCGCCCAGTCGGGAACCTTCTTCGCCACCACCAGCGGGGCCAGCCGCCGCCAGAAGTCGGGCAGGAAGGGATCCTCGGGATGGGCGCGAGTCAGATCGGCGAGCCGGATCAACGGCGTTTCGGTCAGTTCGATCCGGTCGTGATCCGGCGTCTGTTCGAGGTCGTCGCGGACGTCGTAGACCTGGGCCGAGAGATGGGCGGCGGCAAAGGGAAGCAAGGAGTCGGCCGCCTCCGGGCCGAGGCGCTCGTTCAGGCCGACCAGCAGCTCGGCGGCGCGGGCGGTGGACCTGCCCCGATCCGGTCGCCGGTATTCGGTGCCGGCCAGGTCCTGGACCACCGGCGCCAGCGGGCCGGAGAGGCTCACCGCCGGCAGAGACCGGAGCGCCTGGTCGGCGGCGACCCGGAGCAGCGGCGAGGGCGGGTCGGCGAGGGGGGCGTCCAGGTTCCAGCCGACCAGCAGAAGCCGGGGCCGGCGCCACTCCTGGGGCACGAGCCAGAGTTCGACGTGCTCCAGCCGCCGGGCCAGCGCGCGGGCGGTGCCGCCGAGGGTCTTCAAGGTGACCCGGGCCGGATCGAGGCCGATCGCCAGCCTCCCGCTCGGCCCGAGCCGGCGGGCGGCGGCCGCCAGCAGGGAGGACCGGAGCGGGTTTCGGCGCCGCTGCCAGAGGGCCTCGTCGCGGATCAGGATCAGATCGAAGGGGCCCTCCGTCGCGGCCGGCGTCTCGACCAGCCGCTCGAATCCGGTCGCCCGCAGCGCGGCGTCGCCGGTCAGAGCCAGCTCGGCCAGGGTCGGCGGGTCGCAGGCCACCACCCTTTCGGCGAAGCCCAGCTCCCGCCAGGTGGACAGGGTGCCGGCGTGCGGAGGTCCGACCAGCATCACCCGGCCGCGGGCCGGGGTGAGGCGGGCGGCAAGGCGCGCCTCGTCGCGGCGCGGCGAGCGCTGGTCGAACTCCGCGCGCAGGAAGTTGCGGCCGTCGGCCGGGATCGTCGGGCCGGAGTCTTGGCCGACGCCGCGTCGCTCGAGCAGGCGGAGGCGGGCGACGGGGGTCACCCGGTCGGCGGGAGCGCCGTCGATGGCGGCCAACGGGTACTCGAAGTTGTCGAAGAACGGCGCCGAGCTGGGCGGCGGCGACAGCGGCGGGGGCAAGGGGAACGGGGCCTGCCGGCCGCCGCCGTCGGCGAGAGCCGGCAGGATCGCGGCCAAGCCGGCGCCGGCCAAGACCGGTCCGAGACCGACGCGCCCGCGCCCGCCGATCGCCAGCCGCAGGAGGATGCCGGCGCAGACCGCGGCCAGGCCGGCCGTGTGCAGAGCCAGCCAGGGCACGTAGAGGAAGTCGTCCTCGGTCAGGCGGGTGGCGTCGGCGGCGAAGCGGCGGACGAGTGGATGTTCGAGCAGGCCGCTGAACACTCTCGGGTCGGCCATGCGCGCCACCGCCGCGGAGCCGAGCGCGCCGGCCGCGACCAGACCGGCGGCGGCCGCCGCCAGCACCGGCAGCCGCCAGCGGCCCCCGGCCAGGCCGCCGAAGGCCAGCCCGGCCAATGCCGCCGGCAGGCCGAGGGCGAGCAGGCGGCGCAGATCCTGGGTCGAGGAGGAGCCGTCGAACAGCTCGGTGAGCGGGAAGAGCAGGAAGAAGACGCAGGCCAGGACGAATCCTGCGACCACCAGCACGGGCCCGCCGCCGGCCGGCCGCGGCAGGTCGTCCGCGCCCGCTTGAGCTTCCGCCTCGGCCTCCTGCTCCGGCGCCGTCAACCAGGCCAGGAGGCAGACGACGAGCCAACCGGAGGGGCCAAGGCCGAACGCGGTGATGGCGGCCCCGCCGAGGACCGATCCGAATAGAACGACCTCGCGCCGGCCGGGTCCGCCGCCGGCGAGGGCGGCGCCGGTCGCGGCCGCGAGCGCGCCGAGCGGCCCCTGCAGCAGCAGGAGCAGGACGATCACCGCCCCGGCCGGGCCGCGGCCTCCTCCCCAGGAGGCGATGCCGGGCAGCAACAGCCCGGCCAGGGCCAGGAACAGGATTGCGGTCCGCGGCCCCATCCAGTCCGGCGGCCGGAGCAGCCGGTTCCGGAGCCAGGGCGAATCCGGCTCGACCAGGCGCAGGCCGAAGGCGGTCAGGACGGCGCCGGCTGCCCCGACCGCGGCCAGCGATGTGCCCCCGAAGGCCAGGGCGCCGGCGTCGATCAGGCCACCGAGCAGGGCGGCCAGCGAAGCGGCGTGGACCAGGAAGACCAGAGCGTCGATCATCCGGCGCGCTCGAGGAGCAGGAGGACGTTCTCGGACAGCAGCGGCAGGGTCCGGCGCAGGCGGAGCAGCCGCCAGCCGGCGGCCTCGACCTCGGCTTGGACCTGGTTCCGCGGGATGTGCTCGCGGATCACCCGGTAGGGCAATCCGAGCCGGCGGCGGAGCCGGCGCAGGTACATCTTGTAGTGCCAGCCCGGGTAGTAGGCCACCACCGCACGCCGGGCGATCCGGGCCAGACCGCGCAGGGCCTCCACCCGGCCGGCGGCGTCGAAGTGCTGCAGGAAGCGAAAGGAGATCACCACCGCGTCCGGCGGCGCCACCAGCGGCGGTCGCAGGACGTCTCCGACCAAATAGGCGCCGGAGCCGTGCTTGCGTCTGGCTTCGGCCAACATCTCGACACTGAGATCGAGGTGGACCACCGCGCACTCGGCGGCCCGCAGACGATCGGTGAAGCGGCCGGTGCCAGCCGGGGCGTCGATCACCATCGGCGGCAGTCGTCCGCCTCCGGCCTCGCGCAGGAGGACCAGGAGACAGCGCCGGATCCAGGCGTTGTCCAGCCGGCCGAGCCCGCGGAAGCGCTTGTCGTAGCGCCGGGCCATCGCCGGGTCGCGGTAGGCTGCGCCCCAGTCGGCCCTGCCGCCGCCTCTTCCGCCTCCGTCGCGCCTGCCGTCGTTGGATTCCGCCACGCTCTCCGCCCGCCTGCTGGCCTGGTACGCCCGCCGCCGCCGCGACCTGCCGTGGCGGCGCGACGTCAACCCGTATCGGGTCTGGATCTCCGAGGTGATGCTGCAGCAGACCCGGGTCGAGGCGGTGCGGCCATTCTACGAACGGTGGCTGGCCCGATTCCCGGACGTCGCCGCACTGGCCGTAGCCGAGGAGGAAGAGGTCCTGCGCTACTGGGCCGGCTTGGGGTACTACCGGCGGGCACGGATGCTCCACGCCGCCGCCCGCCGAGTGGTGGCCGCCGGCGGCGAGCTGCCCCGGAGCCGGGCCGGATGGCGGGAGCTGCCCGGAGTCGGGGAATACACCTCGGCCGCGATCGCCAGCATCGCTTTCGGCGAGGCGGTGCCGGTGGTGGACGGCAACGTCAAGCGGCTGGCGGCCCGCTTCCTGGCTCTGGAGCTGGCCGCCGATGACCGGGCCCTGCACCGAAAGGCCGAAGAGTGGGCCGGTCAGCTGGTCGTCGCCGCACCGGCTCCCGGCGACCTGAACCAGGCCCTGATGGAACTCGGCGCCACCGTCTGCACTCCGCGGGCGGCCGATTGCGAGCACTGCCCGCTGGTCGGCGCCTGCGCTTCCACGGGCGGGGACCCGCTCGCCCGGCCGCTTCCCACCCGGCGCCCACGTTGGCGGGAGGTGCGACTCGAGCATCGCCTCGCCCGTCGGGACGGGCGGGTTCTTCTCGTGCAGTGCCGGGAATCCGGCTGGACTCCCGGGCTCTGGGAGCCGCCGCGTCTCGCTGTCGGCGAGGACCGAAGCGGCCTGATCCCGCTCGGGACGGTCCGACACGTGATCTCCCGCCATCGGATCGAGGCGACCGCCTTCCTCGATCCAGGCTGGGACGGCAGCGGGGGAGTGGACCCCGAGCGGGTGCCGTTGAGCGGTCTCGGTCGGAAGCTCCTGGGGCTGCTCGATCGCGCCTAGAACAGCAGCTTCGGGGGCGCCGGCGCACCGCCCCGCTTCAGCCGCTCCACCGCCTGCCGGGCGGCGCGGCGGACCTGTTCGTCGGGGTCCCGGAGCAGCCGGATCACCGCCGGGGCGGCCTCGAACACGCCGAAGCCGGCCAGGACACCGGCCGCCTCGGCCCGGAATTCCGGGTCGGGGTCGGCCAGCATCGCCAGCAGTTCGCGGAGAGCGGCGGCGCGGGGATCCGCTTCCGGCCCGGTCTCCGGCGCCGGCGGCGAGACCTGTTCCAGCCACTCCTGCTCCTGCTGGATCTGGCTTCGGATCGCGGCCAGCGCTTGCTCGATCCGGTCCCGGACGCCCGGGTCGCCGACCAGACGCAGGGCCCGGGCGAGTTCGAGCCCCGCCTCGGCGCTCCCGATCCGGCGCAGTCCCTCCACCGCCGAGGCCAGGACCTCGGGCGACTCGGCGGTGCGAAGCGCTTCGGTCAGGATCGCTCGATCCTCGGGGCGCGGCGCCCGGGCGAGGGCGGCGATCGCCCGCCGGGTCGGGAGGGTGTCACCGGCCGGCGGATACCGGTCGAGGATTTCGCGAGCGAGGGCGGCGGCGGCCGGGACGGGCAGCGGCCCGAAGTCTCCGAGCAGCCGTTCGCGGACCTCCTCGGGCAGCGAGGGCTCGCGCAGAACGAGTCGGAGGAACGCGGCCTGACGGCGGGCGTCCTCCGGGAACAACGGCACCAGCAGGTCCAGGGTGACGGTCAGATCCCGATTCGAGCCGACCACCGCCGGATCGGCGAGGAGGTCGAGGGCAGCCTCCTCGACCCCGGCGCGCTCCAGCCGGGCGGCGGCGGCGATCGCGAAGGCCCGCGCCGCCGGCGGCCGATCGGCGGCCAGACCGGCCGGCGGCAGGATGCGCTCGGCCAGATCCGGCCGCTGGGCGAGTCCGGCGACCAGGGCCGGCCAGCCGACTTCCTCGAGCAGGTCCGGCAGCTTCCGGAGGTCGAAGGCCGGCCGGGCATCGGCCGGCCCGGCCGCGAGCAGGAGGAGCAGCGCCTCCGTGCTCCGGCCCCAGTCGGGGCGGAGGAGGAAGGCGGCGGCGGCGCGCTGGCGGAGCCAGCCGGGGCGGCCTTCCTCCAGCAGCAGCGACCAGACCGACTCGGTGCCGGCGGCGGGCCGCTCGCCGGCGAGCAGTAAGTCCAGGAGCCCGCCGGCGTCCACCGGCCCCAGTTCGGCGGCGAGATCGGCCACCGTCCGGGCCAGGCGGGGATCGAGGGCTTCGAAATCGACCTGGGCCGACAGGAGCGGCAGCGCCCGCCAGCGGGTGAGGGGGCGGCGCAGGAGACGGACCGTGAGCGAGGCGAGGCCGGGCCGCGGCCGCGGCTGATTGCCGGCGTCGTCGATCCAGAGGCCGTCCACCAGGTGCGGATCGCCGCGCCGGAGCAGAAGCTCGAGCGCGTGCAGAGCCCAGGCGTCCGGCGCCCGATCCAGGACAGCGTTCATCAACTCGAGGGTGCCGGCCGGGTCCACGCGGAGGAGGAGATCGAGCGGATCGCCGGGGCCGGCCGCGTCGGCGCCTTCGAGGCGTTCCAGGACCAACCGGGCCAAGGCCGGCGCGGCGCGCAGGCCGAGGTTCAGGATCTCCTTGTCCCCGCCGTCGGCCAGCAGGCGACGAACCTCCCGTTCCAGCGCCGGCGACGGAGGTCCAAAGGAACGGCTCAGGATCTCTTCCGCCGCCGGGGACAGGCCGGCGACCGCGGGTTCCTGCTCGATGGGGGAGGCGGCGTCCGGCTCTTCGGCCGGCGGCCGGCGGAGTGGGCCGAGTTTGTCTCGGAATCCGGTCAGTTCCGGGTCGGCGGCGGCGCGGCGGGCCGCAGCGACGGCCGCGGCATCCGGCGGGATCAGCTCCGGCCGGCTGCCGTCGGCGAGCCGGAAGCCCTCGGGGAGCAGGAACTCGCCCAGCGCCGCGCGCGCCTCCTCCTTGCACCCGGTCGCGGCCAGCACCCGGGCCCGTTCCCGCGCCACCGCGGCGTAGAGCGGCGCCCGATCGCCGGCGAACCGGGCGTCGTTCACGCTCAGCCGCAGCCGTTCGAGCGCGGCCAGGGCCGCGGCGGGGTCCCTTCGGGCGGCCCACTCGAGGCGGAGTCTGGCCAGATCCTCTTCGATCCGCTCCCGAGTCGCGGCCGGGGAGGTGCGGGCGACGCCGTCCGCGCCGAGGATGGCACCGCTCCAAAGCCGGCCCGCGCCGGGATCCTGGAGAAGAGGCAGGAGGAGGAGCGAGACGAGGGCGAGAGTCATGTCCCGGTTGTCCGAGTTCCCGCACTCCAGCTTGTCAGCCGCGGATGGATTCGGTGTCAACCCGGTGTCAAGCGCCGTCTTCGCCCTCGGGCGAGAACTTGTAGCCGACCCCGTGCACGGTGAGCAGGTGCCGGGGCCGCTCCGGCCGCTCTTCGATCTTCTTGCGCAACTTGAGCACGTGGGTGTCCACGGTGCGTGGGGTCGGGAAGGCGTCGCGGCCCCAGACCTCGTCCAGGATCCGGTTCCGGGCCAGGACCTGGCCGGGGTGGTCGAGGAAGAACCGCAGCAGCTCCAGTTCGCGGCGGGAGAGGCCGTGCCGGGTCCGGCCGCGGACCAGCGAGTAGCCGGCGAAGTCCACCTCCACCTCGCCGAAGCGGGCGCGGCCGCGGGCGGAGCGGCCGGGTTCGGCGGCGCCCGCGCGCCGGAGCAGCGCCCCGACCCGGAGGAGCAGCTCCCGCATCGAGAAGGGCTTCACCAGGTAGTCGTCGGCGCCGTACTCGAAGCCCTGGATCCGGTCCCATTCTTCGCCGCGGGCGGAGAGGATCAGGACCGGCAGCGCGGTCCGTTCGCGGCGGATCGAGCGCAGGACCTCGAAGCCGTCGCGGCGCGGCAGCATCAGGTCGAGGAGGACCAGGTCGGGAGCGGAGGAGAGCGCCAGCTCCTCGCCGGCAACGCCGTCGGCCGCTGTGAGGACGGTGTATCCCTCGGCGGCGAGGGCGTCGGCCAGCGCCAAGCGCAGGGCCTCCTCGTCCTCGATCACCAAGATCCGGGCCGGCGACGGGGGCGGGGTCATGCCAACGGCACCTCCAGCACGAAACAGGCGCCGCGGCCGTCCGGCGGCGTCTCGCAGCGCACGCTGCCGCGGTGGGCGAGGGCGATCCGCCGAACGATGGCCAGGCCGAGACCGAGGCCTTCGCCGCCCGTGTCCCCGCTGCCGCCGCGTTCGAACGGCTGGAAGATCCGTTCCCGCCGGCCGGGCGGAACGCCGGGCCCCCGGTCCCGGACCGCCACCCGAAGGACCGGGGCGGAGCGGACCGTCGTGCCGACCTCGACCCTCACCTCGCCGTCGCCGTGCCGGCAGGCGTTGTCGATCAGATTCAGCACCGCCCGGCGTAGCGCCTCGCCGTCGATCAGGGCCTCGGGCAGGTCGATTTCCCGCCGGAACTCGAGGCTGGAGCCGTGGCGTTCGGCCAGATCGGCGGCGCCGCGCTCGAGTTCCTCGGCCCAGGCGGCGAGATCGGTCGTCTCCAGTCGGGGCTCGGGCGGCAGGCCTCGCTCGAGGCGGGAGACGTCGAGCAGGTCCTCGACCAAGCGGCGGAGACGGGCCGCCTCACGCCGAATCAGCCGGTGGTACCGGGCGGTGGAGCCCGGGCCGGCCCGGCTGCTTTCCAGGTTCTCCGCCATCAACAGGATCGAGGCCACTGGAGTGCGGAGTTCATGGGAAACGGTGGCCACGAAGCGGGAGCGGAGTTCCTGCAGCCGCCGTTCGCGGGCCAGGGACCGGCCGGCGAACAGGCCGGCGGCGGCACAGAGCAGGCCGAGAGCGACCAGGCCGAAGCGGCGGGCGCGGGCGCCGGCGCCGGCGGCGGCGACGAAACCCTCCGGGTCGGAATGGACCAGGTCGAAGGCGAAAGTCGGGCCGGCGAGCTGGATCGGGCCGCGGAGCACCCGACCGGCCGTCGGCCCGCCGAACGAGACCTCGAAGCCGTCTTCGAGGATTCGGGAGTCTTCGAGGGCGGCGGTGAAGGCCGCTTCCAGCCCCGGCCGATCCAGGAACCAGGCCTGGCAGCCGTCCTTCTCCCGGACGGCGAGGAGGACGTCCGCGCCCCGGACCTGGATCGAGGCCTCGGCCGCCGAGGGCTCGGGAATCGCCCAGCCGGCGGCGGCCAGAGCCCGCAGATCTCGGGCCGCCTCGAAGGAGCGGAGGCGCGGATCGCCGGGGGCCAGCATCTCGGCCAAGGCGCTCCGGAGCGGGGGCCGGCTCAACCGCAGCCGCCCGTCCTCACCGCGGATCAGGGCGGGCGGGGAGTCGGGCAAGGCGAGCGCCCCGGAGGTCCACGCGGAGACCAACCGATCCCGCCCTTCGGACCGTTCCGCGGGATCGAGCAGCGGCTCGGCGGCGAGGTAGGAGAGCAGCAGACAGGAAAGGCCGTTCTCGGCCTCGTCGCCGGTCAGCTCCTCCACCGCGCGGCGCCAAGACCGGGCCACCGCATCGCGGTCTTCGGCCCTGGCCGCGTACTGGATCAGCCGCAACCGGGCGACGGCCCGCCGCCGCGGATCGGAGGTGCCGGCCAGGGCCTCCTCCAGGTCGGCGCGGGCGCCGTCCAAGTCGCCCTCGGCTTCCTTCTCCTCGGCCGCCGCCAGCAGCGCTTCGAAGGCGGTCGGCCGCTCCGAGCGCCAGGAAGACCAGTCGCGTCCGGTCGATCCGGCCGGCACCGACGCCTCGCGGGCGGCGGCCCGGTCCCAGCTGAGAGCAGGGGGTTCGGTCCCGATCAGGGCTGACGGATCGCGGAGGAGCCGACGCCATTCCGCCTCCACTGCCTCCAATGTGGAGGTCGTCGCCCGGGCGAGGGCGGCCTCGCCGATGGCCCGCGGGTCTCCGGAGGGGCCGAAGGCGGCGAGGATCAGGAAGGCGCCGGCGAGGAGCCCGAGGATCGCGACCCCGCGCTCCAGACCGAAGGCGGACCGCCCGCTGTGCGCCATGGGGTCCAGGGTAGTGCGCCGTCGCGATCGGCTGTCAACGCCCTGTGAATCTGGTCCCACCTTCTGGCGCTCGGTTGTTGCCCTTGATGTAACCATGGCCGGTGCGAACCGTCCCCAGCAAGGGGAGGTTTCGCGAGTCTGCCCGGTCCGCAAGCGGCCGTGGCGGCCGAGTAGTCGTCCCCGGGGCCCCGGGGTCGGCAGGAGGCCGGCATCTTCTCCACGCCCCGATGCGGGCGGGCGCATCCCAGCTGGGCCGGACATTGGGCCTCGCGATTCCGGCGCAGGACCGGAAGGCGTGAGCCGGTGCTAGGCCCCTGGGGCGCTGCCTCTCGAGGAGTTCGACGACCAGCGGGTTACACCGGAAGAGGAAGATCAGGGCCACCGGGTGGGACCAGATTCGTCCTAGGATGGTCGGCTCGAGCCATGACCACCCGCCGTCTCGCGCTCCTCCTCCTCCTCGCCGCCGTCGCCGGCCTGGCCTACGTGGCCTTTGCGCCCCGGCGCGACACGCCGCCGGCCCCGGTCCCGGTCCCCAACGGCGCCAGCGCCGACGGGGTCGAATCCACCGCTCCCGGAGCGGCTGCGGCGGCCGAAGGAGGCCGGACCACCCTGGATCAGGGCGACCTCGCCCCGGCCGAAGGGCTCGGCTTCGTGCGCGGCCGGGTCGTCGGTCCGGACGGCCGTGGCCTGCGCGAGGCCCGTGTCCGGCTCGTTCCGGCCGGCGGCTTCCTGGCTCTCGGCATGCCGCGATCCGCCCTGGTCGAGGGGATGACCGCCTGCCGCCCGGACGGAGGCTTCTCGTTGCCGCTCACCGACCCGGATCAGCCGTTCACGGTCGGTGCGGTCGCCCCGGGTTATGCCCCACGCCGGGCGCCGGTCGAGGATCCCTCGCGGCCGGTCACGGTCCGCCTAGTGCCCGAGGTCCAGGTGTCCGGTTCCGTGGTGGACGAGGCCGGTGCTCCGGTGGCCGAGGCCGAGATCCGACTCACCGGGCCTCCGCAGCTCGACGGTCTGCCGGATCCGGCGGTCAGCGGGCCGGACGGCTCCTTCGTCCTCGCCGCTCCGGGCGCCGGCACCTACGGGCTGAAGGTGCGGAGCGCTGCCGGCGCCGATGTCTTCCTGGAGGGAATCGAGGTGGCGGAGGGCATGGAGCCCTTGCGGGTGGTGGTGCGCGGTTCCGGCGGGGTGATCGTTCGGGTGAGCGAACGCGGCGGCGGACCGATCGAGGGGGCCGAGGTCGAGCTGCGGTCGACCAGCGTGGCCCTGGCCCGCGACGGCAGCAAGCGGACCCGGACGGACTCGGCTGGAGTTGCCAGGATCCTGTCGGTCGACCCGGGCTCCTGGATCCTGCGGGTGGCTGCGCCCGGCTACGCCGAGGTGCGGCGCCGTCACCAGCAGCGGAGCGCCGGGCCGGAGGAGATCCGGGTGGAGCTGGCCCAGCCCGGAACCCTCGAGGCGACGGTCGTGGACCGGTCCGGGTTGCCGGTACCGGGTTTCCAGGTCTTGCTCCAGGCCCGCGACCTCCAGCAGCGGCTTCAAGAGGCGGCCGGTCCCCGGACCACGGACCCGTCCGGGGTCGCCCGTTGGAGCGGGCTGGAGGCCGGCTCCTACTTCGTGATCGGCGGCGGCGAAGGCTGGCAGATGGATCTAGAAACCACCCTCGGCGGCGGCGAAGGCGACCTCGGGGAGAAGAAGGGCGGACTCGGCAGTTCGGTGGTCGAGGTCGAGGTCCTTCCCGGACAGGTGGTGCGGGCTGAGCTGGTTCTCCGCGGTCACGCCCGCGTTCGGGCCGAGGTCCACGACGACTCCGGCCCGGTGGTCGGAGCCGAGGTCCGACTGCACCGCCGGGGGGTCGCCTCCGAGCATGCCGTGGCGCGCGGGGTCACCGGCCAGGACGGCTCGGTTCTGTTGCCGCCGGTTCGTCCGGACGTCTACCAGTCGTCGGTCCTGTTGGCGGAAGGGAGGATCCAGGTCGCCGGCCCGGAAATCCGGATCGAGGGGGCCAGTCGGACCGTCCGGATCGACCTGCCCGCCGGCGAGGTGGTCGGAACGCTCGCGGCCAGCGACGGCCCGGTGGCCGGAGCGCGGGTGGAGATCACCGGTGCCGGCGCGCCGCGGTCCTGGGCTGTGACCGCCGCCGACGGGTCCTTCCGCCTCCCGTATCTGCCGGAAGGAGAACTCCTCCTGCAGGCCAGAGTGGACGGCTTCCTGCCCTGGAAATCGCGGCCGCTTGCCAGCGATGGTCGCAGTCGGGTGGACTTGGGGGTGGTGCGCCTCGATCGTGCGGCCACGATCGCCGGCCGGGCCCTCGGTCTGCCGCCGGAAAGCCAGCAGGGCTTCGCCTTCCGGCTGGTCGAACTTCACGACACCCAGGGCCGCCGGGTGGCGGTCTCGGCGCTGGAGAACGGAGATCGGTTCCGTTTCGATGAGGTGCGTCCGGGCAGTTACACCCTCGTCGTCACTGCGGCCGGCCGCATGTACCCGGGGATACCGATCCAAGTGAGCGAGGGGCGGAACGAGGTCGAGATTCGACCAGAATAGTCCGGATCCGACCTGAAAACTAATTCTTGAAAAGAAAGCAGGTTCCCTGGGGAAATCTTTGGTATTATCCTGAAGTCAGATCCGGTCCTCGGGTCCTCCGTCCCGGCGCTCCGCGCCTTCCCAACCCCTTCCCCAACCCACCGATTCCTCGATGAGACATCGACTCTTCCTCGGGGCCGTCCTCGCGACCGCCCTGGCCTCCTCCGCCGCGGCGCAGGATTGGCCGAATCTTCCGACCACCTTCCAGCCCGCCAACAACTACACCGACGGCTTCGAGACCTATGCCGGGGTCGTGCCGCCGCACATGGCCACCAATGCGCTGGACTCCCTGACCGGTCTGCCCGATCCGGAGGCTTGGTGCAACATCGGCCAGCAGGGCCTGCCGCTCAGCGCCGCCACCGGCACCTTCTGCCTCGAGATGGGCCTCGACCCGGCCTCGAACAACTACCACGACGTCCGCAACGGCCTGGTCATCGGCCTCGACGGCACCGGCGCCGGCGCCGACCTGTGGCTGCGCGCCAAGGCGATCAACCACGGGGAGGAGACCGACACCTGGGACGGCGTCTGGGTCTCCACCGACGGTCTGAACTGGACCCAGGCCTTCGGCGGCTGGAGCAACCTGCGCCTCTCGACCGGCGTCTGGGGCGATACTCCGCCGATCGGCCTGAGCACCACCGGCACCTCCACCGCCGGCCAGTTCTACCTGCTGTTCGCGCAGGACGACAACTTCCCCTATGGCTACCTCGACGGCATCGGCATCGACGACATCTCGATCGACACCAACGCGCCGCCGCCGCCGTTCGCCAACCTGCCGACCACCTTCCAGCCGGCCGGCTCCTTCTTCGAGGACTTCGAGTCCCTGGGCGGCGTCGTGCCGAGCTACTTCGGCGTCAACGCCACCAACGCCGCCACCAACCTGCCCGATCCCGAGGCCTACTGCAACGCCGGTCAGACCCCGGCGATCTACAGCGCCGCTTCCGGCATGTACTGCCTGGAAATGGCCTTTGACCCGATCAGCAACAACAACCACTACGTGCGCAACGGCCTGGTCATCGGTCTCGACGGCACCGGCGTCACCAGCGATCTCTGGCTCGACTTCCAGTTCCTGGAGTACTACGAGACCTCCGACCAGTGGGATGGCGTCTTCCTGTCCGACGACGGCGTCAACTGGGTCCTGGTCCAGCAGCTCTGGAACGGCTCCACCACCTGGGCGCCGCAGGCCAAGGTCAATCTGAGCAACCTCGGCGTCAACGTCAGCGGCCAGTTCTACCTGCTCTTCGCCGAAGAGGGGAACCAGGGCTACGCCTACTCCGACGGTATCGGCATCGACGACATCGCCGTCAACACGACGCCGCCGCCGCCGGCCTGGCCGAACCTGCCGACCTCCTTCCAGGCGGCCGCCGGCTACCACGACGACTTCGAGTCCTATCTGGGCGTCGTGCCGAGCCACTTCGGGGTCAACGAACTGGATTCCCTGACCGGGTTGCCGGATCCGGAGGCATGGTGCAACATCGGTCAGCACGCCCTCGCCATCACCACCACCTCGGGCGTCTACTGTCTGGAGATGGGCCTGATCCCGGGCAGCACCAACTACCACAACGTGCGCAACGGCCTGGTGATCGGCCTGAACGGCGCCGGCGCCACCGAATTGAACCTGGACTTCCAGGCCATCGACCACGGTGAGGAGACCAACACCTGGGACGGTGTCTGGGTTTCCGACGACGGCCTCAACTGGTACCAGAGCTATGGCCCGTGGACGGCCCTGCTCAGCTCCTGGCAGCCCGTCACCGCCGGCGATCTGATGACCGCCGGGGCCAACACCAACGGCGACTTCTACCTGCTGTTCGCCCAAGAGGACAACTTCCCGTACGGCTACCTGGACGGCATCGGCATCGACGACGTGAACATCGTCGATCCGGGCCCGCCCGGCCCGACCCTCTCGGTCACCGGTTTGGTCGCCGGCGGCCTCGCCACCGTGCAGGTCGATTTCGCCACTCCGGGCGGCCTCGTCCGGCATGGCTACTCGCTGGTTGGCGGCGGCCCGACCACCACTCCGTACGGCGATCTCCTGCTGAGCCCGCCCTACAGCGAGCTGCCGGCCATGACGGCCAACGCCTCCGGCACCGCCCGCATGACCATGCCGATCCCGCCTGGGACCACCGGCGTGGCCGTCTGGCTGCACGCTTTCGACGTCGGCTCGCTGACCTTCACCAACGGCATCGCGACTTTCGTCGGCTGATTCCGTCCCCGGCCTTGCGACCGGATGCGGGCCCCCTCCTGCGGGAGAGGGCCCGCCCTCTCTTTGCCGGCGCCGCGGTCGGCTTCGCGGCGACGGCGCCCGGCCCGTTCCTAGAGGCCTGGGATGCCGCCGGCCCCCCCCCGCCGCCGGCCTCAGTCTTCGATGTGCGTCGGCGCCCGGCCGGTCCGGTCGGCCACCGCCCGGCGGTGGCGCTCGACGATGCGGTCGGCGATCTGCCGCACCGCCGTGCGGAGCCACATCGACGTGTGGCTCTCCGGTCGGTAGTCGGCCTCGCCGAAGGCGTGGATCCGGCCCTGCCGCTGCAGCTCGTTGACCTGCATGAACTCGGCCTCGCTGCCGGCCTTGTAGACGGCGAAGGTCTTGCCGCCGTTGCGGTTGACGACCGAGAAGACCGGCACGTCGCTCGGGCCGTCGGCGACATAGATCATGTTCTCGAACGGCACCCGGCGCAGCTCCTCGGCGATGGCGGCGTTGACGTGGATCTCCGGGTTCTTGTTGCTGCCCTTGTTGATCTCGAACACCGCCCGGGTCTTGGTCGTGTTGTCGATGGCGTAGGCGACCTCGGTGATCTCCGGGCCGGCCTTGGACAGGAAGCTGCCCTGGCGTTCTTCGGCCAGATAGCCCGGACCGGGTGTGCCCTCGACGAATTCGCAGGCCCAGACCCCCTCGAGCCAGGGCGCGATGCTGCTGCCGAGGATCATCTGCCGCAGCCCGGTGCTGATCACGTAGTGCTCGACCTCGATCTCGCGTTTGATGTATTCCGGCTTCTCGGTCACCTGCCGCTGCAGCCGTTCGAACACCTCGGGAACGCCCGGGTAGAACTCCAGCTCGGCGCCCAGTTCGCGCAGCATCCGGTTGTTGAGGCCGCGGAAACGACCGGCCCGGACGTAGGCCAGGATGTGGTTGAGGTAGATCGTGTCGCGGGCGACCAGCTCGGCGCCGCGCTCGCGGTAGGCCTGCGGCAGCCGGTTGACCTCGCGCCAGAACTCGGCGCCGTCGAC
This sequence comes from Planctomycetota bacterium, assembly GCA_003696625.1. Classification (GTDB taxonomy): domain Bacteria; phylum Planctomycetota; class UBA1135; order UBA1135; family UBA1135; genus J029. The sequence goes on from RFGR01000172.1 coordinate 35,964, forward strand.
GCCGAAGCGCCGGAACAGCGGCTCCTGCATGTACCCCGGGATCAGGGTCTTGTCGAAGTCCCAGATGATCGCGATCGTGTTCTGGGTGAAGAGGGGGCCGGGCATGGCAGCAGCCCGATTGTAGATCCGGCTTGGCGCCACGATCCGACGGGGCCGGCGACAGAGAGCAGAATCTAGCCGGGGGCGCCGGGATCCCGGCGAAGCAGCGCCGCCGCCTCGCGCCGGCCGCGCTCGACCTCCTCGCGCGGGATATCGAGCTGGATGATCTTCATGACCGCGGCCGTGAGGTCCCAGGGCACCCGGGTGGCGCTGAGGGCGTCGTCGCCCCGGCGGTTGCGGCGGGCCGGGTCGGCGCCGCGCGCGAGCAGCAGGCGGACGACCTCGGCCCGGCCGAAGAAGGCGGCGGCGATCAGCGGTGTGGTGCCGTCGGCGGCGGCGAAGTCCACCCCGGCGCCGCCGGCGAGCAGGGCCTCGACCACCGCCCGGTCGCCGCGGCTGGCGGCCTGTTGCAGGGGCGTGGTGCCGAACACCTCCTCGCGTTGATCGGGCGGGGCGCCGGCGGCTAGCGCCGCCCGGACCCGCTCTGGATCGCCCGCCGCCACCGCCGCCCACAGGTCGGGCGGGGCCGGCGCCTCCGCGTCCTCCTCTTCGCCCAGGTAGCCGAGCCCGCGTAGTTCCTCGAGGACCGCCGGATCCAGCTCCGCCTCGGCCGCCACCTCGGCGCCGTGGCCGTGGCGGGCGCGGAAGGCCTCGACCTCGCGCTCCAGCTCGCGGGCCAGGTCGGGGTGCTCGGCCGCCACGTTGTGGCGTTCGCCCGGGTCGGCGGCCAGGTCGTACAGCTCCAGGCGCGGTCGGTCGAAGAACTGCGAGCCGAGGTGATTGACCAGCAGCTTCCAGTGACCGCGCCGGATGCTGGTCAACACGCCCGAGCCCTGGCCGAGGCGGCGCAGCACCGGGTCCTCGCGGTGCTCGGCGATCACGTCCGGCGGCGGCCCGCTCTCCTCGCCGCGGGCCAGCGGCACCAGGCTGCGGCCAGCCAGTCCGGGCGGCGCCGGGATGTCGAGCAGATCGAGCAGGGTGGGGAAGATGTCGATGCTCCGCACGGGCTCCGTCACCCGGCGCCCGGCCGGCAGCAGCCCCGGCGCGTAGATCATCAGCGGCACGCGGACCATCTCCTCGTACAGGCTGTAGCCGTGGCTGGTGCCGCCGTGCTCGAAGAACTCCTCGCCGTGGTCGGAGGTGACGATCACGATCATGTCCTCTCCCCAGCCGTCGTCGGCCAGCGCCCGCCACAGGCGGCCGATCTCATCGTCGTTGGCGCAGACGTCGCCGTCGTAGAGATTGCTGGCGTGGCGGATGAAAGAGGCGCGGTCGATGCCGGTGCGGTCGAAGTTCTCCTGGGTCACGAACAAGCCCGGAATCGGCGGTCGGCTGGCCAAGAGCCGCCGCCACTCCTCGCGGAAGCGGTCGTGTCGGGCAGGGTCGGCGAAGCGCTCCAGATACTCGGGCGCCGGCTCGTACTCCTCGTGCGGGTCGACCGAGTGCAGGTAGAGCAACAGCGGCCAGGAGTCATCCGCCTGCAGCCAGGGCAAGACGATCTCGTTCAGCTTGCGGGCCGAACCGCTGGCGAAGCGGATCGGGTCGCCGCCGTTGATCACGGTGGACTCGACGAAGGAGTCGAAGCCCTGGGCATAGTTCGACAGCAGGTTGCCCATGACGATGTTGGCCGAGAAGCCGGCCGTGAACCAGCCGTTGTCGCGCAGGACCTCGGGGAAGGTCAGGGCCTCGTCCGGCAACCGGTCCTGGAGCCGGTGCATGCCGTGGTCGGCCAGGTAGCTGGAGGTCAGGAGCGAGGCCATGGACGGCTTGGTCCACGGCGCCTGGCTCGAGCAGTGCTCGAACACCACCGAGCGCGCTGCCAGCTCCGCGAGAAAGGGACTGGTCGGCCGGTCGTAGCCGTCGGCGCTGAGCCGGTCGTAGCGGCAGGTGTCGATCAGATAGAAGAGTACGCTGCGCGGCCGGGCGGCCGGATCACCGGCGGGGTCGCTCTCCTGGGCGGGGAAGGGTACGGCGGCGGCCAGGAGGAGGAGGGCGGGAAGGGCCGGTCGCATCGAACCGGATCCTAGGTCATCCTTCGCCGGTCCGCCCGGCCGGCGGCGTCACCGGGACTGGAATCGACGGTGCGGGCGGCCCTTCTAGACTGTGCCGTCCTTGGCGACCTTCCTCCCCGTTCTGGCCCTGCTCGCGGCCCTGGGCGGCGGTTCCGGCCCGGACCCGGAGCCGCCGGCGGTGCAAGTGGTGGTCACCGAGCGCCGGCCGGTGATCGACGGCCGCCTCGAGCCCGAGGTATGGGCGCGGGCCGCGCGGCTCGGGCCGCTGACCGAGGTTGACCCCGACGAGGGCGCCCCGGCCGACCCGCCGACCGAGATCCTGCTGCTGCGCGACGACGAGCACCTCTATCTGGGGGTCATCTGCCACGAGGCGCAACCGGAGCGCTTGGTGCTCCAGAACATGGAGCGCGACGCCTTCCTGAACGAGGACGACCGCATCCAGTTCGTCTTCGACACCTTCCGCGACGGCCGCACCGGCTACTTTTTCCAGATCAGCGCCGCCGGCTCCCGCGGCGACGCCCTGCTCGGCGCCAACGGCGGCACTTTCAACAAGCGCTGGGACGGATTCTGGGAGGGACGGACCTGGATCGGCCCCGACCGCTGGACGGCCGAGATCGCGATCCCGTTCAAGACCATGGCGGCCGGGCCGGGCGACACCTGGGGTTTCAACCTCGAGCGCTACCGCGGCGCCGATCGCACCCGCTACCGCTGGGCCGCTCCGCGCCGCGACCTCCGGATCATGATCGTTTCCGAGGCCGGCGAGATCCGCGGTCTGGGCGGAACCGAGGACGGTCTCGGCCTTGAACTCGTGCCCTACTTCAAGGTCCGCCGGAGCGAGCTGGAGGATCCGGAGCGCAAGAACCTGGTCGGCGCTGGCGGTGGCGAGTTCAACTGGCGGATCACACCGCAGCTCACCGGCTCCCTGACCTGGAACACCGACTTCGCCGAGACCGAGGCCGACCAGCGGCGGGTCAACCTGACCCGCTTTCCGCTCTTCTTCCCCGAGAAGCGCGACTTCTTCCTCCAGGACTCCAACCTGTTCGAGTTCGGCGAACAGAGCGGCTTCGGTCACCGCGGCGGCGGCGGCAACCTGCTGCCCTTTTTCAGCCGCCGGATCGGACTGTCCGGGGCGGGCGAGGAGATTCCGATCGAGGCCGGCGCCCGCCTCGCCGGCCGGGTCGAGGACCTCGACCTCGGCCTGCTGGCGGTGCGGACCGGCGCCGCCGCCGGCGCCCCGGCCGGAGAGCTGTTCGTCGCCCGCCCCTCCTACCGCTTCACCGATGAACTCTCCGGCGGTCTGCTCTTGACATCCGGCAACCCGGAGACCAACGACACCAACCTGGTCACCGGCACCGATCTGCGCTTCAGCCGCACCGACTTCCTGCCCGGCTACCGCCTCAACCTGAACGCCTTCGTCGTCCGCAGTTCGGACGAGGAGCACCACGAGATCGGCAGCGCCTGGGGCGCCCAGGCCAGCCTGCAGAGCCGCGACTGGACCCACCGGTTTGACACCCTCTGGTCGCAGTCGGCGTTCCATCCCGGTCTTGGCTTCGTCCGGCGCCCGGGTGAGCGCTACTACCGGCTGGAAACCCGCTGGGAACCCCGCCCCGAGAACGGCGGCGCCATCCGCGAGTACGTGTTCGGGTTCCGGCCGCGGTGGTGGACCGACTCCAGCGGACGGGTCCAGAGCCACGGCATCGACTTGACCTTCTTCGGGCTGGAGTGGAACAGCGGCGACCGCTTCAGCGCGACCTGGGCTTACGACGGCGACCGGCTCGACCAGCCCTTCTCGCCGGTGAAGGGCACGACGATCCGCAAGGGCTTCCACCACTGGAACGCGCTCGAGACCAGCTTCCGTTTCTCGGACGTGCGGCCGCTGTCGGGCAGCCTCGACCTGCGCGCCGGCCAGTGGTACGACGGCCGGGCGGTCCGCGCCGGCGGCGGCCTCGACTGGCGCCCCGACGCCCATCTCCGTCTTGGGTTGGACCTCCGGGAGGACCACTTCTTCCTGCCCGGCGGCGACTTCGTCTCCCGCGTCGGCATCCTGCGGGGGAACTACTCCTTCTCGCCGGACCTCTCCTGGAACAACCTGCTCCAGGCCGACAACCAGTCCGATGTGGTCGGGCTGCAGTCGCGCCTGCGCTGGATCCTGGCCGACGGACAGGAGTGCTTCCTGGTCCTGAACTACGCCTGGCAGGAACTCGCCGGCGGTCCCTTCGTTCCGGCCTCCCGCGACCTCACCGCCAAGGTGGTCTGGACCCTTCGCTTCTGAGGCGCGGATCGACGGCGGCGACGCCTAAGATCGCCCGCCCGGGCGCCCGCCGCCCGTCCTTCCGATGTCCCGAGACTGCCGGATCCGGCTCGCGCTACTCGCCCTGGTGGCGGCCCTTTCCTGGGGCGCGCGCGAGGCCCGCTCGGCCCGCTTTCAGCGCCTGGCCGCCGGCGGCGGGCAGCCGGCGCCGGCGGCCGAGTGGTTCAGCGCCGAGCCGGACGGACTCTACCACGTGCGCCGGGTCGAGCGGGCGCTGGCGGAAGGGTTGCCGCCGGCACCGCGCGATCCGGCGATGGCCTTCCCCGCCGGTGCCCCGATCCCCTGGCCGCCGTACTACGACGCACTGCTGGCGGTGGCCGCCCGACCGGTCGTCGGACCGCCGCCCGCCGGCGACCGAACGCATTGGCGGAACCGGCTGGAGCGCTTCGCCGCCACCCTGCCGGTCGTCTTCGGGGCGGCGACCAGCGTCGCCGCGGCGGCGGCCGGGGCCGCTCTGGCCGGGCCGCCGGGGCTCCTCGCCGTCGGGCTCCTGCACGCCCTCTCCTACGGCGCGATCCACTATTCGGTGCCGGGGGTGGCGGATCATCACGCCTTCGTCTCGCTGCTCCTGGCCCTTCTGTTGCTGCTCGTCGCCGAGGCGATCCGGCGCCGCGCCTTCGCGCGGCCGGGCGCCGGCTGGCGCTTCGGGGCGGCGGCCGGGGTCGCCGCCGGCCTGCTGCTCGGCACTTGGGTGGCATCGCTGGTCTTCGTGGTGGTGGTGCAGGCCGCACTCGGTCTGTGGGTGGTCTGGGTCTGCTGGCGCCGGCGGCCGGCGCCGGGGCTGGCGCCGTTCGGCCTCGGCTTCCATCTGGCGGCGCTGCTGACGGTGCTGCCGGCGGTCCTCCAGTCGCCGTGGCGGGAGACGCAGCCCTGGATGGTGGTGAACCTGAGCTGGTTCCACCCGCTCCACCTCGCCGCCGGCGCGGTGGTGTTCCTGCCGCTTTGGGGCTGGCCGGTGGCCTCTCCCTGGCGCCGCCGCTGGCCCTTCCTGGTCGCCGGCGCCCTGGCCGCCGCCGCCGCCGCACTGGCCCTCGCCGGTGCCGGGCCGGTGGCCGGAATCCGCGAAGGCTTCGCCTGGGCGGCGCGGGCCAATGTCTTCATGGGCGACATCGCCGAATCACAGCCGCTGCTCGGCCCCGACCGCTACGGCACCGGCGGGCTCTTCGGCTGGCTCGGCTACACCGTGCTGCTGGTGCCGGCCGCCTGGCCCTTCGGCCTGTGGGCGCTCCGGCGGCGGCCGGATCTCCTGCCTTGGTTGGTGGCCTTGCCGGTGCTGCTGGCCCAGGCTCTGGCCCAGCGCCGCTTCGCCGCCGACGCCGCTCTGCCGCTGGCGGTGCTCGTCGGCTGGGGACTGGCCTCCGGCCTTCCCCGTGGTCGGTGGCGTTGGCTGGCGCTCCCGGCGGCCGTGCTGCTCCAGCTACCAGGCGTCGCCAAGGTGGCCGACGGTCTGGCCCACCGGCGGCCGGATCAGACCGACCTCGAGGCGGTGCGGATGAACGGCCTGCGGGCCGCCCACGAGTGGCTCGGCGCCCACGCCGCGCCGGACTCCTCGGTGATGGCCCACTGGGATCAGGGCCACGCGATCGAACTCCTCACCGGCATGGGCAGCGTGGCGACCAACTTCGGCAGCTACGTCGGCGAGGAGGGCTTCACCGACGCCGCCCGCTTCTTCACCGCGCAGGATCTGGAGGCGGCCGAGTGGTTGCTCGACCGACACCGCTGCCGCTACGTCCTGGTCCACGGCGGTCCTCTCTGGGCCTGGGACCAGCTCCGCGCGGCCGCCGGGGGGACGGCGGCCGAGGCCTGGCGATCGAGTCTGGCCGGCATTCTCTACCGTCCGGACGCGGCGCCGCCCTGGCTGCGCCTGCGCTGGGTCGCCCCGTTCCGCGACCCGGACCTGCCCGATGGAGTGCTGCCGGCGGTGGCGCTGATCTACGAGCACGTGCCGGGGGCGCGGTTGGAGGCCTCGGTTCCGCCCGGCGCCGAGGTCGAACTCGGCATCCCGGTGGCGGTCCCGGGCGGGGTCGCCGCCTTCACCTGGCGGATCGCGGCCGCCGCCGACGCCGGCGGCCGCGTGCGCTTCCGGCTGCCCTACCCTGGGAAGGCCGTGCTGAGCTGGGAAGCCGGACGAATCGAGGTGGCCGTGTCGGAGGAGGCCGTCGCCACCGGGGCGAGACTCACCGCCGGGGACGACTGATCACAAGTGGGCCAGGCCGTTGCTCCAGGCCAGGACCTGGCGGCCGCTCGCGTCGGTGAACGCCGCTTGGGCGAAGATCGGTCCCCGGGCCGAGGGGGGGATCGGCGCCGTGAACACCGCCTCCCCGCTGGGGAGGACGGTCATTTCCGGTGCGGCCAGCAGCGCCCGGCCGACCAGGATCCGGCCGGCAGGGTGCGGCCGGTCGGCATGGCTCCGGCTCAACAGAAGAAAGGCCCGGTCGCTGTTGGTGACCGCGGCTCTGCCGGTCCAGGTGATCGGATTGCCCGGGATCCAGGCCGTGCTTTCCAGGGTGGACCGGTTCGGATAGGAGCCTTGGAAGGGGTAGGAACCGGCCTCCGGACCATAAAGAACCAGGTCGAGGGCGGCGTAGGGGACGCCTCCGAACCACCAACAGCCGTTGGCCAGGTTCGAGGTCGTCCCCCAAAGGAGCTGGTTCAGGTTGCCGCCGTTCGACCAGCCGCCGGCGGTGGAGCAGCCGGCGACCGGGGTCGGGCAGGGGCGGGCGAGCACCGGCCCCATCTGGGCAATCGGGGGGCCGTTGAAGGTGTACATGCCTTCGATCCGGTAGCCGAAGGAGCGGCCAGCGGCGCCACTGCTGTGAAACGGGGCGGAGATGGAGGATGTGCACTCCAATCCCCCGGTGAGGTCCACTGCGACCGACCAGCAGGAAAGGTTGCCGGTCGAAGATACCGGCAGGTCGGTGAGCAGGTATTCGCAGTTCGGCGCCGGCGGCAGGGTGCAGGGCACGTAGTCGTCGTAGAACGAAAGCTTGAAGGAGACTCCGTTCCTCGTGGAGGCCAGGGTCGGCGTGCAATAGGCGAAATCGAAGCCGCTGATCTGCTCCAGTTCGAGGGCATTGGCGTCGGGGATCACGCCCTCGTCAGCGACGAAGCCGCCGCCGGTCCACGAGCTCCCCTGCGGGAAGTAGTAGCCGGTGGGGAAGGTGCAGTTGTAAAGGACCCGGGCCCTGGACCGACCGGTTGGACCACCCAGGGTCCAGGTGCCGGTGGCCAGGTGGTACTCGCCGTAGTAGCGGATCGGGACGTCACCGATCGGCACGGGCTGGCCGGGGACCTGGGCGAGAAGGAGGAGGAGAGGGGCGATGATCATGGAAGGGATCCGGTCGGGGGAAAAGAAACCCAGTCGAGTATCTGCCCCGAAGGCGGGCCCGTCAAGGCGGCCGCCCGCTGCTAGGATCCCGCCCCATGAAGAACGCCGCCACGATGGAGGTGGCCGCGGTCCTGGGTGCCGGCACGATGGGGCACGGCATCGCCCAGGTTTGCGCCCAGGCCGGATTCCAGGTCCGGCTCTACGACGTTGCCGAGGAACCCCTGGCCCGCGGGCTGGCCGGGATCGAGCGGATGCTGGGCAAGGCGGTGGAGAAGGGCAAGCTGCCGGCCGGGGAGGCCGCGGCCGTCCGGGCCCGCATCTGCGGCGTCACCGACCTGGCCGAGGCCTGCGCCGGCTGCGACCTGGTGATCGAGGCGGTCCCGGAGCGGGAGGAGTTGAAGCGGGAGGTTCTGGCCGCGGCCGAGACCGCCGCCGGTCCGGAGGCCCTGTTGGCGACCAACACCTCCTCCTTGCCGGTGAGCCGGATCGCCGAGGCGCTGGCCCGACCGGAGCGGTTTCTCGGTCTGCACTTCTTCAATCCAGTGCCGGTCATGGTCCTGCTCGAGATCGTGACCGGGGAGCGCACGGCGCCGGCGACGGTCGCCTGTGCCCGTGCCCTGGCCGCACGGCTCGGCAAGGAAGCGATCGTGGTTCGTGACGCGCCCGGCTTCGCCAGCTCGCGGCTCGGGCTCGCCCTCGGCCTGGAGGCGATCCGGATGGTCGAGGAAGAGGTGGCGAGTCCGGCCGACATCGACCGGGCGATGGAACTCGGCTACCGCCACCCGATGGGACCGCTGCGCTTGACCGACCTGGTCGGCCTCGACGTGCGCCTCGGTATCGCCGAACACCTCGCCCGCACCCTCGGTCCGCGCTTCGAGCCGCCGGAGCTGCTGCGGCGCATGGTGGCCGAGGGCCTCCTCGGCAAGAAAGCCGGACGCGGTTTCTACGACTGGGACTGAGTGTTCCTCCGGCCGGCGCCTCCTCGGCGGTTCCTGGGGTGCTTCAGAGGAAGCGGATGCAAGCCGGGTAGCGGTAGATCCGCCCGCGGCTGGCGTGGTAGGCGGCCAGGACCGTGCAGATGAACCCGAACACCGGCAGCAGCATCAGGAAGGGCAGGCCGATCAACGCCAGCGCGAGGATGCCGAACACCAGGCTGTAGATCATCAGCGAGATCTGGAAGTTCAGCGTCTCGCGTCCGGCTTGATCGACGTTGGGGAACTGGTCCTTGAAGATCAGCCAAAGGACGAGCGGCCCCAGCAGCGGCGCCAGGAAGGTGCTGAGCGGGATCAGCGTGGCCCACATCCGTTCCTCGCCGACCGCGAGCCGGCCGCCGCTGCCCCGGTTTCCTGCACCCGGGTCACCGGCGTCGTCGCCGCCGCCCGGCGGCGGGGGCGGGGGCGGCGGCGGCGGGCCGCCGGGCGCCTCCCCACCGGCGGGCGGCCCTCCGGCACCGGCGGCCGGCCCCGGGCCGGGCAAGTCGCTCGGCACCCCCGGGCGATAGTGGGCGCCGTCCGGACCGTCGGCCTCGAAGGGGTCCGGCGGCTCGATGAAGGGAGGCTGCGGGGTCATGGCGGACGGCTCTTCCTTGGGAAAGAGACCCACCGTCTTTCGCGACCCTACCATCCTGCCATGAGCGCCGCCGCCGGTGGACCGGCCCCGACCGCCGGGGTCACCGACGTCCACGTCCACATCCAGCCCTGGGAACAGCTTCGGCCCGAGGTGCGGGCCAGCCTCGGCGGCGGCCGGGACGATCTGGCCGAGATCCGTCGCTTCGAGACCGATCCGGACGCCTTCGCCGATCATCTGGCGGCCAACGGTGTCGCCCGGGCGGGCCTGGTCAACTACCCCTCGCCGGAGGTCATGGGCTTCGACCGGACGACGAACGACTTCGTCGCCGCCTATCGCGACGCCCGGCCGGAGGTCTTCCTGGCCTGGGGCGGCATGTACCCGCCCGCCGAACCCGATCCGGAAGCCGAGGTCCGCCGGTTGCTCGACGAGCTGCGGCTGGACGGCATCAAGGTTCATCCGCCACATCAAGGCTTCGCCGCCAACGCCTACCTGGACGGCCTCGACGGGCTGCGCGTCCTCTACGCCGGCTGCCAGGAACGCGGCCTGCCGGTGATGATCCATACCGGCACCAGCATCTTCCCCGGTGCCCGCAGTCGGCTGGGCGACCCGATGGCGGTGGATGACGTCGCGGTCGACTTCCCGGAGCTGAAGATCGTGATCGCCCACTGCGGCCGGCCGCTTTGGTACGAGCAGGCCTTCTTCGTCGCCCGCCGACACCCGAACGTCTGGCTCGATCTGTCCGGGATCCCGCCGCGGCAGATCCCGCAGCGGCTGCCCTGGCTGCCGCGGCTGGCGGACAAGGTATTGTGGGGCACCGACTGGCCCAGCCCCGGGGTGCGGAACCTGCGCGCCAACCTCGACGCCTTCCTCGCCCTGCCCGAGCTGGACGACGACCTCAAGGAGGCCGTGCTCGTTCGCAACCCGGCCCGGTTGTTTCCGCCGCGCTAGGCTTCGTCGCCATGCCCGTCGCCTGGAATCTGCCCCGTGGTTGCCGAGGTCCGAAGTGGCGTCAGGACGTGCTGCGGCCGCTCGCCACCGAGGCGCTGCGACACGTCCTGCCCCGGCCCACCGCACCCTACGCCGAGGCCCATGCCGCCGCCGCGGTCCGCGCCTGGGCCGAGGCCCGAAACTGGCGAGTCCGCGCCGACGAGGCCGGCAACCTCCTGGTTGCGGTCCCGGGCCGCAGCGGCTTCCGCGGGCGCCCGACCATCGCCTTCGAGGCCCACCTCGACCATCCGGCGATGGTGGTCGAGCGGGTTCTTCCCGACGGCCGCCTGTGTGCCGCCTTCTACGGCGGTCATCCGCCGGAGCGCATGCCCGGCGGCCGGGTCCAGCTGTTTCCGCCGGCACCGGGATCGGCCTCCCGCCCCCGCCGCACGAGGGTGCTCGAGGCCGGGGCCCGCAATCGAAGAAGCGGCCGGATCCCGCTCCTCCTGGCCGCCGCCAGCGGTCCCGGACCGGCTCCCGGCTGGATCGGCGCCTGGGATTTTCCGCTCCGGATTAGCGCCCGCACGATCAGCAATCCGGTTTGCGACGACCTTGGCGGCGTCGCCGCCATCCTGGCCGGTCTCGACCTGGCGGCGCGCAACCGCCCGGACCGTCCAGTACTCGGGATTTTCACCCGCTGCGAGGAGAACGGCTTCATCGGCTGCCTGGAGGCGATCCGGCTCGGGACCGTGCCTCGTCAGGTGCCGGTTGTCGTCCTCGAATGCTCGCCGCGGCTGCCCCACGCCCGCCCCGGCGATGGTCCGATCTGTCGAGTGGGGGACCGCCTGAGTGTCTATGACCCCCCCTTGATCGCCCGGCTGGAGGAGGCGGCCCGCGACCTAGTGGCCTCCTCGCCCGGATTCCGCTGGCAACGCAAGCTGATGGACGGCGGCGCTTGCGAGGCGACCGCGTGGTGCGAAGGCGGCTACCGTGCGGCCGGACTGGCAGTGCCGCTCACCAACTATCACAACGTCCCCGACGATCGCCGCCGCCGCGGCCAAGCGCCGGAACAGATCGACCGCTGCGACTTCGAAAGTCTGGTTCTCTGGGTGGCCACCCTCGCGCTCGGCCGGCGGCCGGAGGCGCCGGCGCCGGGGCACGAGCTGTCCGGGACGAGTGGCGCCCTGGAACAACTCCGCCGTGCCCGCTCCCCGAAACTGGCCCCACCCTCTGGATCACAATCCTGATTCACAGCGTCACCCGCCACCGCAGAAAATCCGCCACCGCCCACCTCCGCTCGGCCGCCCCGAC
>RFGR01000173.1 GCA_003696625.1 Planctomycetota bacterium
ATCACGGACACGTCCCCGGCGATCGGCCGGTCCAGACGACCCAGCCGCGGGCTGGTCAGGTTCGGCGTCAGCAGGTAGGCGTGTTGCCGACCGCTTCCCGTCTCGGCCATGATCACGCTGATCTCGCCCAGGCTGTTGATGTCCGTCGCCCTCTCGACGACGTAGCCGCTCGGGAGGTTCGAAACCAGGGAGCCGAGATCTTGAAAGCCCGTGGCCTGGTCCCAAATGAAGCCATAGTGTTGGGGATGGTTCACGCTGTCGTCCCAGTACTCCCCTACCACCTGCTCCGCCAGCACGTTGGGGATCCCCGGGCTGATCGCCCGTGCCTTTTCCACCTGGCTGACGAACACGCTGCCGGCTCTGTCCAAAGGTGCGGGGCTGAGCGAGGTCCAGATCACCGCCTTCGGGCCCGGCGAGTTCACCGACTGCGGAATCTCCGCCTGCGACCAGCCCACCGCGTGCTTGCCGTCATTCACCGCCGCGGCTTGGGCGTACGGATAGGAAGGGTCGAGCCAGTCCAAAGCACGCGGGGTCGCGCTCGAAGGGAGCCAGGCCGTGGCCCGGACCTGGCCCTGGGCGTCCTTGCTGGCCCCGACCACGCCCCCGCCGCCATGGATCCCCAGAGCCCAGCACGTGCTGTAGCCGGCAAGAGGATGCAGAACGACCTCGTACAACGATGGATCGAGCGACCGGATGAAGCCGGCCGAAACCAGGTTGCCCTTCCGCCCGACCATCAAACCGTCGCGGTTCAGAGCGGCCGGGCGGGTCTCCGAGGAGCCGATCTGGAAGGAGGTCACGTTCGTCGATCCAGCCGGATCCACCAGCCAGAAGTACCCCTGGTCGGATCCCGTCTGGCCTGCGGTGGGTCGCAGAATCCCGGTCGCATAGATCGACTGGCCGACGATCGCCAGGTCTGAGGCATAGGCCTCGTCGAAGCCCGGGTGGGTCGCTTTCACCTGCTGGAGGGTGGTCTGGCTCGGCATCTGGCGGGACCAGTAGGTGAAGACCTTGCCGCCGGAGAGGGCCTCACACAGGACGTACCCCGTGTCGGTCAGGGCCTGCGCCCGATGGTCGTTCGGCGTCGGCGTCCCGCCCCAATCCATGCTGATGGCGGTGTAGGTGGTCTGCGCGCTCAGCGGGGTGGACGCGAGGATCCCAACCCAGAGAGAGAGAGAGAGAGAGAGAGAGATTTCACGATGTTGCTTTTCGGTTCAGGGTAGCTCAGGGTGAAGAAGGACGGACCCGTCCCTCTCCAGGCTAGCGCACCAAACGGAGGAATCGGACAGGATTTCTCCGAGAAACGACCCGAATGGTCGGTTTCCTCCAAGGAGTGGCGGAGTTAGGGCCTCCTACGGCACCACCACCGGCAGCGGGTTCGTGAAGGCCGCCTGCGGGCCGCCGTAGTCCACCACCGCCTGCAGCCAGATCGTGCGGCCGGCGAGGTTCGGGTTGTTCGGCACGGTCACGTCCTGGCGGGCGCGGCCGTCGGCGCCGAGCGTCCCCGCGAGCAGCACCCGCGGGCCGCCGGCGAGGTAGTAGAGCCCCCGCACCCCGCCCACCGCCTGGCCGGCGGTGCGGCCGAAGCTCCAGAGCAACTGCCAGCCGGCGCCGGCGGGGCCGTCGAGGAAGACGGTGGCGGTGGCGCCGAGGGTGGTCTCGCCCCACAGCCCGAGCGTCGGCAGGTCGCTGTAGGCGGTCAAGCGCAGATCGTCGAGCAGCGCCTCGGTGAGGTCGTTGTTCGGCTCGTCCATCGCCCGGAAGCGCAGGCGCATCGCGTCGCTCGGGGTGACGAAGTCCTGCAGGCGGAAGCGGACGGTCTGCCAGGAGTTGGCGTTCGGCACCTCCTCCAGCGTCGTCCAGGTGGCCCCGCCGTCGTTCGAGACCTGGGCCAGGAAGCGGTCGTCCAGGGCGCTGCCGGGCAGGTTGGCGAACCAACGGGCGTACTCGAGCTCGACCGCGGCGAAGGCGCCGAGGGCGAACGGCGGCGAGGTCAGCCAGGTCGTGCCGTCGACGTCGTTCGTGCCGGCGCTGGCGCCGGCGGCGGCGCCGGTGACCCAGCAGCGGGTGCCGGCGCCGGCCGGGTTGTCGTTGCCGGGCTGGACGGTCTGGGTGCCGGTCGAGCCGCCGGTGGTCGTCCGCTGCGGCACCGCCCGCTCCCACGACCAATTGGTGGCGTTGCTGACGCTCCAGCCGTAGCCGCGCACCTCCATGTCGTCGTGCGCCAGCAGCCGCGGCCGGCCGAGGACGATCTCGAAGGGCTCGACCGTGGCGCTGCCGTCGTAGTCCAGGCCGAGGTCGAGGGAGTACACCGCGCCCGAGACCGCCGCCGGGTCGAAGGCCAGCGTGAACGGCCCGGCGGTGCCGCTGCCGTGCGCCGGCACCTGGAGCGGGGCCGGGCCGCCGCTCACGCCGACCAGCGGGTCGGACGAGGAAAGCGAAGCCGTGCCGTTCACCGCCGCGGCGCCGTCGTTCCGGAAGGCCAGCTCCACCTGCCAGGTCTCGCCCGGCTCGGGGAAGGCGTCGCCGTTGCCGCTCAGCTCGGTCCAGACCGGGGGCTGCTGCTCGGCCCAACCGCCGGCCCACTGCGCCACCATCCGGTAGCCGGGCCGCACCTCGGCGGCCAAGGCCTGGATCCGCGCCGGGCTGGGCCAGAAGCCGTCGCTCGGGCCGCCGATCTCAGGCGTGAAGGCATAGGTGCCGTGGGCGCCGTAGTGGTAGTCGTCGCTGACGCCGTTGGCGGTGTAGAGGACCTCCCACGAGGTGCCGTAGGCGTAGCCGTTGTTGGCCGTCATCGCCGCCCCGTACTGGCGGAAGAGGGCGTTCTCGTTGGTGTAGACCGTCGAGTAGCCCCAAGGGTAGATCCACAGGTCGGAGTAGCTGTGGGCCGAGATCGACATGCCGGGCGGCATCGCCGCCAGCGCGTCGCGCAGGGCGGCCGTCTCGGGCTCGGAGAAGGGCGCGGTGCCGCGGTAGATCTCGCTCGAGGGCGAGCCGCTCGAGCCGCTCCACTGCGGGCCCCACTCCCAGTCGTAGTTGCGGTTGAGGTCCACCCCGTACGAGCCGCCGCCGTTGTTGCGCCGGTTCTTGCGCCACATGCCGCCGCCGTTCGGATTGGTCTGCCGGTTGTACTCGTAGCCGTCCGGGTTGACGCAGGGGATGAACAGCAGGTTGCGCGACTCGACGATGCGCGTGACCGCCGGATCCACCCCATAGTTGGCGCCGAGCCAGTCGACGAACTGGAGCAGCGACTCGCCCGACATGGGTTCGCGCGCGTGGTGGAGGGCGTCGTACCAGGCGGTCGGCTTGGCCGGGTCGTGCACGGTCGGCGTGGTGGACACGCGCAGCGCCCAGATCGGCCGGCCCTGGATGCTGGTGCCGAGCGAGAACTTCGGTGAGACGATGGCCGGGTAGGCCGCCGCCAGCCGGTCCATCTCCTGGCCGATCTCGGCCAGGGTGCGGAAGCCGCCCATCGAACCGACCGCCGACCGGGCCGGCGCCGCCGCGGCGCGGGCGGCGTAGAAGGCGGGCAGGTCCTCGATCTCGACCCAGAAGCGGAAGCCGGCCGCGGCCAGGCGGTCTTGCTCGGCGTCGTCGGCGTAAACCGTCAGGTTGCCGGCGGCGTCGAGGCCGAGGTGGTCGTCGACGTCGAAACCGAGCCGGACCAGCTCGGCGAAATCCGCCGGTGAAGAGGCGGGAATCTTCACCAGATCCACCGGGGACGGCGCGGGCTGCTGGGCGATGGGGAGGGCGCAGAGGAGCAGGAGGGGGATGCCGGGAGTCATGGCCTCCCTGGTGGGACCGCTCAGGCCGGCCCCCGGTTCCCCGATCCCGTCTCGTCCGCGGCCGCCGCCGGCAACGACCGGACCCAGAGATCCCGCTGCGGGAAGGGAATCTCGATCCCCTCGGCGGCGAAGCGCTTGACGATCGCCGTCAGCACCGCGTCCACCGCCCGCCCGCGCAGCTCCGGATGCGGGATCCAGGCCAGCAGCTCGAAGTCCAGGCTGGACTCGCCCAGGGCGCGGAAGCGGACCCGCGGCGCCGGCTGCTCGCAAAGAAGCTCCTCCCCCGCCGCGACCTCCTCGAGCACCCGCCGCACCCGGTCGACGTCGCTGCCGTAGGCCACTCCGACCGGGATCCGCAGCCGCCGGCGCGGACTCGGCCCGCCGGCCTCGTTCGTGATCTTGGCCTTGCCGATGACCGCGTTCGGGATCGTGATCTCGATGTCGTCGCGGGTCAGGATGCGGGTCGAACGCAGGCCGATGTGCACGACCTGGCCGCGCTCGCCGCTGTCGAGCACGATGTAGTCGCCGACCGAGAAGGGCGCGTCGGCGATGATGAACACCCCGGCGAAGAGGTTGCCGAGGGTGTCCTGGGCGGCGAAGCCGACCGCCAGGCCGACCACCCCGGCCGATGCCAGCCAGCCGGTGGCGTCGAGGTCCCAGATCGCGATCAGGGCGTACACCGCCAGACCGAAGACCAGCACCTTGCCCAGGTTGTCGAACAGCGGGAGAGTGCGCGGCTGGACCATCGGCGCCCGGTCGTCGGCCCCGGCCAGGGCCGAGAGCAGGAGCCGGACGAACCGGAAGGCGAAGCCGGCCCAGACCAGCAGGATCATGGTCTGGAGCACCCGCAGGGTGACCGTCTCGATCGGCCGAGGTTCGCCGGCGGCGGCGCCGTCCAGGCCGAGCTGCTTGACCGCCACGACGAAGCCGCACAGGACCACCGTCTTGACCAGCGGCCCGTGCAGGAGCGCCACCGCCTGGTCGTCGAGGACCGTGCGCGAGCGGCGGACCAGCCGCTTGAGCAGACCACAGACGATCAGGTCGGCCGCCTTGGCCAGGAGGAAGGCCCCGGCCACGATCAGCACCGCGCGCAGGCGCGCGTCGGCCACCCAGCCCTCGAGCCTCGTCAGCCACTCGTTCATCCTGCCTCCGTATTCCGGGTCCGAGGCCGATTGTAGGCTGGGCCGCCATGCAAGAAGGCGCGGACGGCGGCCTGGCCCGCCATTGGACCCTCGACCCGGCGGTCGCCTACCTGAACCACGGCTCCTTCGGCGCCTGCCCACGGCCGGTACTCGACTACCAGGCCGAGCTGCGCCGGCGGCTCGAGCGGCAGCCGGTGCGCTTCCTGGGCCGCGAGCTGCCGGGGATGCTCGACGGTGCCCGGGTGATGCTGGCCGCCTTCCTCGGCGCCGACCCCGACGACCTGGTCTTCGTCCGCAACGCCACCACCGGCGTGAACGCGGTCCTGCGCCACCTGCCGCTCGCCGCCGGCGACGAGATCCTGGTCTCGGACCAGGAGTACAACGCCTGCCGC
>RFGR01000174.1 GCA_003696625.1 Planctomycetota bacterium
CGGGGGCGGGGGCGGGGGCGGTCATGGCGCGGAAGGGGGGCGCCCCGCCGGGCGGCCGGGCACTCCTCTTCCACTCTCGACCGATTCTCCCGGGCCTCTTGAGGAAAGTTCCCGGCCGATCCGGTCGATAGAAGCGGAGCCGGCCCGGCGCCGGCGCCCACCGCAACCCCATCCCCTGAGATTCCTGGAGGTCCCTTGGCCCGCATCCTCGTGGTCGACGACGACGCGGAGATCCGCGACACCCTGAAGAAGTTCCTCGGCCGGGTCGGCTACGATGTCGAGGTGGCCGGAGACGGCAAGATCGCCAATCAGCGCCTGGCGGAAGGAGACTTCGACCTGATGATCACCGACATCGTCATGCCCAATCAGGACGGGGTCGAGAACATCATGCAGGCGCGCAAGAACCACCCCGACATGCGGGTGATCGCGATGTCCGGCGGCGGCTACGTCCAGACCAAGACCTACCTCAAGGTCGCCGAATCGCTCGGCGCCGACGCGGTGTTCCAGAAGCCATTCCGTTCCCAGGAGATGCTCGCCAAGATCCGCGAGCTGATCGGCGGCGATTGACCGGGCCTTCGCCGACCGCCGCCCTCCTCGCCCGCTGGCAGCGGCTCGGAGGCAGCCGCCCGGGGCGGTGGCTGTTCAGCCGCCTGGTCGGCCGCGCCGCCCGCTACAGCGGGTCGATCCGGCCGCTGGTGCTGGAGCTGGCGCCGGGCCGCTGCCGGGTCCAGATGCGCGACCGGCCGGCGGTCCGCAACCACCTGCGCTCGATCCACGCCGTCGCGCTGATGAACCTCGGCGAGATGGCCACCGGCCTCGCCACCCTAGCCGCGCTGCCGGTCGAGGCGCGCGCGATCCTGGTCGGCCTGGCGATGGAGTATCGGAAGAAGGCCCGCGGCACCCTGGTCGCCGACTGCTCCTGCCGGGTGGCGCCGGCGGCCGACGAGCGGGAGGAGACGGTGCGGGCGGAGATCCGCGACCGGGACGGCGACGTGGTCGCGGTCGCCACCGCCACCTGGAGGATCGGCCCCCGGCCGGAGGACCGGCGATGAGCGCTCGGCCGCCGGCCACCCCCTTCACCCGCCACGCCGGGGTCGAGGTGCCGCTCCTCTGCGGGGCGATGTACCCCTGCTCCAACCCGGAACTGGTGGCAGCGGTCAGCGAGGCCGGCGGCCTCGGCGTGGTCCAGCCGTTGTCGCTGGCCTACGTCCACGGCCACGACCTCCGGTCCGGCCTGCGCCGGATCCGGGAGCTGACCGACCGTCCGATCGGCTTCAACGCGATCGTCGAGCGTTCCTCCCGCCGCTACCTGGAGCGGATGATCGCCTGGGTCGGCCTGGCCCTCGAGGAGGGCGTGCGGTTCTTCGTCACCGCCCTCGGCAAACCGGGGCGGGTGGTCGAGATGGTGCATGGCGCCGGCGGCCGGGTCTATCACGACGTCACCGCCCGCCGCTGGGCGGAGGTGGCCCGGGACGAAGGGGTGGACGGGCTGATCTGCGTCAACAACCGGGCCGGCGGCCACGCCGGCACCCTCGACGCCGCCGCCCTCTTCGCCGAGCTGGCCGATCTCGGCCTGCCGCTGGTCGCGGCCGGCGGCGCCGGCGACGAGCGTGCCTTCGTCGAGCTGATCCGTCTCGGCTACGCCGGGGTCCAGATGGGGACCCGCTTCATCGCCACCCCGGAGTGCCGGGTCCATCCCGACTACCGGCAGGCGATCGTCGCCGCCGCCGAAGACGACATCGTCCTCACCGACCGCCTGAGCGGGGTGCCGGTCTCGGTGATCCGGACGCCGCTGATCGACCGCCTGGGTCCCGGCCTCGGCCCGATCTCCCGCCGCCTGCTCCGCCATCCGCGGACCAAACATCTGATGCGGGCGCTGCTCGCCCTGCGCTCGGTGCGGCGGCTGAAGCGATCGGCTCTGCGCGGGGTCGGCTACCGGGACGTCTGGCAGGCCGGGCGCAGCGTCGCCGGCATCCACGAGATCCTGCCGGCGGCGGAGGTCGTTCGCCGCTGTCGGCAGGCTCTGGCCGCGGCCGACTCCGCCGTCCCCCCGTCCCGGAAGGATGGCGCGATCTAGCGCCGCCGCCGGCCCGGTCAGCGGCGGAGGGCGGCGACGATCTCCCGCCGCGCCGCCAGCCAGGCCGGCAGGAAGCTGAACACCAGCGCCGCGCCCAGGGTGGCGGCGATCAGCGCCGCGACCGAGGCCCAATCCACCGCCACCGGGATGCGGCTGAAGATGTAGGTCTCGGCATTGAAGATGCGTTGCCCGAACAACCGCTCCTGAACCCACTCGAGGTTGCCGGTGAGCCAGCGACCGAGGAGCAGGCCGAGGGCGGAGCCGGCGGCGGCGATGACCAGACCGAGGCTGATGAAGAAGGTGACGATCCGGCCCGGCGAAGCACCGAGCGCGCCCAGGACGCCGATGTCGAGCCGCTTCTCGGCCACGGTCAGGCTGAGCGTGGCGATGAGTTGGAAGGCGGCGACGACGACGATGAAGAAGAAGACCGCGGTCAGGACCCCCTTCTGGTTCTCGACCGCCTTCAGGAAGTTGCCGCCCTGCTGGCGCCAGCTGCGGACGCGACCGCGCCAGCCGTCGGCGGCGAGGTTCCGGTCGAGAACGGTCTCGGCCCGCCGGCACAGGACCTCCGGCGTCACTCCGGGCTCGCCGACCAAGGTGATCTCGCTCCAACCGGCGGCGTGGCCGACCATCCGCGCCAGATCGGCGCGGGAGACCAGCGCCCGGTCCTGGTCGAGGTCGTAGCGGCCAGTGGTGAACACGGCCGCCACTCGGAAGGCCGCCCGCACCGGCACCGGCCGGCCGAGCGAGCCACGGCGGAAGCTGACCACTTCGATCTCCTCGCCGGGAGCGACGCCGAGCTTTTCGGCGTGGACCCGCCCGAGGAAAATGCCGCCGGGCGGCACCGGTCGGCCGGCCAGAGAGCCGCCGCCGTCCACCCGGGTCAGCCCGGGCGGGATCTCGTCCACCCCGACCAGGAGGAGTCCGCTCAGATCCGTGGTGCGCGGGTCGTCGAGGGCCCGGGCGCCCCGCCGGCCGGTCAGACCGAAGTAGTTCAGGCGCGGTCGGGCCTCGGCCAGGCCGTCCACCTCCGCCAGGGCGGCCAGCACCCGTTCGAGCGGCGGTTCGGCCCGGCCGCCGGGCGGGGCCTGGACGACTCCGTCCCCGCCGAATTCGCGCAGGGTCCGCTCGACCTCCTGGAGGAAGCCGTTGAAGACCGCCAGGACGGTGAACAGCACCGCCACGCCGAGGGCGATCGCCAGCGCCGAGAAGGCCAGCAACGCCCGGCTGCGGAAATAGGCCACCGCGAGATGGAGCAGGCTCATTCCGCCTCGATCCGGCCGTCGGCGAGGGCCAGAATCCGGTCGCAGCGGGCGGCGATGTCCGGATCGTGGGTGGCGAGCAGGACTGCGGCGTCCCGGTCGCGGGCGAGTTCGAGCAGCAGCGCCAGCACCTCCTCGCCGGTCCGCCGGTCGAGGTTGCCGGTCGGCTCGTCGGCGAGCAGGATCGCCGGCCGCCCGACCAGGGCGCGGGCGATCGCGACCCGCTGTTGCTCGCCGCCGCTGAGCTGGGCGGGCCGGTGCCGCAGGCGGTCGCCGAGGCCGACCGCGGCCAGCAGCTCCCGGGCCCGCGCCCGCTCTTCCCGTCGCCGGCGGAGCCAGGCCGCGCCGCAGGCCAGGCGGCGGGGCACCAGGACGTTCTCGAGCGCGCTCAGCTCGGCCAGGAGGTGGAACTGCTGGAAGACGAAGCCGACCAGGCGCGCCCGCAGGCGGGCGCGGGCGGTGGCGCCGAGGCCGGCGGCCGCCCGGCCGGCCAACCGCACCTCGCCCCGGTCCGGCCGGTCGAGCAGCCCGAGCAAGTGGAGCAGCGTGGACTTGCCGCTGCCGCTGGCCCCGCGCAGGGCGACGACCTCGCCGGGCCGGAGCGCCAACGAAGCGCCGCGCAGCACCTCGAGGACGCCGCTGCCCATCCGGTAGCGGCGCCAGAGCTCCCGCGCCTCGAGCACGATTCCGGACTCACTCATAGCGCAGGGCCTCGACCGGCGCGAGGGTGGCGGCCCGCAGGGCCGGGACGGCGGTGAACAGGAGACCGGTGAGGAAGGCGCACAGGGCGTAGAAGCGGGCCAGGTGCGGGAGCCAGAGGGTGGGCAGACCGGTGACGACGTAGATGCCGGGGCTGAAGACCTCGATCCCCAGGCCGGCCAGGAGCTTCTCGAGGCGGTCGCCCTGGGACAACCAGCCCGCGGCGGCGTAGCCGGCCAGGGAGCCGAGGGCCGAGCCGATGCCGCCGGTCAACAGCAGCAGACCGCCGCGCCGGAGCGGCGAGAAGCCGAGCGCGGCCAGGACGCCGAGGTCGCGGACCTTGGCCCGGACCAGGGCGCTCAGGGTCGCGTACAGCCCGAAGCCGGCGACCACCACCACGAAGAACATGACCAGGCCGGTGACCCGGCGTTCGTTCTCGATCGCCGCCAGATAGACCGCCAACCGCTCTTCCCAGGTCTCAAGGCTGCCGCCGGCCGGGCCGCCCGGCGGCTCCAGGCCGGCCGAACGGAAGGCGGCCAGGATCGCCGCCTTGGCCCGCTCGGGCTCGGTCCCCGGTCGCAGGTCGATCAGAACCTCGTTGAACTCGGCACTGTTGCTGCCGAGCAGGTTCCGGCGCAGGTCCTCCCGGCGCAGGTAGAGCCGGTCCATGCCGACCTTGTAGTCGGTCGAGGAGTAGCTGCCGACGACGTCGAAGGAACCATTGACGGCGGTGAACGGCTCGTCCGGCCCGGGCAGCACCGGCGGCAGGGCGCCGAGCTGGATCCGCTCGCCGGGGCGGAGCAGGAAATGGCGGACGTGCTGGTCGCTGACCAGGACCGGCGGCCGCCAGCCGAAGGCTTCGGGATCCTGGTCGCCGAAGGGACGGTCGGGATCGGCCACCGGCGCCTCGACCGCCGCCTCCAGGGAGGAGCGGAAGCCGCCGACCCGCAGCTCCAGGTCGGGGTCGACGCCGACCACCTGGACCCCGTTCAGGTCGGAGGAGAGGGTCCGTTCCATCATCCGCTCCGAGCCGCTGTAGCCGAGCACCGCGTAGGCGACGAGGTGGGGGGCGGCGGCGGCCACCTCCGGCACCCCGGCCAGCAGCCGACGGTAGTCCGCCCAGTGCGGCGGCGGCGAGGACGCCGGCGGGATGAGCAGCAGGTCGCTGAGCGGTCCGCGGACGCTGGTCCGATCGGCCTCGATCAGGCCGTTCATCACCGACAGAAGGCAGAGGAGCGCGGTCAGGCCGACCGCCATGCCGAGCACAGCCAGGAGCTGCGTGAAGTGGCGCAGCAGGTAGGCCAGGGCGAGGCGGAACACGCCGGCAGTCTAGGCCGGCGGCGCGGCGGCGTCCCCGGTCCCGCCCCGCTCCGGCCGCAGGTGCGGGAAGAGCAGCACCTCGCGGATGCTGTCGCAGCCGAGCAGGACCATCGCCAGCCGGTCGACGCCGATGCCGCAGCCGCCGGCCGGGGGCATGCCGTGGGCCAGGGCCCGGATGTAGTCGTGATCGACCCGGTTCGGCCCCTCCGGGTCCTTGTCCGCCACCTGCTCCTCGAAGCGGGCGAGCTGGAGGCGCGGATCGTTCAGCTCGGAGAAGGCATTGGCCAGCTCCATGCCGCCGAGGAAGAACTCGAAGCGTTCGGCCCAGGTCGGGTCGTCGGCCTTCGGCTTCGCCAGCGGGCAGATCGCGGCCGGATAGTCGAGCACGAACACCGGCCCGGACAACTCCGGCTCGACCACCGCCTCGAAGAGGTCGTTGACCGCCCGCCACCAGGCCAGCTCGCCGTCGCCGGTGACCTCGATCTCGTGCTCGCGCAGGCGCTCCTGGACCCGGACGCGGTCCAGCGGGCTACAGCCGACCCGCTCGGCGAAGGCCTCGGCGTAGTGCAGGCGGCGGAAGGGCGGCCGCAGCGAGTACTCGCGGCCGCGGAAAGTGGCCTGGATCGAGCCGTCCTCCCGTTCCAGCCCGGCGGCGCGGGCCGCGGCCACCACCAGCTCCTCGGTCAGGTCCATCATGCCCGCGTAGTCCGAGTAGGCTTCGTAGAACTCGAGCATGGTGAACTCGGGGTTGTGGCGCGGCGACAACCCCTCGTTACGGAAGACCCGGGCGAACTCGAACACCCGCTCGATCCCGCCGACGAGCAACCGCTTCAGGTAGAGCTCGGGGGCGATGCGCAGGTAGAGGTCCAGGTCGAGGGCGTTGTGGTGGGTGACGAAGGGGCGGGCGTTGGCGCCGCCGTAGATCGGGTGGAGGACCGGCGTCTCGACCTCGGTATAGCCGCGGGCGAGGAAGACCTCGCGCATGGCCTGGATCAGCCGCGAGCGGCGCAGGAACCGCTCCCGGACCTCGTCGTTGCTGAACAGATCGACGTAGCGGCGGCGGGCGCGCAGCTCGGCGTCGGCCAGGCCGTGCCACTTCTCCGGCGGCTGGGCCAGAGCCTTGGCCAGGAGCCGGAAGCGGTCCGCGAACAGGGTCGGCTCTCCGGTCCGGGTCCGGCCGAGTTCACCGGTCACCGAGACGATGTCGCCGAGGTGGAGCCGCTTCAGGAGGGCGAACTCCGCGGCCGGCAGCCGGTCCTTCTGCAGGCAGGCCTGGATCCGCCCGGAGCGGTCGGCGAGGTCGAGGAAGGCCAGCTTGCCGTAGCCGCGCCGGCCCATCACCCGACCGTGGACGGTCGCGGTCTGGCCGGTCCGGTCGTCGACGGCGGCGACCAGGTCGGCCGCCGCCGCCCGATCGGCCGGGCTGCGGGCGGGATAGGGATCGACGCCGAGGGCGATCAGCTCCTCGAGCTTCTCGAGTCGGTCGGGGTGGAAGGGCGGTTCCGGCATGGCCGGCGGCCGGGACGGCCGCAGAGGCGAAAAAAAACGCCCGCGGCATAGGCTAGGCCGGCGGGGCGCGGGACGGGAAGACGGGCGGGCGGGGAAGGATGGTGGAGCCAAGGGGGATCGAACCCCTGACCTCAGCACTGCCAGTGCTGCGCTCTCCCAGCTGAGCTATGGCCCCACTCGCTTGCCACGGAACACCGGACCCGGCGACGGCCGCCGGCGGCCCGGGGCCGGAAAGTCTAGCGTCCCCCGGTGGCGGATCAAGACCCACGCCGGACGGAGCCGCCGGGCCGGCTCCGGATTCGGCCGCCGGGAGGCCGCTGGAGCGACTGATCGGGTAGGATTCCCGGCTTCCGAGGCACCGGAACGACCATGGACCGCTACGACTTCGCCGCCATCGAGGCCCGCTGGCAGCAGCGCTGGCTGGAGGAGGGCACCTTCCGGACCCCGAACCCGGGCGAGGAGGGCTTTGATCCCGACCGGCCCAAGTTCTACGTCCTCGACATGTTCCCGTATCCCTCCGGGGCCGGCCTCCACGTCGGCCACCCGAAGGGCTACACCGCCACCGACATCGTCGCCCGGTACAAGCGGCACCGCGGCTTCCAGGTCCTCCACCCGATGGGTTGGGACGCCTTCGGCCTGCCGGCCGAGCAGTACGCGGTCCAGACCGGCACCCACCCGGCCGAGACCACCCGCCGGAACATCGAGCTGTTCCGGCGCCAGCTTCAGGCCCTCGGCTTCAGCTACGACTGGTCGCGGGAGCTGAGCACCACCGACGAGCGCTACTACAAGTGGACCCAGTGGATCTTTCGGATCCTCCACGAGCGGGGCCTGGCCTACCAGGCCGAGGTGCCGGTCTGGTGGTGCGAGGCCCTGGGCACCGTCTTGGCCAACGAGGAGGTCATCGACGGCCGCTCCGAGCGCGGCAACCACCCCTGTGTCCGCCGCCCGCTGCGGCAGTGGATGCTCCGCATCACCGCCTACGCCGAGCGACTGCTGGCCGATCTCGACGACCTCGACTGGCCGGAGTCGGTGAAGGCGATGCAACGGGAGTGGATCGGCCGCTCCGAAGGCGCCGAGATCGAGTTCGCCGTCGCCGGCGGCGACGAGTCCTTCACCGTCTTCACCACCCGCCCCGACACCCTGTTCGGCGCCACCTTCTGCGTGCTGGCGCCCGAGCATCCTCTGGTCGATCGGATCACCACCGCCGAGCGGCGGGCCGAGGTCGAGGCCTATCGGGCCGCGGCCGCCCGCAAGTCCGACCTCGAGCGGGCCGAACTGCAGAAGGAGAAGACCGGCGTCTTCACCGGCGCCTGGGCGGTCAACCCGGTCTATCCGGAAGGTGATCCCCGGCGGCGGATTCCGATCTGGATCGCCGACTACGTGCTCCTCGGTTACGGCACCGGGGCGATCATGTGCGTGCCCGGCGGCGACGAGCGCGACTTCGAGTTCGCCCGCCGCTTCGAGCTGCCGGTCATTCCGGTGGTCCTACCCGACGGTGCCGCCGAGCCGCCCGAGTGCTGGACCGGGGAGGGGACGATGATTCATTCCGGCTTCCTCGACGGCCTGCCGACCGGCGAGGCCAAGGAAGCCATGATCCGCTGGCTGGAGGAGCAGGGCATCGGTCGGAGCAAGGTCACCTACCGGCTGCGCGACTGGCTGTTCAGCCGCCAGCGCTACTGGGGCGAGCCGTTCCCGATCCTGCACGGCCCGGACGGAGAAGTCGCCCTGGTGCCGGAAGAGGACCTGCCGGTCACGCTGCCCGAACTGGCCGACTTCCGCCCCAGTCCGGACGGCGAGCCGCCGCTCGCCCGGGCCCGGGACTGGGTCGAGGTGGTCGGCCCCGACGGCCGAGTCTGGCGCCGGGAGACGAACTCGATGCCGCAGTGGGCCGGGAGCTGCTGGTACTACCTGCGGTTCCTCGACCCGCACAACGACGAGCGGCCATGGAGCGAGGAGGCCGAACGCTACTGGATGCCGGTCGACCTCTACGTCGGCGGCGCCGAGCACGCGGTCCTGCACCTGCTCTACGCCCGGTTCTGGCACAAGGTGCTCTACGACTGCGGCCTGGTCTCGACCCCGGAACCGTTCCAGAAGCTGGTCAACCAGGGCATGGTCCAGAGCTTCGCTTATCGCGACCGCCGCGGCGCCCTGGTCCCGGCCGACGAGGTCGAGGAGCGGGACGGCGGCTGGTTCCGCCGCGGCAGCGACGAGCCGGTCGAGCGCTTCGTCGCCAAGATGTCGAAGTCGCTGCGCAACGTGATCAACCCGGACGAGGTCGTCCGCGACTACGGCGCCGACACCTTGCGCCTGTACGAGGCCTTCATGGGCCCGGTCACCGCCAGCGCGCCCTGGAACCCGCGGGACCTGCCGGGAGTGCACCGCTTCCTGCAGCGGGTCTGGCGGCTGTACGGCCTCGGCTTGGCCGAACAGGCCGACCCGGAGATCGAACGCGGGCTGCATCGCTGCATCGCCAAGGTCACCGCCGACCTCGAGCAGCTCGGCTTCAACACCGCCCTGGCGGCGATGATGGAGTTCGTTAACCTGGCCAGCCGCATGGAGGCCCGCCTCGACCGCAGCCAGGCCGAGCGGTTCGCCGTGCTGCTGGAACCGTTCGCCCCGCACCTGGCCGAGGAGCTGGGAGCCCGCCTCGGCCGCCGGGAGAGCCTCGCCTACGAGCCCTGGCCCGAGGCCGATCCGGCCATGCTCCGGGAGGAGACGGTGGAGGTCCCGGTCCAGATCAACGGCAAGGTGCGGCATCGGGTCACCGTGCCGGCCGAGGCCGGTCGGAAGGACCTCGAACGGGCGGCCCGGGAGGCCGCGGCCGAGCAGCTGGCCGGAGCGGAGCTGCGCAAGGTCATCGTGGTGCCAGGTCGGCGGCCGCTGGTCAACTTCGTCCTCGGCTGAATCCCGGCGCTACAGGCCGCGGGCGGTTTCGGCCGATGGAGGGGCGCCCCGGGCCCGGAGAGTTCCGGGCCGGCTTTCCGTCCCATGCCGACATTCCCCGCACCCGCGCCGCCTGATTCGAAGCCCCGCGAGCCGATTCCTTTTCCCCGGCGGCTCCGGCCCAGGCCCGCCGCCTGAATGGAACGACCGCATCCTTCCGGTTCCGCCGCCAGAGGAATGGGAGAACGCCCGTGCGACTCGTTCGGCCCCTGCCGGCCAGGCGAGGTCGGCGACCGCCTGCAGGCGCGGGCCGAGGAGCTGGCCCGGGCCCTGGAGGAGGTCCAGCGGACCAACCGCGAGTTGCTCCGGGCCAAGGAGGAAGCCGAGGCGGCTAACCGGGCCAAGTCCGAGTTCCTGGCCAACCTCAGCCACGAGTTCCGGACGCCGATGAACGGGGTGGTGGGGATGGTCGACCTGCTCCTGCGCACCGACCTCGACCCGGTCCAACGCGAGTACGCGGAGACCATCCGCAACTCGGCCGACCTTCTCCTGGGAATCCTGAACGACGTCTTCGACTTCGCCCACGCCGAGGCCGGTCGCCTGGTTCTGCAGCGGCGGGACTTCTCGCCCGTCCGGGTGGTCGAACAGGCCCTGGACCAGCTCGCCCTGGAGGCCCACGGCAAGGGGCTGGAGCTGGCCTGCGACCTTGAAGAAGGAATGCCCGCCTTGGTCCTCGGCGACCCCGATCGACTGGCCCAGGTCATCCAGAACTTGGTCTCGAACGCGGTCAAGTTCAGCCACGAGGGCGAGATCCTGGTCAGCGGCCGGACGGTGGAAGAAGACGAAGACGGCTGGCGGCTCGCCTTCGCCGTCAGCGACACCGGCATCGGCATCTCGGACCGAGTACTGCCGGTGCTGTTCCAATCCTTCGCCCAGGGCGAGTCCGGTCCGACCCGCAAGTACGGCGGCTCCGGCCTCGGCCTCGCCATCTGCCAGCGCCTCGTCCGCCTGATGGGGGGGGAGATCGAGGTCGAGTCCCGCCTGGGGGTCGGCAGCACCTTCCGCTTCACGGTGCGGGTGGGCCGGCCGACCGGGCCGGCACCCGAGGAGGAAGCCGCCGCGCCGGCCCGGCTGGTCGGTCGACGGGTGCTGTACGTCGAGGACAACGCCACCTGCCGGCAGGTGACCGGCCGCCTGCTCCGCTCGCTCGGCCTGATCGCCGACGCCGCCGCCGACGCCCGAACGGCCCTCGACCTGGCCGGCTGCGCCGCCCGCGCCGGCCGGCCCTACCCGTTGGCCTTGGTCGACCTGCGCCTGCGCGACGGCGACGGCGCGCGTCTGCTCGCGGCCCTGCGGGCGGTCCCCGGCCATGAGCATCTGCGGGGCGCCGTCCTCAGTCCGGTCGGCCCCCGCCACGACACCGCCCGCGCCAACGCCGCCCGCTCCGCGATCCTCCTCGACAAACCGCTGCACCGCTTCCGGCTCCGCCAGACTTTGGTCCGCCTGGTGCGGGAAGCCGAAGCCGCCGGCGAACCGGCGACGTCGTCGCCGCCGCCTGCGAACGAGGAGGGGAGCGGTCCCCGGCTGCTCGTGGTCGAGGACAACCGGGTCAACCAGCAGGTGGCGGCCGGGATGCTCACCCAGCTCGGCTGCCGCTACGTCTTCGCCGGCAACGGCCGCGAGGCTCTCGAGCTGCTAGCCGACGACCCGAGCTTCGACGGTGTTCTGATGGACTGCCAGATGCCGGCGATGGACGGCTGGCAGGCGACCGAGGCGATCCGGCGGTTGGCCGGTCCGGTCGCCGCACTGCCTGTGATCGCGATGACCGCTCACGCCCTGCAGGGGGATCGGGAGAGGTGCCTGGAGGCTGGGATGGATGATTACGTGGCGAAGCCGATCACTTTGGAAGACCTGCGGTCCGTTCTCGCCCGTCACCTGAAACTGGCCCCACCCCCTGGATCACAATCCTGATTCACAGCGTCACCCGCCACCGCAGAAAATCCGCCACCGCCCACCTCC
>RFGR01000175.1 GCA_003696625.1 Planctomycetota bacterium
ACCTGGAACGGGCCGGCCTGGAGCGGGCCGAGCTGGAGCAGCGGGTTCGGACGCCGGCGGTGGACGCCTTCCTCCGCCAGGAGGCGGCCTGGGCCCGGACCCTCCTCGACGAGGGACTGGACCTCCGCGCCCACCTCGGCGGCCGGCTTCGCCGCGGCGTGCGCGCGGTCGTGATCCGCAGCCGCCGGCTCCTCTCCCAGGTCGAGGATCCCCGCCGCGACCCTTTCCTCCACCCCCCCCGCCTGAGCGTTCCCCAGCGCTGGGCCTGCGCCCTGCGCGCCCTGGCGGGGATTCGTCGGGCCCGGGCCGAGCCGCGGCCGGAGCCGGCGTGAGCCGGCCGCCGCTGGTCGCCGACGGCCGGCTGCGGTGCGGCAACGCCTCGCGCGGCGGCCTGCTCGCCCGCGACCTGGTCGTGCTCGAGAGCCGCCTCGCCCGGTTCCGCCAGGCCGCCTTCCGCCGGCTGGGCCCGGACCAGGGACTCTTCCTCGAACCCGCTCCGGCGGTCCACTCCTTCTTCGCCCGCGAGGCCCTGGTCGTGGTCTTCCTCGACCGTGAGCGGCGGGTCCAGGCGGTGGTGGATCTGCCCCGCTTCCGCGCCCTGCCGGCGCCGGCGGGCAGCCGGTCGGCGATGCTCCTGCCGGCCTCGACCGCCGCCCTCCGCCCGCGCCCGGGCGACCGGCTCGAACTCCTCGCCGCCCAGCCCCGGGCCCCCGGCCGGGAGGCGGCCGGGGATGGCGGGCTATCCTGAGGCCGATGCCGCCGATCCTCCGCAGCCTCCGGCCGCGACAGTGGAGCAAGAACCTGGTCGTCTTCGCCGGCCTGGTGTTCAGTGGCAAGGCCCTGGCGCGGGACCCGAGCGGCTGGCCGCCGCTGCTGGCATCGGCCGCCGCCTTCGTCGCCTTCTGTCTGGCTTCCTCGGCGGTCTATCTCGGGAACGACGTCCTCGACCGCGAGCGCGACCGGCGGCACCCCGTGAAGCGCCTGCGGCCGATCGCCTCCGGCCAGGTGAAGCCGGCCGCCGCCCTGGCGACGGCCGCCGCCCTGGCCGCCGGCGGCCTCGCCCTGGCCGCGCTGCTCGCCCCGGCGGCGCTGCCGGCCCTGGCCGGCTACCTGGTCCTCCAGGCCGCCTACTCGCTGCGGCTGAAGCACGTCGTCCTGCTCGACGTCTTCTGCATCGCCGCCGGTTTCCTGCTTCGGGTGCTGGCCGGGGTCGAGGCGGTCGCGGTGCCGCTCTCCCCGTGGCTGGTCGCCTGTTCGGTCGAGCTGGCGCTGTTCCTGGCCCTCTGCAAGCGCAAGGCCGAGCTGGCCTCGCTCGAGGGCGGGCCGGCCGACCAGCGGCCCCTGCTCGAGGAGTACGACGGCCCGGCCCTGGACGCGATGGTCTCGGTGGTGGCCGCGGCCACGGTGGTCACCTACGGACTCTACACCCTGCTGCCCGGCGCCCTCCTCAGTCTCGAGGTCGACGTCCGGTCCCAAGCCGGTCGGCCGGGCATGGTCTGGACCTTCCCCTTCGTCCTCTACGGAGTGCTCCGCTACCTCCACCTGGTTTACCGGCGCGACCGCGGCCAACGGCCGGAGCGGGTACTGCTCGAAGACCGACCGCTGCTGCTGGCGATCGCCGGCTACGCGGCGGTGGTGGCGGTGGTGCTCTATCTCTGAGCCGGCGATGAGGATCGTCGTCACCGGCGGGGCGGGATTCCTCGGCTTCCACCTCGCCCGAGGCCTAGCCGGGGATCACCAGGTCGTTCTGCTCGACCGGGCCGGGATCCCGCCGGCGGAACGGGGCGCGACGGCGGCCGCGATCCAGGGCGACGTCCGCGACCGAACGCTGCTCCGCCGGACCCTGGCCGGGGCCGGGGCGGTGGTCCATGCCGCCGCCGGCCTGCCGCTGTGGAAGCCGGCCGAGATCCGCAGCGTCAACGTCGAGGGCACGCGGGCGGTCCTGGAGGTGGCGCGCGAGCTGGGCGTCCCGCGGGTGCTCCACGTCTCCTCGACCGCGGTCTACGGCATTCCCGACCACCATCCGCTGACCGAGGACGATCCGCTCGACGGCGTCGGTCCCTACGGCGAGAGCAAGGTCGAGGCCGAGGGGCTGGTGGCGCGGGCGCGCGACGCCGGCCAGGTGGTGCCGGTGGTGAGGCCGAAGACCTTCGTCGGCCCGGAGCGGCTGGGGGTCTTCCAGATCCTCTTCGAGTGGATCCGCGAGGGGCGACGGATTCCGCTGATCGGCGACGGCCGCAACCGCTACCAGCTCCTCGACGTCGAGGACCTGGTGGCGGCGGTGCGGCTCCTGCTCGAGCTGCCGCCGGCTCAGGCCAACGTCACCTGCAACGTCGGCGCCGGCGAGTTCGGGACGGTGGCCGAGGACCTCGGCGCCCTCTTCGCCCACGCCGGCACCGGCAGCCGGATCCTGCCGGTGCCGGCGCCGCTGGCCAAGGGCTGCCTGGCGGTGCTCGGCGCCCTGCGCCTGTCGCCGCTCTACCGCTGGGTCTGGGGCACCGCCGACCAGGACTCCTGGGTCGACTGCTCCCGCCTGCGGGCGTTGGGCTGGGAACCGCGCTGGAGCAACGCCGGCAGCCTGATTCGAACCTGGGACTGGTATCGGGAACACCACGCCGAACTGCGCGCGGCCGGTACCGGCCACCGCAATCCGTGGCGGGAGGGCGCGCTGGGCCTGCTCCGGCGGCTGCTCTAGCGTTCCTTGGCCTTCGGGGTGAGCTGGGTGAAGACGAGCTGGGTGACTTCCCACAGATCGTCGCGCTCGGCGCCCGGCTCGGGGCCCTTGCTGCGGCGGCGGCCGCCGCTCTCGCCGGCCGGCTGGAGCACCAGCTTGGTCGTGCGCAGGCGGGGCATGAGCAGCTCGGCGTTGAACAGGAAACGCGAGATTTGGTCGCGGCTGAAGTGCGGCGGTTCCTTCTCGAAACCGATCGTGAACTTGCGCGAGATGGCGTACTTGAGATCGTCCTCCTTCATCGGCGCGGTGACCGGCGCCATGTGCTGCTTGCGCGCCTCGACCTGGAAGTGGGTCAGGTAGCCTTCGTCCGACTCGGCCACGACCGAGTTGCGGCGCCGGCCGCGCAGGTACTCGACGTCCTGGACGATGCCCTTGAAGGCGGTCTTGCTGGCGGCGAGGCCGTTCTCCTGGGCGTGGTACCAACTGCCCACGGCCAAGCGGAGGATGCCGGCGACCACGGTCACCGCGAGGAGGAGGAGGAGCGTGCGCCGGTTGCTCACGATTCGACCGCCTTGACCGTCGAGACATGGACGATGATGGTTCCGGTGCGGGCGGCGCCGTCCGCCGCCGCCGTCACCTCGCCGCCGTAGGTCGGGGAGTCGATCACCCAGTCCTGGATTCGAAAGGCGCTGAGCAGATCGTCGAACTTGCGCGAGGCGGAGACTTCGTCGCCGAAGACGGTCAGCCGGATCTTGGCCTCGACGTAGGGCTCGACGTCGCGGCTGCGCGGCTGCTGCGAGGTCAGGTCCAGGCCCTCGAGCATCCAGCGGCCGTCGAAGTTCTGCTCGAGTTCGCGGTCGAGCAGGCCGAAGATCAGCCGCCACGCCTCGAGGCAGGACTGCGGATGAACCAGGTCGCCCTCGCCGAGCATCTCGTCGAGGTCCTTGCGAGCCTTCTTGACCCGGCTGCGCAGCACCTGGATCCGCTGCAGGTCGTCGAGGTCCAGGCCCTCCACGCCCTTGATGAACCAGCTCTCCGGATCCTCGGGCCGCAGCTCGTCGTTGAGCTTCTTCACCTCGGCGGCGGCGGCCTGGTAGAGCGCCTCGTTGTCCGGGACGAGGACGTCCCGGGCGCGCTTGAAGAGGATCACCGAATCGACCAGCAGGAAGGCGATCAGCCCGACCAGCATCAGGGTGAGCGGCCCCTCGAGCCGCTCGAGGCTGCCGGTCTGGCGGTACTCCTCTTGCCGGAAGTTCATCTCCGAGCCGGCGCCGCCCAGCCCGCGCAGGGCGGCGCCGAAGGCGACCGGATCCACCGGGGCGGCGGCCCCCTCCCCC
>RFGR01000176.1 GCA_003696625.1 Planctomycetota bacterium
CGCAGCTCCGCCACCGCCTCGGCCGCGTCCGGCAGCAGGGCGTCGCCGAGGCCGGCGGTGGCGAGATGGCGGCCGTCCACCGCGACCAGCACCGGGGTCAGCCCCTCCGCCGCTTGCCGGCGGAGCAGCTCCGCCGTCTCCTCGGCGAGCGGGACGCCGGCCTCGGCCAGGAAGCGCGGCGAACCGACCAGCAGGTCATGACCCTCGACTCGGCCGCGGATGCCGCGCCCAGCCACCTCCTCCACCTCCTCGGCCGGCGGCACCGGCCCCAGGTCGGCGAAGGCCTGGCGCAGAGCGGCGGCGTAATGGTGGCCGCTGTGCGCTTCGAGCGCCGCCACCAGCCGCCCCGGCTCCCGCGGGCCGGACCAAGCGACCAGCCCGACCCGACCACGGGTCAGGGTGCCGGTCTTGTCGAGGAACAGGCGACCGGGCCGGGCGAGGCGCTCCAGCACCTCGCCGCCCTTGATCAGGATGCCCCGCCGCGCGGCGGCGCCGACGGCCGCCGCCACCGCCAGCGGGGTCGCCAGTCCGAGCGCGCAGGGACAGGCGACGATCAGCAGCGCCACCGTGTGCTCGACCGCCGCCCGCGGATCCTGCCGCCACCAGAGCAGGAGGTTGACCGCGGCCAGGCCCAGGACCACGACCACGAACCAGCCCGACAACCGATCGGCCAGGCGAACGACCGGCGCGCGTTCGCGCCCGTAGCGTTCGACGAGCTGCATCAGCCGGCCGACCCGCGTCTCCTCGCCGGTGGCCTCGACCCGGATCTCGATCCGGCTGCTCAGGTTGACCGTGCCGGCGTGGACCGGATCGCCGGGCCCGGCCGCCACCGGGCGGGACTCGCCGCTCAGGATCGACCGGTCGAGCCGGGTCTCGCCGGTCAGGATCCGGCCGTCGGCCGGGATCGACTCGCCGGCCCGGACCTCGAGCCGATCACCCGGCGTCACCGCCTCGAGCGGCACCTCGACCGCATCGCCGCCGGCCTCCAGCCGCCGGGCCCGGGTCGGGGTCAGGGTGGTCAGCAGCTCGATCGAGCGGTAGGCGGCCCGCTGCTGCCGCTGCTGGACCGTCCGCCCGACCAGCAGGAAGAAGACCAGCGCGTTGACCGACTCGAAGTAGACCTCGCCGCTGCCGGTCCAGGTGTTGAAGAAGCCGCCGGTCAGCCCGGCCAGCAGGCCGAGCGCGATCGGCAGATCCATGTGGCTGGTGCGGGTGCGCAGCGCCGCCAGCGCCCCGGTGAAGAAGACCCGCCCGGGCCAGGCCAGCTGCAGCAGGGTCAGGACCAGCGAAGTCCACCGGAACAGGTCGCGGAAGGCGGGGTCCATCCCGTGCAGCCAGCCGCCGTAGAGGGCGAACGCGATCAGCATCACGTTGCCGGCGATCATTCCCGACACGCCGAGCCGGGCCAGCGCGCGCCGGTTCTCGTCCCGCCGCTGCGCCTCAGCCGAACCGGCCCGGACCGGATGCGGTTGGTAGCCGAGCCGATCGAGGGCGCGGGCGATCGCCGAGAGCGGCAGGGTCGTCGGATCCCAGCAGATCTCGACCACCGCCCGGCCGAGGTGGAGCCGGGCCTCGACCAGCCCGGCCAGAAGCCGCGGCAGCTTCTCGACCAGCCAGACGCAGGCGGCGCAGTGGACCCCCTCCAGGTAGAGCTCGACCCGGGCCAGGCCGTTCGGAAGCCGGCGCACGTGCAGCTCCTGGAAGCGCTCGTGGTCGAACTCCTGGAAGCCGCGACCGCTGACCGCCGGCCGGGTGCCGGCGGCGGCGAGTTCCTCCCGGAGCCGGTAGTAATCCTCCAGACCGGAACCGTGGATCGCCTCCCAGACCGTGCGGCAGCCCTGGCAGCAGAACTGTCGTTCCGCCCCGTCCTCGACCAAGCCGGGCGGCACCGGCAGCGAGCAGTGGGCGCAACGGACGGTCTCGTCGGCGCCCGACCGACTCATCGCCCGCCGCCGGGATGGGCGCCCGGGTGCTCGTTCTCGCCGGCGCAGCAGGGGGCGCCGCCGCCGAGGCCGCCGGCCGGGTCGGTCCGAGCGGTGTAGTCCGGCAGCCCGAGGCGGCCGAAGACCGTGTAGAGGCCGACCCCGATCAGCAGCAAGGCGGCGGCGACCGGCAGGTGGCGGCCGAGCGAACCCGCCAGCCGCTGGACCCCGGCGCCGAGCGCGGCCAGGACCGGCAGGGTTCCGGCCCAGAAGGCGGTCATGGCCAGCGCCCCGGCCAGGGGGTCGCCGGTGCCGGCGGCGGTGACGACGAAGGCGTAGAGCCAGCCGCAGGGCAGGAGGGCGGTGAGCAGGCCGATCAGCGCCGCCCGGGGAACCGGCGGCATCTCCCCCACCGCGGCGAAGGCCCGAGCGAAGGCCGAACGCAGGGCGGAGGGGAGCGGCGGGGCCGGCAGCCGCAGACCGCGCCAGCGCAGCAGGACGACCAGGCCGAAGGCGACCATCAGGCCGCCGGCGAGGGTCGCCGCCGCCTCCTTGACCCCGACCACCGAACCACCGAGATCGATCGCCGCGCCGAGGGCGCCGCTGGCGGCGCCGAGGGCGGCGTAGGCGGCCAGCCGGCCGCCGTGCCAGGCGGCCTGGGCCCGGGCGCCGCCGCCGCCGCCGGCGACGAAGGCGACCAGACCGCCGCACATCCCGGCGCAGTGCAGGCTGCCGAGCAGGCTGGCGACGAGGACGCCGGCGGCAAGGGCGAACACCGCCGGTCAGCCCTCCTCGGCGCCGGGCGGCCCCGAGAACAGCAGCCGCTGCTGGCGGTCGGTGAAGACCTCCTCGCCGCGCACGGCTCGGAGGCGGAACTCCCACTTGCCGGCCCGGCGCAGCGGCAGCGTGCCGCGATAGCGGCCGGGCGAGACCTCTTCCAGCGGGGTGCGGAACGGCTCGGCCGAACGCGCGAGGTGGAAGGCCTCGACCTCGACCGCCGCCCCGACCACCGGTCCGCCGCCGGCGTCGACCAGCCGGACCAGGAAAGGCACCGTCGCCGCGGCCGGATCGACGCCGGCCTCGATCTCCGCCCGCCAGCCGAGTTCGCGGTTGCGCCGCTCCTGGGCCAGCTCCCGGTCCCATTCCAGACCCTTGCGGTAGTAGTCCTTCTCGACCGCGAAGCCGGGATCGCTCAGGGCCAGGACCAGGGTCACGGCGCCGATCCCGAGCGAGAGCAGCAGCAGCCCGACCGGGACCAGCATCCACGGATGGAACCGGGAGGGTCCGGCCATCTCAGAGCGGTCCCAGGGCCGGGTACTCGACCACCTGTTCGAAGTCGACGCCGTCCCGGATGGTGATCGGGATCGTGGCCTTGCCGGCCGAGAAGGCCTCGCGCGGCAGGTAGAGGTGGACGACCGCGATGCCCGAGTCGCCGGCGGCGACGACCACCGGATTCACCGGGATCATGCCCTCGACGCCGGCGGGCAGCGAGATCGTGTAGCGCCGCTCCTGGTCGGTCCGGTTGTCGATCCGGAAGGTGGCCAGGTTGCGCACCCGGCCGTCCGGCAGCAGCTCGAAGGCGGCCCCGGTCGAACGCCGGATCTGGACCATGGC
The DNA here is from genome assembly GCA_003696625.1 of Planctomycetota bacterium. Taxonomy (GTDB): domain Bacteria; phylum Planctomycetota; class UBA1135; order UBA1135; family UBA1135; genus J029. Next base: position 3,537 of record RFGR01000176.1, read on the forward strand.
CGAGGCCCGGCCGAGCAGGGTGCCGAGGAACAGGGCCAGGATCAGGCCGAGGACCAATGGATAGGCCACGGTCCGGGGGCGCAGCCAGCGGGTCCGGCCGCCGGCCAGCGACTCCTGCGAGGCGTAGCGGATCAGGCCCGGTGCACGGCCGGTGCGGGCCATGACCGAGTCGCAGGCGTCGATGCATTCGGCGCAGGCGACGCACTCCATCTGCAGACCGTCGCGGATGTCGATGCCGGTCGGGCAGGCGGCCACGCAGAGGCCGCAATCGACGCAGTCGCCAAAGCCGCCGGTGCCGCCCTTGCGCTCCCCCATCTTGCCCCGACGCTCGCCGCGGGCGGCGTCGTAGCCGATGATCAGAGAGTTGCGGTCGAGGAGGACGGACTGAAGTCGGCCGTAGGGGCAGGCGAGGATGCAGAGCTGCTCCCGGAACCAGGCGAAGTCGATCAGCATCAGCCCGGTCACGACCCAGACCAGAGCGAAGCCGACCGGATGCTCGGCCGGCGAACCGAGCGACCAGCGGAAGACGGTCGGCCCGCCGACGAAGTAGGCCAGGAAGGTGTGGGCGAGATGGGCGGAGACGACGGTGAAGACGCCCAGGCGCACGACCTTGCGCCAGAGCGGGGCCTGGCGGCGGCCGCTGGAGTAGCTCTTGCCCTCGATCAGCCGCTCGAGCGGCCGATAGAGGAACTCGAGGTAGACCGTTTGCGGGCAGCCCCAGCCGCACCAAGCCCGGCCGACCAGGGCGGTCAGGTAGAAGATGCCGAGGAAGACGGCGAGCAGGAACAGGGCCAGCAGCGGCGTCTCGGTCGGCCGGAAGCTGGCGCCGAAAAAGGCGAAGTCGCGGTTGGCGACGTCGAGCAGGATCGCCGGCTTGCCGCCGATCCGGATCCACGGCAGCAGGTTGAACAGCGCGATCAGGAACCAGGCGACCAGCCGCCGGCGACGCCACCAGCGGCCCTTGGCCAGCCGCGGGTGCAGCCAGCGGCGGGTTCCGTCCGGGTTCAGGGTCGAGAGGACCTGCTCCGGCGCTTCGAGGAACTGCGGCTCGCTGGTCATACCTTCCCTGCTAGGGCCTCGGGCCGGCCGTTCAAGGCCCCGGCCGACGCCGCTCAGAAGGTCGGCCAGGGCTCGATCGGCTTGGCCCGCGGATCGCGCTCCTTGGCGTTGGCCACCGTCTTGCCACGCAGGCTGGCGACGTAGGCGGCGACGAAGTAGACCTCGGCCGGAGCCAGGAGGGCCGTCTGCGAAACCATCGCCGTGCCCGGAACGCCGGTGCGGATGATGTTCGGGATCTGGTCGATGGTCTGGAAGTTGATCGCGTAGTCGTCGGTGAAGTTGGCGCCGAGGTTGACCACGCCGCCCCCCTCGGGGCCGTGACAGGCGACGCAACCCTTGGACTGGAAGAGGGCCTGGCCGATCGCCACCGCCTCCGGATCGTTCATCAGACGGACCAGAGTCTCAGCGTCGTCCTTGAGCTCGCCGAAGCGGGCGTAGCCCTGGCTCCGGGCCTCCTCGACCTGAGCCTCCCAGGTGGCGATGATGCTCTGGCCCGGCCAGATGTGGAACCAGGTCCAGTACAGGACGGAGAAGCCGAAGGTGCCCCAGAAGAGGAGCTTCCACCAGCCCGGGAGCGGGTTGTCGTACTCCTGGATGCCGTCGTAGCTGTGGTCGGTGAGTTGGTCTTGGCGGGACTCAGACATCACGGGACTCCGCCTGGCGCGGAGAGGAGCCGGGGGCGGGAGAGGGGTCGTCGAGGGGCAGGCGCGCGGCCCGGTCGTAGCGCGCCCTGCGCGCCAGCAGCACCCAGGCCAGGACGCCGAGGAAGAACAGCAGGCAGAAACCGGTGGCGATCTCGCGCAGCAGGGCGGCGCCGCTCAGGGCGAGGGGGATCACCGGCCGGCCTCCTTCGGCATGGCGTCGGTGCCGAGCCGCAGCAGGTAGGCGATCAGGGCCGTGACCTTTTTGTCGGCGAGGCCGGCGACGCCGGTCTCCTGCTCAAGGCGTGCGGCCAGTTCCTCGGCCTGGGCCCGGGCTGCTTCGGCGCCGCCGGCTACGGCGGTGTCGTCGTAGGGCACGCCGAGGATCTGCATCGCCCGCATCCGCTTCGGGATCCCGGCGAAGTCCAGCGGCGCCTCGAGCAGGTGCTTGTAGCGCGGCATCAGCGAATCCGGGCTGGTGTCGAGCGGATTGCGCAGGTGGCGGAGGTGCCAGCCCGGAGTGAGGGTCTTGGTGCCGACCCGGGCCAGGTCGGGACCGATCCGCCGCGACCCCCATTGGAAGGGGTGGTCGTAGACGAACTCGCCGGCCTTGCTGTAGGGGCCGTAGCGCTCGGTCTCGGCCCGGATCGGCCGCACCAGCTGCGAGTGGCAGTTGTAGCAGCCCTCGGCCAGGTAGATGTCACGGCCGGCCAGCTCGAGGGGCGTGTACGGTTTCACGGCCGAGATCGTCGGGACGTTCGACTCGATGACGAAGGTCGGGATCGCCTCGAACAGACTGGCGCTGACCACCGAGGCCGCCACCCAGCCGGTGAAGGCCAGCGGTCGGCCTTCCAGCCGTCGGTGCCAGCCGACCTTCATGAACAGATCGATGGCCGCGGTCGCCAGGCCGAAGCCGCCGACCAGCGCGAGGAAGGCGCCGACCTTGGGGCTGTCGGTGACGCCCGGGATCAGGGCGACGGCGGCGCAGACCCCGGCCAGCGCGAGGCCGGCCCAGAAGAACGGCCGCAGGGCCTTCTCGGCCACCGGCGCCGGCGCCGCGGCCTCGAGCGCCGACAGCGGCGGCGCCTCGTACACCGGCACCTCGTAGGCGGCGGGGCGCTTCTTCCAGGTCAGGACGGCGTTCACCAGCGCCAGCCCGGCGCCGGTCAGGTAGAGCAGGCCGCCGGCGAGCCGGATCACGTAGAACCAGCGCAGGATCCGCACCGTGTCCATGAAGTCGGTGTACTTCAGGAGCCCGGTGTCGTCGAAGGCGCGCCACATCAGGCCCTGGGTGAGGCCGGCGGCGTAGATCGAGACGATGTAGACCAGGATGCCGAGCGTGGCCAGGTAGAAGTGGAGGTCCAACCACTTCGGCTTCGCCATCTCACCGGTCTGGAACAGGCGCGGCAACAGCCAGTAGGCCATGCCGAAGCACATGAAGCCGACCCAGCCGAGGGCGCCGCCGTGGACGTGGGCGATCGTCCAGTCCGTGTAGTGGCTGAGGGCGTTGACCGCCTTCACCGACAGCATCGGCCCCTCGAAGGTGGACATGCCGTAGAAGGTGACCCCGACCACGAAGAACTTCAGGATCGGGTCCTTGGCCACCTTGTCCCAGGCCCCGCGCAGGGTGAGCAGACCGTTCAGCATGCCACCCCAGCTCGGCATCCAGAGCATCAGCGAGAACAGCATGCCGAGAGTGGACAGCCACTCCGGCACCGCCAGGTAGTGGAGGTGGTGCGGGCCGGCCCAGATGTAGATGAAGACCAGCGACCAGAAGTGGATGATCGACAGTCGATAGCTGAACACCGGGCGGTTGGCCGCCTTGGGCAGGAAGTAGTACATCAGGCCCAGGAACGGCGTGGTCAGGAAGAAGGCGACCGCGTTGTGGCCGTACCACCACTGCATGAAGGCGTCCTGGGCGCCGGCGTAGAGACTGTAGCTGCGGGTCAGGGTCGCCGGCACCTCGAGGGAGTTGAAGACGTGCAGGACCGTGATCGCGACCCAGGTCGCGATGTAGAACCAGATCGCGACGTAGATATGTTTCTCGCGGCGCTTGACCAGGGTGCCGAAGAAGTTGATGCCGAAGACGATCCAGACCAACGCGATCAGGATGTCGATCGGCCACTCGAGTTCGGCGTACTCCTTGCCGGTGGTGATGCCGAGCGGCAGCGTGACGGCGGCCAAAACGATGATCAACTGCCAGCCCCAGAAGTGGAGGCGGCTGAGCAGGTCGCTGAACATCCGCGCCTTGAGCAGCCGCTGCGAGGAGTAGTAGACGGCCGCGAAGATCGCGTTGCCGGCGAAGGCGAAGATGACCGCGTTGGTGTGCAGCGGCCGCAATCGGCCGAAGGCGAGGATCTGGGTCCAGGCGGCGTCCAGGCCGAAGTCGTTCGCCTTGGGCCAGGCCAGCTGCAGGGCGATCAGGACGCCGACCAGCATCCCCACGAAGCCCCAGATCAGGGTGGCGAAGACGAATTTCCGGACGATGGCGTCGTCGTAGGAGAACCGCTCGAGGGGAAGGTCCGGCTTGCCGGCGTTCTCGGTGCTCATGCCTGGCTCGGGTCGGGTCGGGGGGCGCGGAGGGTGGAATCAGCCGACCACCGGCCGCCCGGCCTGCCCGGGCGCCGGAGGCGGACCGGCTGGATTGTGCCCTCTGGCTAACCCGGATTTCCACCCGAGCAAGGGAGAAATAATGCGTGCGCATCAAAAACGGCGGGCCGCCGGACGGCGGCCCGCCTCTTCCTTCCTGAGTGTTTCCCTGAACGGCCCGGAGTGGGCCTTCCCTTCATCGTCAGATCAGCAGGAAATCCTCCAGGTCTTTCCGGAGTTCACGGATTCCGTAGCACTCGTCGCAGAGGGCGTGGTAGATCGCGTGCTCGAGCTCGCGCGGGGCGTGGGGGTTCACGTCCCGAGGGCGGGGGTAGCTGAGGAAGTAGGACCGACTCAGCTCCCGCTCGTCCTCCGACCAGGCCCGCTCGTCGCAGCCGGCGAATTCCCAGGGGGTGTGGGAGAAAGGCAAGGAGCAGCAAAGCAGTTCATAGAGCAGGATCGCCACCGCCTGGGCATCCCCCTTCCCGTCCCGACGAAGGAAGGGGTTGTAGGAGGGCGTGGCCACCATCAGGTCGCTCCGGCCCAGGGAGGGCGCCGGGTCGAGGAGACGAACCTCGTCCTGGTCGGTGATGAACAAGTTTTCCGGCTTGATATCGCCGTGGCAGCGCCAGTTTCCCTCCTCGATCTGGCGCTCCAGGGTCTGGACCACCCGGAGGATCCAGCGGAGTTTGATCCCCTCCAGGGAACGCATCCGTTCCCGCACGGTCGCCCCGCTCAGAAGTTCCAGGACCAGCGCCGGACGGCCGCCGACCTCGATCGTGTCGAGCAGGCCGACCACCCCTCGGCCCTGCGCGGCCCGCAGCTGGCCGGCCTCGGCCAGGAGCAACCGGTCGACCTCGTTCGGGTCGAGGACCTCGGCTCGGGCCCCGGCGGTCGGGTCGAGGAACAGAGCCTCAGCCGGGGCCTCGTCCGGGCTGATTCGCTCCGGGTCCCGCTCCGAGGTAACCTCGACGAACCGGGGGACGAAACGGCCACCGCCGCTCTCGTCCCCGACCTTGATCGCCACCGGAGAGCCCTCCTGCCCTTCGGCGGCGTAGACCCGGGCGAAGGCCCCCCGGCCGAGGAAGCCGGTGATCTGGAAGCGCCCGACCCGCTGGCCGGTCTCGATGTGGTGCATTCCGCATCCCTCCTTGGTCTCCTTCTTTCGGCCCCGGAAGGAGTGCTTCTTTAAGATGCCGCCCTCTTCCCCTAGGAAAGGCCCCCGATGGCCGCCCCTCCGCCCCCC
>RFGR01000177.1 GCA_003696625.1 Planctomycetota bacterium
GGCGGCCGGAAGTTGCCGGACTCGAGGTTGACCGCCCTCGCCTCGCGGTCCGGCGGCCGCCGCAGGAAGGCGGCCATGTTCGAGCCGGTGCCGACGATGAGGCCGACGCATTCGCTCTCCGCGCCGGCCGTCCAGGCGGCGGCGAGCAGCGCCGCGACGGCGTCGTTCAGAACCCGGACCGGTCCGGGGCGGAGGCCGCGGTCGGCCAGGGCGGCGCGCAGCGGCGCCCCGACCGGCCGGCCCTCGACCCCGGGGATCGCCACGCCCTTGGTCCAGCGGCGCAGCACCGCGTCGCCGTCCGGCCGGCAGTCGCTCGGGTACGAGAAACAGTAGCCGACCGGCAATCCGGGCGGGGGGCCCAGTTCCGCCGCCAGCTCGGCCTGGAAGGCGAACAGGCCGCCGGCGTCGACGTCGCGCGGCAGCTCCGCGTGGACCGGGCCGGCGTGACGGACCAGGCCGCCGCCGCCGGCCGGCAGCTCGACCCAGGCGGCGCGGACGTTGCTGCCGCCGGCGTCGACGACCAAGGCCTGGCCGGCCAGGCCGGGCGGCGGCGGCGGCAGCCAGGCCGGCAGGGCCGCGATCTCGTCGTCGGCGCCGCTCAGGACGGCCTCCAGCCGGGCGCGGAAGGTGTCCCGCACCTCCAGCAGGGTCGACCGGTCCAGGCGCAGGGCGGCGAGTTCCGAGGCCGAGGGGGCCGTCATCCGCCCAGACGGCGCAGCCGCTCGACGACGTCCCGGCGCAGCCGCTCGAGGTGTTCGAGAACCAGTTCGGCGACGGCCGGCGCCGGCTCCCGCAGCAGCGGCGAGAGGTCCATCGCCCAGGCCAGCCCGGTGGAGCGGTCCACCTCGTGCGACTCGAACAGGGTGGCGTTCGCCCGCCAGCGGCCGTGGATCGCCAGGTCGTAGCGTTTGCCGCCGCTGAGCTGCGAGTCGAACACCCCGGCCAGGGCCGCGGCCAGGTTCGGTCGCCGGTCCACCGGCAGCACCACCTTGTCCGAGTCGAGCAGCCAGTCCAGCGAGCGCCAGACCTCGCAGCCGTAGACGCGCGCGGGCCGCTCCTCGGGCGCCAGTCGGCGGAGCGCCGCGATCCCGCGCAGGCAGCAGGCGACGTGGGTGTCGTGCTTGTCGGCCGGATTGTGGAGGAACACCGTCCGCGGCCGGGCCGCGCGCAGGATCCGCTCGAGGTCGTCGACCACCGCGGTGACGGCCGCGTCCTTCACCGCCGCGCTGGGCCAGGCGAGCTGGATCTGGCAGGCGTAGTCGCCGACCACCGCCGCCTTCCGCTGCTCCCGGCGCCGGACCGCCTTCATCTCCTCGTCGCTGAACGAGGCGTACGGTCCGGAGCGGGCGCTGCCGCCGCCGTCGGTGACGGTGACGCCGGCGAACCAGAGGTCGTCCCGCCCGCAGCACTCCTCGATCGCCGAGAAGGCCATGAACTCGAGGTCGTCCTGGTGGGCGCCGATGCCGAGGTGGGTGGCGCGGGCGAGCGCCTGTTCGGGCGGGGCCTGATCGGGGACGAAGAAGTCGGCTTCGGGACGGGTGAAGCGCATCGGCGCGGCGGGGCGACTCTACTCCGGCGGCGGCGAGGCCGGCAGGCTGGCGGCGGCCACCGCCTGGCCGTGCCGCTTGGCCTTCTCGTCCGGCAGGTGCAGGCGAACCCGCTCGGCCAGTTCGGGGAAGACTTCGGCCAGCACCCGCGCCGCCTGATCGCGGAGGATCGCGCCGCCCTCGCCCGAGGTGACCCGCCCGAGCAGGAGCAGGTGCCGGAGCGGCCAGGTCTCGGCCCAGTGGGCGACGGCGTAGCCGAGGTAGACGCCGATGGTCCGGAACACCGACCGGGCCGCGTCGTCGCCCCGGGCGACCCGCTCCTGGACCGCGACCAGGCGCTCCGCCGGCGGCAGCCCGGCCGGCAGCTCGATCCCGGCCGCCGGCGCCAGCCGCGCCACCGCCTGTTGGGAGAGGTACTGCACCCCGCAGCCGCGGTCGCCGGACCACTCGTCGGCCGGGGCGTCCGGGCGCAGATCCACCGGCGAGAAGGCGAGTTCGGTCAGGCCGGCGCCGATGTGGCCGTGTTCGTCGCACCAGCCGGCGGCGGTGCTGGTGCCGAGAGCGACGCCGAGCAGGGCGTTCACCCCCAGGGACATCGAGCCGGCCAGGGCGGTGACCTCGCCGTCGTTGACCACCTCGAACGGCACCCCGCCCCAGCGTTCCCGCAGGCGCGGGAAGATCCGCCGCACCTCGGACTCGAAGCGGTCCGGCGGCACGCCCCGGAAGAGCGAGGCGACCCGGACCTCGTTGCCGACGTAGACGCCGGCGGCGCTGCCGCCGATCGCGTCGACCCGCGGCAGGTGGGCGGCGGCGCGGGCGAGCGAATCCTGGATCCCGGCCAAGTGGTAGTCCGGGTCGGCCTGGAAGTAGGGGTCCCAGGGCACCTCCTCGCTGTGGACGACCTCGCCGTCGATCACCGCCGCGCACTTGCGATCGCTGCCGCCGAGGTCGAAGCCGATCCTGCAGCCTTGCCAGTGCCGGCCGAGCGGCGCGGCGGCGGCGCGGGCCGGCGGCAGCTCGTCGGCGGCGCAGGCGCGGACGCGCAGCGGTTCGCCGAAGATGCGGCGGCCGATCGTCTCGTCGTCGAAGGCGCGGTCGCCGCCGGCGGCGTAGGTCCGGGCCAACGCCGCCGCAATCTCGGGCGCCCCGGCCAGGTACAGACGCGAGCCCCCCAGATCCCAGAGCATGCCTTTGACCAGGCGCTCGACGAAGCGCAGGTCCAGCTCGGGTGCCGCGCCCGCGGGCAGGATCCGCTCCTCGCGCACGAAGCAGGTGCCGTCCGGGCGGGCCAGCGCGATCCGCAGCGGCCGGGCGTCCGGAGCGGCCGCCACCCGCTCGCGGTAGGCCCGATTCCACAGCGCCGCCGGCAGGAAGCCCGGATCCAGCTCGGGTCGGATCGGCACCGGCGGGGAGAGTTCGATCCGGCTCATTCCTCCTCCTCCTCTCCGTCGGCGGGTTCCCGAACCAGGACCAGGCCGGCGTCGATGAACTGGCCGCCGGCGGTCTGGCGGCAGCGGACCGCCAGGACGTTTCGGCCCTGCCGCAGGGCCGAGCGGAACTCCGGCCCGAGCGGAGCCAGCTCGTAGCTGGTGGTGTAGCCGGGCAGGCGGGCGAGCAGGACTCCGTTCAACCACACCTCGGCGTCCTCGTCGTGGTGGATCAAGAGGTGCGGTGCGCCGGCCGGCAGCGGTCCCCGCCAGACGAAACTCCGCCGCAGCCAGATCCGATCGCCGGTCCATTCGGTGCCGATCACCGCCCCCGGAGTGCCGGCGCGGCCGAAGCCGCCGGGCCCGCGCGCCCAGGCCGAGTCGTCGAAGTCCGGCTGCTCCCAGCCGGGCGGCGGCTCGGTGAGGGTCCAAGCCCAGGTCGCCGGCCGCCGGCGGGAAGCGGGCAGGAGGGTCTCGATCTCCGGCGGAGGCAGGAACAGGCGGCGGTTGGCCGCCCGCACCGCCGCCGCGTCCGGCTTGAGGATCTCGCGGTCGTAGGTGAGGAGGCCGTTGACCTCGATCTCGACGTCGCTGGTCTGGGTGTAGACCGCCGCGCACAGCCCCTCGGCCACCAGCGGCCGGAGACGGGCGGCCAGGGCCGCGTAGGCCGCGGTCAGCTCCTCGCGGCTCGCGAAGTTCCGGTAGCCCCAGTTGGCCTCCTCCTGCCAGGTGTGGCCGGCCAGCGGCAGGCCGAGGCCGCCGAACTCGCCGAGCACCGCCGCCCGGCGCGGTTCCAGCGGCGGAATCGCCGGGCCCGGATAGCTGTGCAGGTCGTGGACGTCGCCGACGCCGCGGTCGGCCCAGCCGCTGGCGGCGTCGATCAGGCGGGTGGGGTCGCGGGCGCGGATCCAGGCCACCACCTCGGCGGTGTCGAACTGCCCCCAACCCTCGTTGAACGGCACCCACATGACGAGGCAAGGGTGGCCGCCGAAGTCCTCGATCAACTCGCCCAGTTCCCGGTAGAAGACCGCCTTGTCCTCTTCGCTCCGCTCGGCGTCGGGGTCGTTCGGCCCGATGGACGGCCCGCCGCTCGGCATGTCCTGCCAGACCAGCAGCCCGAGCCGGTCGCACCAGGCGTACCAGCGCTCCGGCTCGACCTTGACGTGCTTGCGGACCAGGTTGAAGCCGAGGTCCTTGAGCAGCTCGAGGTCGGAGCGGAGCGCCTCGTCGCTCGGCGCGGTGTAGAGGCCGTCCGGCCAGAAGCCCTGGTCGAGGGCGCCGAGCTGGAACAGGGGCTGGCCGTTGAGCAGCAGTCGGGCGACCCCGGCCCGGTCCGGGCCGACGGCGATGTCGCGGAGCCCGAAGTAGCTGGCGGCCCGGTCGATCTCCTCGCCGTCCCGGCGGAGGATCAGGTCCAGGTCGTAGAGGGTGGGGGAGTCGGGCGACCAGGCCCGCGGCTCGGGAATGCGCAGGACCAGCGGCGCGGCGCGGAGATCCGTCGTCCGGGCCCGGGCGACGGCGGCGGTCCGGCCGTCGAGGGAGGCGCGGGCCTCGACCAGACAGCCGTCGGCGTCGCCGCCGAGGCGAAGGCGGATCCGCGCCTCGCCGCGCAGGAAGCTGCCCTCGACCCGCACCCGGTCGATCCAGGCCCGCGCCGGAACCGCCTCGAGCCAGACCGTCTGCCAGATGCCGCTGGTCGGGGTGTACCAGATGCCGCCGGGCCGGGAGACCTGCTTGCCCCGGGGCTGGCCGCCGGCGTCGGTCGGATCCCAGACCGAGACCGTGATTTCGTGTTCGGCGCCGTCGCCGGCGGCCGGTCCGAGGTCGAAGGAGAAGGGGTCGTAGCCGCCCTCGTGGACCCCGAGCCGGCGGCCGTCCAGGAAGACGGTCGCCCGCCAGTCCACGGCGCCGAAGTGGAGCAGCAGCCGGCGGCCGCGCCACTCGGCCGGGGCGCGGAAGCGGCGCCGGTACCAGAGGAGTTCATCCGGGCACAGGTGCCTCCCGACCCCGGACAGGGCCGACTCGAGCGGGAAGGGAACCTCGATCCGGCCGCTCCAGGCCGCCGGAGCCGAGGCATCGAGGTCGGTCACCGCCCATTCCCAGGAGCCGTTCAGGGACCGCCAGGTCGGCCGAAAGAGGGTCGGCCGGGGGTGCTCGGGGTGGGCCGGCAGCGCGGGCTCTCGGCCCCAGCGGCTGCGGAGTCCACTCTCCTGGGCCAGGCACCGGTCCGGGAGCGCGGGCGGCGCGAGGAGGGCCAGGTAGAAGGGGAGGAGCAGCCGCATGGGCCCATCTTGACCAGTCCGAGGGCTCGGGCAAGACCACGAATCTGGAGAAAAATAAGAAAGACGGTCGGCCGGCTCGCGGCTGGACCCGCTAGGCTGGCCGTCGAACCCGCCCCTTCCTCAGCCCCGATCCGATTCCTCCACGATGAATCTGGAGAAAGCCGACCAGCCCGTCGAACCCCGCCGCCGCCGGCCCAGGGTCGCACTCATCGTCGAGACCTCCCTCGGTTCCGGCCGCGACATTCTCCGCGGCATCGCCCGATTCCTCCACGAGCGGCGCATCTGGTCGATCTACCACGAGGTGCGCAGCCTCGAGGACGGCTTCCCGCCGGCACTCGCCGACTGGATGGGCGACGGCATCATCGCCCGCATCCCGACCCGGGAGATCGGGGAGAGGATCAAGCGGGCCGGCTTGCCGACGGTGGACGTGCTCGGGATGGTGCCCGAACTCGGCTTGCCGATCGTCCACGTCGACGACGAGGCCGTCGCCGGTCTGGCCGCCGAGCACCTGCTCTCGCGCGGCTTCCGGTCCTTCGGCTTCGTCGGCTACGGCGGCGTGAACTGGTCGCGCAACCGGCGCGAAGCCTTCAGCACCATCGTCCGCCGTTCCGGCGCGAGGTGCGAAGTGCTCGAGGACATGAGCCGCCACCCGGCGGTGAACTGGGAGGAGCAGCTCGACCGTCTGGTCCAGTTCGTGGCCGGCCTGCCCAAGCCGGCCGGCATCATGCTGGCCAGCGACCAGCTTGGTCCGGCGGTGCTCGAGGCCTGCCGGCGGGTGCCGGTGAAGGTGCCGGACGAGGTGGCGGTGATCGGGGTGGACGACGACGACCCGCTCTGCGCGGTCTCCGATCCGCCGTTGTCGAGCGTCCGGCCCGACCACTTCCGGGTCGGCTACCAGGCGGCCTCGCTCCTCGACCGGATGCTGAACGGTGAAGCGCCGCCGGCGGAGCCGATCCTGGTGCCGCCGATCGGAGTCACCACCCGGCTGTCGACCGAGGTCCTGGCCCTCGAGGACCGGGTGGTGGCCGAGGCGCTGCGCTTCATCCGGGAGAACTCCTGCAACGGCATCAAGGTGGATGACGTCGTCGCCGAGACCGGCGTTTCGCGCAGCGTTCTCCAGCGCCGCTTCCGCGACCAACTCGGCCGCACGATTCACGACGAGATCCTGCGCATCCGGATCGACGCGGCCAAGAGCATGCTGGCCGACACCGATCTGCCGATCGCCGAGATCGCCGAGCGCTGCGGCTTCCGCCACCAGGAATACCTGGGGGCGGTGTTCCGGCGCAAGCTGCGCACGACTCCGGCCCGCTTCCGCCGCTCGGTGCGCGAGCAGGGGGTCGCCTGAGCGCCCTGCGGGTCGGGCTGCTCGGGCACGGACGCTTCGGCGCCGCGCTGGCCGCGCTGGTCGAGGCCGCCGGCGGCGTCGTTCGCGCCTTCGATCCGGCGGCGGCCGTGCCGGCCGGGCGCGCCGTCGCCTCGCCGACCGAGCTGGCCGCCGCCGCCGAGGTCTTGGTGCTGGCGGTGCCGGTCCACCGGGTGCGGGCGGCGGCGGCCGCCTGCCGACCGGAGCTGGCGCCCGGCACCCTGGTCTTGCACGTCTGCAGCGTTCAGGCCGGGCCGGACCGCGACCTGGCGGAATCGCTTGGCGCCGAGGTGGAGTGGTGCGGCTGCCACCCGCTGTTTGGGCCGGCGGCGCTGGCGCGGGGCGAACCGCTGCGGGCGGTGGTCTGCCCGAACCCGCTCCACCCCGGCGCCGCGGCGCGGGCCCGAGCCTTCTGGGAGCGACTCGGCTGCGAGGTCGAGGAGCAGGAGGCGGCCGCCCATGACCGGGCGATGGCCTATTCGCACGCGCTGGCCTTCTTCGTCGCCAAGGGCCTGCTCGACCTGGGCGAGTTGGAGCGGCTGGCCTTCGTGCCGCCCTCGTTTCAGTCGATGCTCGAGACGGTGGACTCGGTCCGGGCCGACGCCGGCCATCTGTTTCTGGCGATCGAGCGCGCCAACCCGTTCGCGGCTGAAGCCCGGCAGCGCCTGCTCGAGGCGCTGGCGGACGTCCACGCCCGCCTCGACCGAGCCGAGGCGGCCGACGCCAGTCGCAGCACCGAGCTGTTCCCGATCCCCGACCTCGGCGCCCGAGCGCCGGAGCTGGCCCGGACCCGCGACGCGATCGATGCCCTCGACGCCGAGCTGATCGAGCTGCTGGCGCGGCGGGCGCGCCTGGCCCGCCGCGCCGGCGGCATCAAGGCCGAGCACGGCCACGGCGTGCGCGACCCCCACCGGGAACGGGAGCTGCTGGCCGCGCGGCGCCGGCTGGCGGTGGAGCGGGGATTGGATCCGGACGCGGTCGAGCGGGTCTTCGCCGCGGTGCTCCGCTTCTCGCGCGAGCTGCAGGGCGGCGGGTCCGGCGCTTAGTCGAGCACCAGCCGGATGAACCGCGGCCGGTAGATGTCGGCGTAGCGGAAGTGGTCCCAGAAGCTGCCGGTCGTGTTGACGTTGTAGCTGATCAACAACTCGCCCGGCTCCGACAGGTGTGGGTGCGCCTTGGCGTGGTAGGTGAAGAGGCCGGGCGGGTCGGGCCGCACCGGCGCGGTGTAAACGATCGTGAAGTCGCTCCACGGCCCCTCCGGCGCCGGCGCGGTGCGGACGGCGACGTGGCGGCTGATCGTGTCGAGCATGAAGACCATCAGGAAGCGGCCGTCCGGCAGCGGCGTGACGCTCATCTCGGTGCTGATGCGGCTGGCCACCGGGCGCGAATCGTCGAAGTTCGGCGACCAACCGCCGCCGTCCCAGAACCGCCAGCGGTCGAAGCGTGCGAAGTCGGCCCGCGGCACCCGGGCGACGATCGCCTTCTTGTTCAGCGGATCCTCCTGGACGCCGTAGACGTAGACGAAACCGTCCGGCTGTGGGGCGCCGGCCTCGGGCGAGTTGTCGAGGATCGCGCCGCCGAGGGCGAGCTGGCCGCGGCCCGGAGTCTCGTCGCGCCAGAACGGAGTCTCGCGCTGGCTGGCGCGGGGGAAGGGCGGCCGGTCGTCGAGCGGGATCGTGATCAGCGAGACGCCGCGGCGGCTGAACGGCGGCGGATTCTTGTTGAAGCGGCCAGCGAAGAGGTGCAGGCGATCGCCGATCGCGATGCCGTCCTTGAGCCAGTAGAAGTCGTCGGCGGCCGCGTGCGGCGTGTCGGGCACGAACATCGCCGCCGGCGCCGTCGGAGTGCCGCCCCAGGCGAAGACGATCTGGTCCGGCGCCGGTCCGGCCCGGCCGGGCAGGAAGGCGACGGTGTTGTTGACCAGCACCGTGCCGGGCAGGCGATTGCCCTGGGCGTCGACATCGCCGATGAAGGTGTCGCTGAAGACCCAGAAGGTGCGGCCGTCGGCGCCGATGCGCTCGTCGCCGTCGAGCGGGATCGAGTAGATCCCGTCGGCACCGGTCCAGCCGTGGTCGCGGTCGAAGACGGCGGTCCAGTCCGGGGCGGGCTCGGCGTGCCAGGCCGCCTGCGGCGCGGCGAGGAGGAGCGCGGCGGCGGTGAGCATCCCTCGAGCCTACTCCGGGGATAGGATGCGCGGGTGGACGACTGGCCCGGAATCGACTTCGCCGCCGCCCGGGAGCGCCTGCGCGGGGTGGTCGAACGCACGCCGTTGGCCCCCTTCCCGAGCGGCGACCCGCGGATCGAGCTGCGGCTGAAGCTGGAGTGCCTGCAGGTGGCGGGCGCCTTCAAGGCCCGCGGCGCCTGGAACCAGGTCGCCTCCTTGCCGGCGGCGGCGCGGCGGGCCGGGGTCGTGGCGACCAGCTCCGGCAACCACGCCGGGGCGCTGGCCTGGGCGGCGCAGCGGGCGGGGGTGCCGTGCACCGTGTTCATGCCGGCCGACGCCTACCCGAACAAGGTCGCCGCCTGCCGCGAGCGCGGCGCCCGGGTCGAGCTGCGGCCGAGCCGCGAGGAGGCCGAGGCGGCCTGCGCCGCGGCGGTGGCGGCCGGCGCCACCCTGGTCCACCCCTACGACGCCGAGCGGACCCTGGAAGGCGCCGGCACGGTCGCGCTCGAGGTGCTCGAGCAGTGGCCGGAGGTCGAGGTGCTGGTCTGCCCGGTCGGCGGCGGCGGCCTGATCGGCGGCTGTGCGCTGGCCGCCTGGCGGGAACGCGCCGCCCGCGCCGCCGCCGGCCGACCGCCGCTCCGGGTGCTCGGGGTGGAGCCGGCCGGGGCCCCGAGCATGACGCGCGGCCTCGCCGCCGGGCGACCGGTGAAGCTGGAACGGATCGACACCCGGGTGCAGGGGCTGTGCCCGCTGGACTCCGGCGCCCTGCCAATCGCGGTGGCGGCGAGGTGCGTCGACCGGATCCTGACCCTGCCGGACGAGCCGATCCTGGCCGCCCAGAGCCGACTCGTGCGCGAGAGCGGTTGGACGGTGGAACCGGCCGGCGCCGCCGCCCCGGCCCTGGTCCTGGCCGGCGCCCTGCCGCCGGGGCTGCTGGTCGGGCGGACCCCGGAGCGGCCGCTGCGGGTCGCGGCGGTAGTCTCCGGCGGCAACCCCGATCCGGCCCAGTTGGCTGGACTACTCGAGAGCGAGGAGGCCGAGACGTGAACCGCACTTCCCCGATCACCCGGACCCAGCAGATCCTCGTCGGCTCCCTGATGGTGGGCTGTTTTCTCTGCGGGGCCGTCATCGCCCGCCTGGTGTTCTCGGACTGGCAACCCGAACGGACCCTTTCGGCCGGCCCCTTCGCCCTGGCGCTGATCCTGCTCGCGGCGCTGGCCGCCGTCGTGCCCAACCTGGGCCGGCAGGCCTTCCTCGACCGGCTGCACGAGCAGCTCCGCGCCGGCGACGACCAGGGCGCCGGGCAGGCCATCCTGCAACGGACGGTCCTCCGCGCGGTGCTGGTCGAGTCCTTCGGCCTGGTCGGCGGCATCTTCGCCCTGGTCAGCGGGGTGGCCTGGTTCGACCTGGCGCCGTTTTTGGCCGTTGCTTGGCTGGGCCTCGGTTTTCCGACCGAGCGCCGGACGCAGGAGCTGCTGCGCGGTCAGGGCTGAGGGCCGAGCGCCGCCCGGCCTGCCCTCGCCGGACCGGTGCTGCAGGCGCCTCGTTCCGGATCGCTTCTCTTCGCCCTAGAATCCCGGACCAACATGGAGAACGCGCCGCCGCCGGAGCTGTTCGTTCGGGAGCAGGTCGACGGCGGGCCCGCGGTCCTTCCGGTCGCCGGCGGCGAGGCGGTGGTGCTCAGCCGCCGCTGTCCCGGCAAGGAGACCCCGAACGAGGACGCGGCGCTGGTTCTCGACCTGGGCGGCGGCGCCGGCCTGCTCGCGGTGGCCGACGGCTGCGGCGGCTTGCCGGCCGGCGAGAAGGCGGCCGCCGCGGCGCTGGCGGCGTTGCGCGAACGCCTGCTGGCGCCGCCGGTCGAACCGCCCGCTCCCTGGTCCACCCGGGTCTACGCCGCCTTCGAGGCCGCCGCCGCCGCGGTGGGGGAACTGGCTGGACCCGGCACGACCCTCTCGGTGGTCCTGCTCGAGGACGGCCGGGCCCGGACGCTGCACGCCGGCGACTCGCCGATCCTGGTCTTCGGCCAGCGCGGCCGGCGGCGGATCGAGGTGGTCGCCCATTCGCCGACCGCCTTCGCGGTCGAAGCCGGCTTCCTCGACGAGCGGCAGGCGATGGTCCACGAGGACCGCCATCTGGTGCTGAACGCCCTCGGCGGCGAGGGCGCCCGGATCGAGATCGGCCCGCCGGTCCGATTGCGTCCCCGCGACACGGTCGTGGTCGCCAGCGACGGCCTGTCCGACAATCTCCTGCCCGAGGAGACGATCGAACTCCTCCGCGCCGGGCCGCTGCAGCGTCGAGTGGAGCAGGCGGCGGCCGCCGCCGCCGCCCGAATGGCGGCCGAGGGCGACGGCGGCCTCGGCCACGCCGACGACCTGACCCTGATCGCCTGGCGCCGACGGTCCTAGATCCGACCGAGAAAGAAGTCGTTCCCCTTGTCGTCGGTGATGATGAAGGCCGGGAAGTTTTCGACCTCGATCCGCCAGACCGCCTCCATGCCGAGTTCGGGGAACTCGACCACTTCGACCTTCTTGATGCAGTCCTGGGCCAGCCGGGCGGCGGCGCCGCCGATCGAGCCGAGGTAGAAGCCGCCGTTCTCCTTGCAGGCCTTCACCACCTGCGGGGAGCGATTGCCCTTGGCGACCATCACCATTGAGCCGCCGGCCTTCTGGAACAGATCGACGTAGGGGTCCATGCGGCCGGCCGTGGTCGGGCCGAAGCTACCCGAGGCCATGCCCGCCGGCGTCTTGGCCGGGCCGGCGTAGTAGATCGGGAACTCCTTGAAGTAGTCGGGCAGCTCACCGGTCTCGCGCAGCCGCTCCCGGAGGCGGGCGTGGGCGAGATCGCGGGCGACGATCATCGGCCCGGTCAGGGAGACCGCGGTCTTCACCGGGTGCCTGGTCAGCTCGGCCAGGATCTCCTTCATCGGCCGGTTCAGGTCGATCTGCACCATCTCGGCCGGGCAGCCTTCGCGGCCGAGGTCGGGCAGGAAGCGGGCCGGATCGTCCTCGAGCCGTTCGAGGAAGACGCCGTCGGCGCAGATGCGGCCGAGGATCTGCCGGTCGGCCGAGCAGGAGACGCCGATGCCGATCGGCAGCGAGGCGCCGTGCCGCGGCAGGCGGATCACCCGCACGTCGTGGCAGTAGTACTTGCCGCCGAACTGAGCGCCGATGCCGCTGCGGCGGGTCAGCTCGTGCACCTTCTCCTCGAAGGCGCGGTCGCGGAAGGCGTGGCCGCCGGGGCCGCCGGTCTCGGGCAGGGTGTCGAGGTAACGGGCGCTGGCCAGCTTCACCGTCTTCAGGTTCAGCTCGGCCGAGGTGCCGCCGACGACGATCGCCAGGTGGTAGGGCGGGCAGGCGGCGGTGCCGAGGGCGCGGATCTTCTCGTCGAGGAAGGCGAGCAGCGCCTCTTCCTCGAGCAGCGCCGGAACCGCCTGATAAAGATAGGTCTTGTTCGCCGAGCCGCCGCCCTTGGCCATGAAGAGGAAGGAGTAGGCGGCGCCGTCGACGGCGTGGATGTCGATCTGCGCCGGCAGGTTGCAGCGGGTGTTCCGCTCCTCGAACATCCCGAGCGGCGCCAGTTGCGAGTAGCGCAGATTGCCTTCGGTGTAGGTCCGGAAGACGCCGCGGGACAGCGCCTCTTCGTCGTTGCCGCGGGTCCAGACCCGCTGCCCCTTCTTGGCCAGGATGATGGCGGTGCCGGTGTCTTGGCACATCGGCAGCACGCCCTGGGCGGCGATCACCGCGTTGTTCAGCAGGTCGAGGGCGACGAAGCGGTCGTTCGGGGAAGCCTCGGGATCGTCGAGGATGGCGCGGAGCTGCGCCAGGTGGCCGGGCCGCAGTTTGTGCGAGACCTCCCGGAAGGCCTCTTGAGCGAGCAGCGTGAGCGCCTCGGGCTCGACCCGCAAGACACCCTCGCCGTCGGCCTCGAAGGTGGAGACGCCCTCGTCGCTCAGCTTGCGCCACGGCGTTTCCGCCGGGCCGAGGGGGAACATGGGCTGGTAGGAGAACTCGGGATCGGCCATGGTGCTCGCGATGGGCGGTGGGCGCGGCGGGGCCGGGAATTCTAGGCGCGCGGGGGCAGCGGCGCCGTCGCTCAGCCGATCAGCGCCCGCGCCCGCTCGATCGCCCGGTGGAGGGCCTGGCGGGCGGTGGCCGGTCTCAGCCCGAGGGCGGCCGCCACCTGCTCGTGGCTCTCGCCGCGCAGGTGCCGCTGGAGGACCTCGCGGTCGCGCTCGGGGAGCCGGACCAGGGCCGCGGCCAGGAGTTCCTGCTCCTCCCGGCGGGCGAGGATGGTGGAGGGGCCGGGCGCGGATGCCGGCGCCGGCAGCTCCACCGGTTCCCCCTCGGGCGTGCGCGGATCGCGGCGCAGGTCCTCTCGCCGCCGGCCGGCCTGCAACCCGCGCTGCCGGTCGGATGCCTTCCATTTCAGCCGCCGGCCGAGGTAGGCCAGGAACTCTCGCCGCGTGCGGAACTCCACCTCCATCAGGTCGCGCCAGATCTCGCCGGCCACGGAGTCGACCAGGTCGCCCGAATCGAGGAAGCGCCGCAGCCCCGGCAGCATGGCGAAGTGGCCGAGCTTCATCATCGTGACGAGGAAGTGGCCGAGGAACTCGTCGGCGATCATCCGGTCCTGGACGGCGAGTTCGTGCGCCGTGCCGAGCACCGCGTCCTCGAA
>RFGR01000178.1 GCA_003696625.1 Planctomycetota bacterium
CCCGCCGGCGGCCGGCGGGCGACTGGGGGGCGAAAGGGGATGGGGGAACGACCAGGGGCCGGACGGCCCGGTTCGGGGATCTCGGGATCCCCGGTCTCTTCCTGATCGGCCGGTGTTCCGGCCTTCCTGAAGGGGTGCGGTTACCGTTTCCGCTCTCCGGCCTAGGCCGGTCCGCCCCGTTCGGTCCCTCGCTCCCGAGCCGACGAATCCGATGCTTCCGACCGCACTCCTCCTTTTCCTCGCCCCCCAGGACCTTCCCCAGGGAATGCCGCATCCCAGCCGGGTGGTCTGGTCCTACGATCTTCAGACCATGAAGGAAAACGGTCGGTGGGCTTCGGAGCGGCCTCTCTGGCTGGCGATCCAACCCCGCTGGGTCGGCCCCGAGGCCCCGGACCTCCTGGTGGAGCAGGACCGGGCCGAGTTGAGCCGCTTCTTGGCCGGCCGGAGCGGCTGGTCGGAGCGGGAACGGCGGCGTTGGCTGGCCGCGACCGCCCCGGCGCCGGTGCCGCTCCGGGTCCGGGTTCTCGCCCCGGATGGGGCCGTCCTGCTCTCGGCCGAGGAGCCGGTGCCGCCGGCGCGGCCGCTGGCCTTGCGGGACCTGGTCCGCCGGGGCGTCGTCGCCGAGATGGACGTCGAGATCGCCTGCGACTCCGCGATCGCCGACCCCGTGCTCGGCCAGCAGTTCGCGGGCACGTCGCTGGCGATCGAGCTGCTCCCGGTACCGGGCCAGGGATGGCGGGCCGAGCTGGCCTGGGTCGCCTCGGCCTTTGGGCCGTCCGAGCCGATCGATACCGGATATGAGGCCATCGGCGGTTTCGATCGTCTGCGCCAGCGCCTGGCCGAGTTCGGCTGCCGAGCCCTGCTCGTGCCCGGGCGGCCGATTTCGTTCCGGATCCCGGCCGTTACCGGCGGTCCGCTCCGGCTCGAACTCGAGGCCGCCGGTGATCCGCCGCCGCGCGGCCTGCCGATCGGGGACGGCGGCTCGGTCTGCCTGGCCCCGACCCTGGCCGAGTCGGCGGAGTCCTGGCAGGTACTCGTCTCCGAGCTGGAACTTCTCGGGGAGACCTGGGCGGCGAACAGCGGCTTCCTCGCCTTCCCAGGCGGTGCGGCCGAGGAATTGGTGTCGACGGTGGTTTCCCGGGCCGGCCTGGCGCCGGTCTCGTTCGAGCTGAGCGCCTCGGTCACCGGGTCCTCCACTTCCGACCCGGTCCTGGTCCTGGCCGGGGAGGCGCTGCCGGGCGAGCCGATCCGCTTCGCCCGCGGCGAGTCCGCCCAGGCGCTGGTCGACTGGGACGTCGAGGTCG
Source organism: Planctomycetota bacterium (assembly GCA_003696625.1). Lineage (GTDB taxonomy): Bacteria > Planctomycetota > UBA1135 > UBA1135 > UBA1135 > J029. The sequence goes on from RFGR01000178.1 coordinate 1,305, forward strand.
CTCAGGCCTCCCGGATCGCGGATCCGATCCTGGCCTCCCTGTTCGACGGCGTCCGCGGTCGGGCCGAGATCCGGCTGGACGGCTCGCTGGACCTCGACCTGATCCTGGAGCGGCTGGCCCTCGGCGCCGGCTCGATCCTCACCCTGAGCCGCGCGCAGCCCTCCTCCGACCACGGTGACGGCCGGGTCGGCGAGCGCCTCCCCGACGTGGTCCGGGTCGAGCACCCGGAAGTCTCGCGGTATCGGGTCTCCGGGACCTGGATGCCCGATCGCGACGGACGGGTGAGGATCGAACGTCGGGCGGCCGGCTTCCTCGGCAGCGACCGAACCCTGGTGATCGAGGCCCGACTGCACTCGATCCGCTGAGCCGGATCCCGGCCGGCCGCCGGATCCCGGACGCCGTCCCCGGGGCGGCGGGGCGGCTATCCTGCCGGCCATGCGTCCGCTCCCGTGGCTTCTCTCCTTCGCCTTCGCGGCCTCGTCCTGCGGCAGCGCTCCGCCGCCGGCGCCGGCCGCTCCCCCGCAGGACGCCGCCGAAGCCGCCGGCCCCCGGGGCCAAGAGCTGCTGCTGCCCCGCCGGCCGGCCTTGAGCCCGGACGGGAGCCAGGTCGCCTTCGGGCACCAGGGGGACCTCTGGGTGGCGGACACCGCCACCGGCACCGCCCGGCGTCTGACCGGCCACGATGCCTACGACGGCGCTCCACGCTGGTCGCCGGACGGGAAGTGGTTGGCCTTCTTGAGCACCCGCCACGGCAACTCGGACGTCTTCGTGATCCCGGCCGCCGGCGGTACCCCGGACCGGATCACCTGGAACTCGGAAAACGAGGCCCTGCACGGCTGGATCGACCAGGACCGAATCCTAATCGGCGCCACCCGCGAACGCCGCTACTCCCGGCGGGGCCAGGGGGGCTGGGTGGCCTGGCGGGACGGCCGCACCCCGACCCTGCTGGTCGACACGCCGATGCAGCGCCCGGCCGTCTCGCCCGACGGCCGCTTGGTCGTCTTCGAGCGCGGCCACGGCGATCCGCGCCGGCGCGGCTACCGGGGTTCGGCCTCGAGCGCCCTCTGGATCCACGACCTCGAGGCCGGCACCTTCCGCGAGCTGACCCGCTTCGACGGCAACGACCTGCAGCCGATGTGGAGCGGCGACGGCCGCACCGTCTTTTTTCTGAGCGACCGTCCCTGCGAGGGCAACCCGGACGGGCGCGAGCTCGGTCTCTGGGCGGTGCCGGTGACCGGCGGCAACCCGCGGCCGGTCTACCACCCGGGTGGCCGCTCGTTGCGCGAGGCCTCGATCAGCCGCGACGGCTCGACCGTGGTCGCCGAGCTGGACACCGGTCTGGTCCTGATCGACACCGCCAGCGGCGCCGCCCGCCCGCTGCTGGTGTACGGCTCCTACGACCCCTCCGAGCCGGCTGAGTACGACGTCACCGTCGACGGCGACGCCGGCGAGCTGGCGGTCTCGCCGGACGGCGAGTCGATCGCCTTCGTCGCCGAGGGCGACATCTTCGTCCTGCGCAAACACGACAAGATCCGCCGCTGCGCTCGGGTCACGACCGCGGTCGAGCCGGATTCGAACCCGGTCTGGGTCGAGGACGGCAAGGCCCTGCTGTTCCTGAGCGAACGGGACGGCAACTCCGAGATCTACCGCGCCGCCCCGAGCGACCCCGAGACCCCCTTCTGGCGCGCTCGGAGTTTCCGAATCGAGCGCCTGACCGAGACCCCGGTCGACGAGGTCGGGCTCAGCCGGTCGCCCGACGGCCGGCTGCTGGCCTGGGTCGAGTACCCGGGCCGGCTGGTCGTGGCCGGCGCCGAGGACCGGCGGATCCGGCGGGTGGTGACCGACGGTTTCGACACCCCGGACTATCGCTGGTCGCCGGATTCGCGCTGGCTGGCGTTTTCCAAGGTCGACGACGACTACAACAGCGAGGTCTACCTCGCCCGAGCCGTGGTCGACGAGGACACGCCGGCCGACGCCCCCGGCGTGAAGCCCTTCAACGTCTCCCGCCACCCGGACGACGACGCCTCCCCGGTCTGGTCGCCGGACGGTCGCAAGCTGGCCTTCACCTCGCGGCGTCAAATCCTCGATGAGACCGACGTCTATCTGGTCTGGCTGCGCAAGGGCGACGCTGAGATGACGGAACAGGAACGGCTCGAGGCCGAGGAGGCGGCCAAGAAGGCCAAGAAGGCCAAGAAGGCCGCCGAGCCGGCGAAGGGCCGCAAGGAGGAGAAGAGGGGCCAGGAGCCGGGCGACGGCCAAGACGAACAGGAGGAGAAAGAGGCCGAGGAGGAGCCGGCGGTCGAGCCGATCCGGATCGACTTCGCCGACCTCCACGAGCGGGTCGTCCGCCTGACCCGGCGCGAGGGCAACGAGGAGGCGCTCGGCTTCGACGCCGATTCGGAGAAGGTTTTCTTCAACGCCACCCTCGGCACCCGCCTGACCACCGGCACCACCGGCGTCGAGACCGGCTTCTTCGCGATCGGGGTCTACGACCGGGACGAGGAACGGCTCGAGCCGACACCGGTCTCGTCGCTGGTCCGCCACGAGAAGGAGGTTTTCTACGTCAAGGGCGGCCAGGTCGTGGGTCGCACCGGCAAGGCGACCACCTACCCGTTCTCGGTCACCTTCCGGCGTGACGGTCGCGCCTTCCGGCGCGCTGTCGCCGAGCAGGCCTGGCGGGTCCTCGACCGCGGCTTCTACGACCCCGGCTTCCACGGCCACGACTGGTCGGCCTCGCTGCGCAAGTGGCTGCCGGCTCTGATGGCGGCCTCCACCGGGGAGGATTTCGCCACCTTCATGAACTGGATGCTGGGCGAGATGAACGCCAGCCACATGGGCTTCTACGGCGGCGGCCGGAGCGCCGCCAAGGATCAAGACACCACCGCCACCGGTCACCTCGGGGTGGTCTGGGACGAGACCTGGTCCGGCCCCGGCCGGCGGGTCCGACTGGTCCTGGAGGACGGGCCGGCCTGGCGGGAGGCGAGCCGACTGCATCCCGGCGACCTGATCCTGGCCGTCAACGGCCACGAACTCGGTCCGACCGACAACTTCTACCGGGCTATGGCCGGCACCGCCGGCAAGGAGACCGAACTGCGGGTGCGGTCGGAGGCCGGCGAGGAGCGGACGGTCTTCATCCGGCCGGGAACCTTGCGGGATCTCTCCCGGCTGCTGTACCGCCACGCCGTGCGCGAGGCCCGGGCCAAGGTCGAGCAGGCCTCCGGCGGGCGCCTGGGCTACGTCCACATCGAGGCCATGGGCACGCCGAGCCTGGTCGAGTTCGAGCGCTCCCTCTACGACGCCGGCGCCGGTAAGGAGGTGCTCCTGATCGACGTCCGCGAGAACGGGGGCGGCTGGACCACCGACATGATCCTGAACATGCTGATGGTCAACGACCACGCGGTGACGGTGCCGCGCGGAGGCGGCAAGGGTTACCCCCAGGGGCGGCGGATCTTCGCCACCTGGAACAAGCCGGTGGTCGTCCTCTGCAACGAGAACAGCTACAGCAACGCCGAGATCTTCTCCTGGGCGATCAAGACCTTGAAGCGCGGCCCGCTGGTCGGCAAGCAGACCTACGGGGCGGTGATCTCGACCGGCGCCGCCACCCTGCTCGACGGCTCGATGGTCCGGCTGCCGATGCGCGGCTGGTACGTCAACGACGGCACCATGACGAACATGGAGCTGAACGGCTGCCGGCCCGACTACGAGGTCGAGAACCTCCCGGGCGACTACGCTGCCGGCGTCGACCGCCAGCTCGACAAGGCGATCGAGGTCGGGCTCGGCCTGGCCGACGAATCCAGGCAATGAAACTGGCCCCAACCCCTGGCTCGCTTTCCCC
>RFGR01000179.1 GCA_003696625.1 Planctomycetota bacterium
CCCTTTCGCCCCCCAGTCGCCCGCCGGCCGCCGGCGGGAATCCCCCGACCGATCCGATGGACATCCTGATCGCCGAAGACGACGCCACCACCCGGCGCCTGCTGCAGAAGACTCTGGAGAAGTGGGGTCACCGCGTTCAGGCGGCGCCGAACGGGGAGGAGGCCCTGGCGATCTATCGCCGCGGCGGAGTCCATCTGGTCATCACCGACTGGATGATGCCGGGCATGGACGGTCCCGAGCTGGTCCAGCGGATCCGGGCCACCCGGCTCTTCAGCTCGATCCAGCCCTACGTGATCCTGGTCACCTCGAAATCGTCGATGGACGCGCTCGAGGAGGGGTTCGAGGCCGGAGCCAACGACTTCATCGGCAAGCCTTGGAACGACATCGAGCTGCGGGCCCGGGTCGGCTCCGGGGTCCGAATCATCGAACTCCAGGCCGAACTGGAACGCCTGGCCCACACGGACAGCCTGACGAGCCTGATCAACCGGCGGGCCCTGGTCGAGGCCCTGCGGAGGGACGAGGACCGGATGCGGCGCGAGAACCGGCCGATCGGGGTGATCCTGGTCGACGTGGATCACTTCAAGACCTTCAACGACCGCTACGGCCACGACTTGGGCGACCAGGTCCTGAAGATGACCGGGCAGTGCCTCCAGGGCAGCGTCCGGGGCGGCGACTACGTCGGCCGTTGGGGTGGCGAGGAATTCTTGGTCGTTCTTCCCGGCGCCGACATCATCCAGGCCGCCGAGGTGGCCGAGCGCTGCCGGACCCGCCTCGAGTCCCAACGGCTTCGGACCGAGGACGGCCGGGTGCTCCACGTGACCGCCAGTTTCGGCGCCGCCGCCACCGAAGGCGCGAACCGGGAGGACATCATGACCCTGGTCCAACAGGCGGACAAGGCGATGTACTGGGCCAAGGAGAGCGGGAGGAATCGGGTCAAGATCTACGTCGCCAGCGCCGATCCGGCTTCGCGCAAGAAAAACACCCCCTGACCCCGGCCCCTGCCGCCGGCCTCCACGGCACGATGCCGGCGCCTGCCCGCTCGGAGGCGGGTCCGGGAACCGAGACGGCGGCGGGGGCCGGGAGGCTCCCGCTGGTGATGGGAGGCCGGCGCTTGGCTGCCCCATCGGAAGACCGAGGCACCGGACCGGGTCAGGACCCGGACCGGGAGTCCGCGCCGCCGGCCGGAGCCGGAGGCCGGAGGAGGCGGAGGGCGGCGAAGAAGAGGAACAACCCGAAGCCCCTCGCCAGGGCCGCAGGCGGCACCACCCGATCCCGCAGCACCACCGCCCCGACCACGGCCGCCACGGCCGCCGGGACCAGCCAGCGGGCGACCCCGGCCGCGATCCGCCCCTGACGGGCGGCCAGCCAGGCGCCGAGGGCCGAGGTCGGGATCATGGCCAGGAGGCTGGTCGCAGCGGCGGCCCGGAAGGAGAAGCCGCCGACCCCGAACATCAGACCGGGCACCACCACCACCCCGCCGCCGACCCCGAACAGGCTCGAGGTCAGGCCGGCGAGCACTCCGAGAAGGAGGGTGGCGGCGGCGGCGGCCGCGGGATGGAAGGCGGCCGGCCCCCCGCCGGAGCCGGCGGGTGGACCGACCAAGCTGCGGACGGCGGCCAACAGCAGGAAAAGGACGAAGACCTGCCGCAGCCGGCGCTCGGGCAGAGCGACGATCAGGCGGGCCCCGAGCGGAGCACCGACTTGGCCGCCGACGGCGACCAGGAGGGCCGAGAACCAGGCGAGCTGCTCCGGCGCGGTGCGCAGTCCGACGACGGCGGCGGCGGCGGCGACGGGGGCCACCGCCGACAGCGAGGTGCCGAGAGCGACCGCTAACGGCAGGCCGGCCAGGGCCAGGGCCGGACCGACCACCAGGCCGCCGCCGATGCCGAACAGGCCGGAGAGCAGACCGGCGGTCAAGCCGAGGAGGACGGCCCGGCCCGGCGACAGCGACGCCCGGGCGCTCACCGGCGCCGGATCCTCTCGGCCAGGCCGGTCGTGCTCCGGCCGGGCAGCAGGTCGATCAGTCGAACCTCGCCGCCGTGGGCCCGGACGAACTCCGCTCCGACCACGCCCTTCTCGGCCCAGTCCGCCCCCTTGGCCAGCACGTCGGGGCGGACCCGCTCGATCAGCTCCGCCGGCGTGTCCTCGGCGAACGGAACCACCAGGTCGACGCTCTCGAGCGCGGCCAGGACCTCGGCCCGGTCGGCAAGCGGATTGAACGGACGGTCCTGTCCCTTGAGGCGGCGGACCGAGTCGTCGTCGTTGAGGCCGACGACCAGGGCGTCACCGAGGGCGCGGGCCGCAGCCAGGTAGCGGACGTGGCCGGCGTGGAGGATGTCGAAGCAGCCGTTCGTGAACACGATCCGGTTCGCCTCCCGCCTCAGCTCGGCCAGGGCCGGCGCCAGCGCCTCGCCGTGGACGACCTTGCGGTCCGGCGAGGCGGCCGAGAGGTGGTGAAGGAGTTCCTGCCGGCCGACCGCCGCGGTGCCGACCCTGGCCACCGCCAGGCCGGCGGCGGCGTTGGCCAGGCGCACCGACGTCTCCCAGTCCCGGCCGGCGGCGAGCGCCGCCGCCAGGGCGGCGATCACCGTGTCGCCGGCGCCGGTGACGTCGTAGACCTGCCGGGCGGCGGTCGGCAGGTGGAGCGGTTCGCGATCGGCCCGAACCAGGAACATGCCCTCGGCGCTGAGGGTGATCAGCAGGACCTCGACCCCGGCCTGCCGACGCAGCTCCTCGCCGCCGGCGGCGAGCGCGTCGAGATCCGGCAGGAGCCGACCGAGGGCGGCCTCGGCCTCGGCCCGGTTCGGAGTGATCGCGGTGGCGCCGGCGTAGGCGGCGAAATCGCGCCGTTTCGGATCGACCAGGCTGGGGACGCCGCGCCGCCGGGCTTCGGCCAGCACCGCAGCCAAGATCCGGTCCGAGAGCACTCCCTTGCCGTAGTCGCTCAACACCACCGCGTCCCACTCGGCCGCGGTCAAGGCGGCCAGCAGCGCCTCCGCCTCGGCGTCGGACAGGGGTTCCGGCTCCTCCCGGTCGACCCGCAGCATCTGCTGGCTCCGGGCCATCACCCGGATCTTCTGGGTGGTCGGCCGATCCCGGCATGTCACCAGGCCGGCGGTGTCGGCGCCGCACTCCTCGAGGCCGGCCGCCAGGCGGCGGCCCGGCTCGTCCCTGCCGACGGCGCCGAAGCAGCCGACCCGGGCCCCCAACCCGGCCAGGTTGGCGACCACGTTGCCGGCTCCTCCCAACCGGTGCTCCTCGCGGCGGGCATGGACCACCGGCACCGGCGCCTCCGGCGAGACCCGGCCGGCGTCGCCCCAGAGGTAGTGGTCGAGCATGAAATCGCCGACCACCGCCACGCGCGGCTCGGCCAGCTCCTGCAGGACCCGAATCAGCTCACGCTCACCCATCCCGGCCCCCCTCGAGGCGTGCGATGTGCCAGCGCACGGCCTGGTGCAGGAGCGGCACGAGCAGTTCGTGCTGGCCGGTGAGCTGCAGGCCCTCGCCGGGCGGGCGCAGGACGACGTTCTGGGTCGGCCGGTAGTGCCGAATCATGTCGAGGACCGCGGTCATCATGCCGTCCAGCTCGGCGCCGGCGTTCCGGGCCAGCGCCACCCCCTTGAGGAAGGCCTCGGGCAGGATCACCGCCGAGCCGAGGTTGATCCAGAGCCCGCCTTCGAGCGTGGCGACGAACCGGCACAAGGCCTGGAAGTCCCGCATGCTGCCCTCACCGAGGGCGGCCCCGTCGATGTTCGGATGGACGTGGACGGTGTCGGTGCCGACGGCGACCAGCACCGCCAAGGGTCGCCCGGCCTGGACCCCGCGCGCAAGCAGAGACAGCTCCTTGAAGCGGAAATCACCCTCGAGGATCTCGAGCCCCAGGGCCTCGCCGAGGCCGATGCCCTCGCCCCGGACCCGGTCGAGGGCGCTCTCCCAGACCTCGACCGTCTCGCCGGCCATGCCGAAGCGGCCGGCGTCGAGGGCGGCGGCGACGTCCTCGCTGGTCCGACCGGCCAGGGCCAGTTCGAGGTCGTGGATCGCTCCGGCGCCGTGGGTGGCGAGGAACTGGAGGGCGTCCCGCTCGAGCAGGTCGATCAGGTGGGCCTGGACACCGACCTTGACCACGTGGGCGCCGAAGGCGACGCCGACCGGCCGGCCCTCGACCGCGCACTCGGCCCAGCGCGCGGCCAGGCGGCGGAAATCGCGGCCGGCGTAGATCTGCGGCAGCGAGGCCAGGAAGTCGCCGAAACCGGGCAGCGGCGGCGCCGCCGAGCCGAGCAGTTCGCGGCTGACCAGGCTGGGGCGGTCGTGCAGGGAGACCGTGGAGGGGCGTTGGCTCATGGGCTCGGCGGTCGCGAGCGGTAGCGGTCGTGGATCCAAAGATACTGCTCCGGGTGCCGGAGGACGATCTCCTCGAGCACGCGGTGGAAGGAGGCGGTGAGGCGGGTGACCGCCGCCTCGTCGGCAGTGGCCGGCGGCTGCCGGTCGCGGACCAGGGCGAGGTGGAAGTCCCAGGCGGCGCCGCCGGTCGGCCGACGGACGGTCCAGGCGGCGAGGACCGGGGCGCCGGTGCGGAGGGCGAGGGCGGCCGGCGTTCGCTCGGTCGCCGCCGGATGGCCGAACCAAGGCACGAAGACCGGCTTGTGGTGGGCGTTCTGGTCGAAGGTGAGCACGAGCGAGCCGCCCCCGCCCAAGTGGCGCAGCATCCGCTTCACCGCGCCCTGCCGCGGCAGCACCTCGGCCGCACCGCGGTTGCGGGCGCGCAGCAGATCCCGGGCCAGATAGTGGTTGCGCGGCAGTCGCATCGGCGTCGCCGGCCGCAGGCCCTCGAGCGCGAGCAGGGTGCTGGTCGCCTCGATCGAACCGAGGTGGGCCTGGATCACGATCGCGCCCCGGCCGCGCCAGGCCGCAAGCAGCTCGCGGGCCTGCGGGGCGACGGCGATGCGGCCCCGGAACCACTCCGGCTCGTGCTTGGGCCAGAGCACCATCGCCTCGGCGGCGGCCCGCCCGAGGTGGCCGCAGGAACGGCGCAGGATCCGGTCCCGTTCCCCGGCCGTCCGGCAGGGCAGGGCGCGGGCGAGATGGCGGCGGCCGAGTTCGCGCCGGCGCGGGACCAGCCAGGCCAGGCGGCCGAGGCGGTCGCCGACGGCGAGCACGGCGCGGTCGGGCAGCAGCCGGAGCAGGCGGAAGAACAGCCGCTGCGGCGCCGCCAGCAGCCAGGGCACGAGGCCCGGCCGGTTCTTCCAGCGCCGCCGCAGCCGCCGTCGCCAGGTCTCAGGCCGGCTCACGGCTGACCGCCGCGCGGATCGACGGCGCTCCACAGGGGTTCGATCCGGGCCGCCCGGACCGGCAGCACGAGCCCGTCCAGCCGGGTCTCCCACTCCTCCTCGCCCCGGGCGAAGACCCAGTCCACCCGGAGTTCCCAGACCTCGTCGGGGGTCTCCCCCTGCAGCTTGACCGCGTCCTTCTCGGTCACCAGCACCGGAGCGCGGCCGGCCCAGGCCTCGATCTCGGCCCGGGTCCAGGCGTGGTGGTCGGGGCGGAATTCGGTCGAGGCGACCTCGCCGCCGAGCCGTTCGACCAAGGCGCGGAACGAGTCCGGATTGCCGATGCCGGCGGCCAGATGCCAGCGGCGGCCGGCCACCGCCGCCGGCGGCTCCTCGGCGCCGGTAGCGACCGAACGGAGTCCGGCGGCCCGGACGCCGCCCTCGATCCGCGGCAGCGGCGGCAGGCCGGAACGGACCGCCTCGACCCGGCGCCAGATCTCCTCGCGACGCCCGGGCGGGACCAGCTCGGCTCGGGAGAGCACGACCAGATCGGCCCGCCGCAAGGCCGCCGGCGGCTCGCGGAAAAGGCCGGCCGGGAGGCAGCGCCCGAACGGCCGGGTGGCGTCGATCAGGACCACGTCGAGATCGCGTTCGAGCCGGAAGTGCTGGAAGCCGTCGTCGAGGAGCAGGATCTCCGGCGGGCCGACGGCGAGGAACTGCTGCAGGGCCCGGACCCGGTCCGGGTCCTCGGCCAGGAGGCAGTCCGGATGCCGGCGGCGCAGGATCCGCCCTTCGTCGCCGCCGTAGCCGCGGGAGAGGACCCCGGCCCGGAAGCCGCGCCGCTCGAGCCGGGCGACGGTGTCCAGCAGCAAGGGGGTCTTCCCGGTGCCGCCGGCGGCGAGGTTGCCGAGCGACAGCACCGGCATCGGCGGCCGGTGGGCGCGGAACAGGCCCCGCCGCCAGGCGGCGGCCCGCAGCCGGGAGACGGCCGACCAGAGCCAACCGAGCGGCGCCAGGGCCGGGCCGAGCGGCCCATCGAGGGCGGCCGCCGCCCTCACCGGCCGGCCCACCAACTCCGGCGGGCGATCTCGGCCTCGAGCCCGGCCAGCACCTCGGCGG
>RFGR01000180.1 GCA_003696625.1 Planctomycetota bacterium
GTTAGACGGTTCCGGGCAACCGGCGCGGGCCGGTTGCTGGAACCCGCCCAGCGGGGGCCGCAAGCCCTTGGCTGATTGCGGGTTGGATCGATCGCGAGAGGAGAATCCCGGCATACTCGGACACCCTACAGTCGTTCGCCGGATTTGCCCATGGTATCGGGATGGGCGGCGGAGGGTAGGCGGGAATGAACCCTCAGCATCATCTCGCCCTTCGCCCCGGCTTCCGGAACACCAGCAGGTGGTTGAACCCGCGCAGGAAGAAACCGGTCTCTTCGGCCGCCTTGCGGTAGTTGCCCTTCCGCAGGTCGGCGTTGCTCCGCTCGACCGCGATGTGGTCCACCGGCTCGAAGCGCTGGACGAGTTGAAAGACGAAACGGGCACCGATCGGGACGAAAGCGCGGCGGGTCCAGACGTCGCAGACGTACACCGCCAGATGGCGGTCGGGGCGGAGGACGCGGTCGATCTCGGCGAAGACTTGGTCCATGGCCTCGAAGTAGGCCTCGTCGCGGGCGTCCAGCTCGCCGATGCACTCGGGCCGGCCCGAGTACCGCAGATTGCGCCCGTACGGTGGATCGACGAACACGAAGTCGGCCTTCTCGTCCTCGAGCGGCAGGTGGCGCGCGTCCGCCCGGAACACTCCCTCGTGCGCCGGCTGGAGGTCGTAGCCGAGCGCACGCCGACCCAGTTCGCGGGCCACGTCCACCGTCGTGCCGCTGCCGGCCATCGGATCGACCACCAGCCAGCCGGGCTCGGTGTAGCGCTGGAGCAGGTTCCAGACCACCCAGGCCGGGGTGGCGCCGGCGTAGTCGTTGCTCCCCTGCTCCCGGCCCTCGTAGGTGCGGGAGCCGAAGCGCCAGAGGGTCGTGGCCTCGAGGCGGGGCGGACGGCGGGCCATCGGCGGCAGGATACGGCCGCCCTCCGGCCCCTGCCCCGGCTCAGAGCACCTGGACCTCGGTCTCGGCCGTGCCCAGCACCCCGCCCGTGTAGTCGTCGAGATACTCGACCACCGCCCGGTGCGTCCGCGCCGGCAACCCGGCCAGGAGCAGGTCGTAGCGCTCGCCCGAGCCGAGTTCCCACGACTAGATCTCGGCCGCCGCCGCCGCCGCCCCGGCCGGGGCCGTCTCGCAGCGCTCGCATCTCCACGGGACGACGTCGAAGCCGTCCAGTTCGGCCTCGTCGGCGAAGTAGCCCTCGCGCGGCTCCTCCTCGCGACAGTAGTCGGTGCTCAAGTACTTCTTGTTGCAGTCCGGGAAGACCGTCGCCACCTGGGCGCCGTCGCCCAGTCGCTCGGCGGCCAGCAGGGCGCCGAGGAAGTTGGCACCGGAGCTGATCCCCACCGCCAGGCCCAGCTCCTGCGCCAGGCGCTGGGCCATGCGGATGGCGTCGCCGTCCCAGACGTCGAGGATCTCGTCCAGCGCCCCGAGGTCGACGATCGAGGGGATGAACTCGTCGCTGATGCCCTGGATGCGGTGCTTGCCGACCTTGCAGCCCGTGCGCATGGTCGGCGAGTTGGCCGGCTCCAACGGATGCACCCGCACCTCGGGCAGCTCGGCCTTGAGGTATTGCCCCACCCCCATCACCGTGCCGCCGGTGCCGACCCCGGCCACGAACGCCCCCGGCTCGGCCCCGCGCGCCCGCATCTGGGCCAGGATCTCCGGCCCGGTCCCGGTCGAATGGGCCTCGACGTTGGCGGCGTTGTCGAACTGCTGAGGAAGGAAGACGTTGCCCGTGTCGGCGGCGTACTCCCGAGCGAGGCTGATGCTGCCGAGAAAGCCGCCCTGGCCGGCCGAGACCGGCACCACTTCGGCGCCCAGGCTGCGGATCACCTGCACCCGCTCGACGCTCATCCAGTCCGGCATGTAGATCCGCACCGGGTGGCCCAGCGCTCGGCCCAGCGCGGCGAAGGAGATGCCGGTGTTGCCGCTGGTGGCCTCGGCGATCACGTCTCCGGGCTGGATGGCGCCGGCCCGGTAGGCGGTGCGCAGAATGTGCAGCGCCATCCGGTCCTTGATCGAGCCGGTCGGATTGGCCATCTCGTGCTTGGCCCAGACGGTGATCCGCAGGCCGCGGAAGCGCACCGGCAGCCGCAGCAGCGGCGTCCGGCCGACGAGCTGGCCGAGGGCGTGCAGACGATCCTCGACCGAGGACGGGACGGGACCGGGGGAACCTTCCATCCCCCTGATTCTCGCCTCGCCCGGCCGTTCTTGGAAGGAACTGGAAAGGGCCGCGCCCGAAGGCGCGGCCCGTGATCTGGTGCCGGGAACAGGGGTCGAACCTGCACGGGGTATTACCCCCACATGGCCCTCAACCATGCGCGTCTGCCAATTCCGCCATCCCGGCGAGGGGCGGAAATTCTAGCGGCCCCGGCGGCCGCGTCAATCCAGGGCCAGCTCGCCGGACAGCACCAGACTGACCGAGCGCAGGTTCATCTCCAGGGCCAGGTTGAACCAGTCCAGGGCCCGGGCCGGCAGGAAGGCCCGCCGAGCCCGCCCGATCAGCTCCTCCTGGCGCCGCCCCCACTCCGGCTCCAGCCGTTCGAGCAGGGCCTCGTCCACCGCCTCCTGGAGCTGCTCGAGCTGGGCCTGGTTCAGGGCGGTCAGGCCGGGGAAGAGGAAGTCCCGCTGCTTCCGCTCCTCCTCCGGCCGCCAACGGGCGGCGAGCTGATCGGACTCCTCCAGGAACATCTGCCGAGCCACCTCGACCGCGAAGCGCTCGCTCCACTCCCGGGCCTCGTCCGGGTCGAACCACACGAAGAGGTTGGCGCCGCGCTGAAGGAGACCGGTCGCCCGCTGGAAGGCCGGCAGCGCCGCCAGCTTGCGTTCGGCCGCGGCCGGATCCTCGGCCGCCAGGAAGGCGGTGTCCTCGACGTGGCGCAGGTACTTGAAGGAGTTGCTGATCAGCACGTACTGCCGCCGCCCGACTGTCAGCCGGTGCATGACGATCTCGCCGGTGCCGCGGATCAACGGGGTGGTGAAGGAGATCGCGTTCTCGCCGCCGCCGACCGGCACCGACTCGACCACCGGCGCCTGCTGGCCGGAGAACATCAGGCCGATCTTGTCGCGGAAGAACTCCTCCAAGGCCTGGTAGGCGGCCTCGCTCTTCGGCCGGCCGATGACCACGAACAGCGGCGCCGGGAAGTCGTCGTGCTCGACCTCCAGCCCCTCCATCAGCGGGTAGTCGTCGCGCCGCATGGCCAGGAACAGCCCGCTCTGGAAGCTCTCGCTGACGTCGTTCAGCAGGTGGGCCAGCCCCTGGTACTGGCCGGAGTTGACCAGCGCCTCGTCGATCAGCGCCCGCAGATCCTCCGGGATCACCACCGACAGCTCGCGCAGGACGCTGCCGGGGTTGCCGGCGACGCCGGCGAAGAGGAAGGAGTCGGCCGGCACCATACCGGCGAACTCGGCCAGGGTGTTCGGCCCGAGCGAGCTGCTCTCGGCCCAACTCCGCTGGAAGGGGGTGAGCCGGGAGCGGTCGATCTCGCCCGAGAAGCGGCCCTCGAACACCTGCCCCGGCCGCCAGTAGCCGGCGGCGTAACGGAGCAGGTCGGTGTTGAAGAAGACGCTCAGCGCCAGCGGCACCACCTGCCCCGGCTGCGGGTCCGGCCAGGAGCCGAAGCGACGACGCATCGGCTCCCAGCGCACGAAGACCTCGAGCGGCTGCTCGCCGGCGTTCAGGTAGGCCTCGACGTTGTCATGGAAGACCGATGAGGTGGCGAGCGAGTTCTCGCCGCCCTGGAGGTCGAGCTGGCGGGCGCGGTCGATCCACTCCTTGCGGCTGGCGAGCAGGACGACGTCGCGGATCCGGGACAGGAAGGCGTCCTGATAGCCGAAGGGGGCGAACTGCGGCAGCCGGTAGGTGTCGTCCCCCAGCTCCTCGATGCCGAGCGATTCGGGCAGCTTGGAGCGCATGAAGTCGTAACCGAGCATCGACACCGCCGCCTTGATCTTGAACGAGACCCGCAGCATCAGGACCCCGTCGAAGGTGGCGTCGAGCGTCGGCTGGCCGTTGCCGGCCAGGGCGACCTCCTGCAGCAGGTCGTCCTCCAGACTCAGGCCGGGCGGCAACGACTCGTGGATGCTGCCGAGCCGGGCGACGATCTCGGAGATCCCGAACTCCTGGTCCCACTCGGTGGCGAGACCGGCCGTCTCCATGTCCTTCCAGGCGCGGCTGGCCCGGAACTCCTCCCAGACCTTCGGCACCGGGAAGGAGGAGAAGCGCTGCCCGGCGCCCTTCCAGCGCAGGAAGTACTCGGCCTCGCGCGGGACGATCTCGGCGGTGTCGGCGAGCGGATCCTCGAAAGGGTCGAAGAAGAAGGTCAGGAACAGGAAGTAGAGGACCACCAGCCCCGAGAAGAGGCCGGTGACGATCCAGAGGAACTTCCGGCTGGTCAGGAACTCCCGCAGCCGGTAGGAGAAGCCGAGATCGACCATGGCGAGCCTATTGTGGACGCGCCGGGGCTAGAATCCCGTCCCCCTTCGGCCCCCTTTTCCCGCGCCGCCGTGCCCGAGACCTCCTCCTCCCTCCCCCTGGCGGCCCGGGTGGCCTCCCTCCAGCCCTCGGCCACCCTGGCCATGGTCGCCCGGGTCGAGGCCCTCCGCGCCCAGGGCGTCGAGGTGCTGAGCCTGACCGCCGGCGAACCGGACTTCACCCCGCCGAAGGCGGCCGAGGAAGCCGGGATCCGCGCCATCCGCGAGGGCCGCGGCCGCTACACCGCCGGCGCCGGCATGGCCGAGCTGCGGGCGGCGGCGGCGCGGATGATCCAGCGCGAGATCGGGGTCGAGTACGCGCCGGAGGAGGTGATCGTCACCACCGGCGGCAAGCTCGGGATCAACCAGGCCCTCATGGCGTTGGTCGAGCCCGGCGACCGGGTCCTGGTGCCGGTGCCGTGCTGGACCTCCTACCCCGAAATGGTGCGGATCGCCGGCGGCGAGCCGGTGCTCGTGCCCTGCGACCAGGGCTTCCTGCCGCAGGTCGAGGATCTCGACCGGGCCGCCGCCGGCGCCCGGGTGTTGCTGCTCAACACCCCGAACAACCCGACCGGAGTGGTCTATCCGGCCGAACTCTGCGCCGAGATCGGCGACTGGGCCCAGGCCCGCGGCCTGGCGGTGATCAGCGACGAGATCTACGCCGCCCTCACCTACCACGGCGCCCGGCACGTCTCCCCGATCGCCGCCTCGCCCGGGCTGCGCGAGAGCGCGGTCTGGATCGGCGGCATGAGCAAGGCCTACGCGATGACCGGCTGGCGCATGGGCTTCCTAGCCGCGCCGCGGCCGCTGGCCAGGGCGATCTCCTCCCTTCAG
The DNA here is from genome assembly GCA_003696625.1 of Planctomycetota bacterium. Lineage (GTDB taxonomy): Bacteria > Planctomycetota > UBA1135 > UBA1135 > UBA1135 > J029. The sequence continues at coordinate 5,301 of RFGR01000180.1, forward strand.
AGCCAGCTTGCGTCCAGCCCTAACGCGATCTCCCAGATCGCCAGCCTGGCCGCGCTCGAACGGGGTGACGAGGAGCGCGAGGCGATGCGCCGCGCCTTCGAGGCCCGCTGCGAGCTGGTCGCCGGCCGTCTGGCGGCGATGACCGGCGTGGTCTGCCCGCGGCCGCAGGGAGCCTTCTACGCCTTCCCGAACGTCTCCGCCTTCGCCGGGAAGACCGACCCGAGCACCGGTCGGGTCGTGCGGAACGGCGACGACCTGGCCGAGATCCTGCTCGAGGCCGACCGGGTCGGGGTGATCGGCGGCGGCGCCTTCGGGGCGCCGGAGTGCTTCCGGATCTCGTTCGCGGCCGCGGAGGAGGTGTTGGAGCGGGCGCTGGAGCGGATCGGGAACCGCCTGGAATCCCTCCGCTGAAACTGGACCCATCCCCTGGATCGCTTCGGGGGGCCCGGGCGACCGGGCGTGGGGTTACGCCGGTCGGCCGAAAACGAGGCCAGCCGGTGGGACCGGATTCAGCCGTCGACGAACGGGTAGCCCCGGTTCTCCAACACGACCGCCCACCCCGCAGCCTTCCGCCCCCTCCCGAGCAGCGGGCTCAGATCCGGGCAGGCGACGGTGTGCCGGCCGCGATCCAACGCCAGGAAGCTGTCCACGTCCCGCAGATACAGGTCGATGACCAGCGCATTGTCCCGGCCCGTGACCGCGAGCGCATCCAGCTTCTCCTTGGCGGATTCGGCCAAGCCGTCGAGCCGCAGGTCGGGGGAGTCGGGCTCGAGCTGGATCTCGTGGTGGTAGAAGGCCACCTTGAGGCGGGTGTTCCGAATCCGGTCGAGCAACTTCTCGGACTTCAGCCGATCCTCGTGGAAGACCCAGATCGTGCCCTCCCGGAAGTCCATGTAGCTGGCCCAGACGTACTTATCGGCCCGCTCGACCTCGCGCATCGCGGCCTTGATCGCCGAGCCGGAGACCCGGTCGATCGGGCTGAAGGCCGTGGCCCGCAGTTCCTCGAGCGAGTAGCCGCGCTTCTTCAGAGGCCGCAGGAGCTTCTTGCGGATCGACTTGAAATCTTCAGTCGTCCGGATCGCCCAGACCCGCTTGTCCTTGTCGGTCAGGCTGGCGACCGGGGAACCGACCACCTGCAGACCGAATTCCTCCGAAAGTCGGTCCCGGACCTGAAGTTCCAGCTCGCCGGAGTAATCCCCTTGGAGACCGAGGAAGATCAAGCTCTCCTCGGCACCGAGCGCAACCTTGTTCGGACCGCCCGAGAACTGGGGAAGGGCGGTCAACGGGCCGGTGAACCCGCTCAGAACGAGCGGGAGGGCCAGCAGGGTGGGCAGCAGGCTCACGTCGGGGCTCCGAAGGATGATCGGGGGGTCGTCCTGGGAGTCAGGGGGGTCCGCGGGGATGGCGAGCGGTCCGTCAGGTCGGACGGCTCATCTTAGGTGGGGTCGGGAATGCCGTTTCGAAAAAAAGTTCCGGTCAATCGGGCCGAGCGGCGCCGGAATCCGCCTCGAGCAGGTTGACAGCACCGGGGAACTCCTCTAGGCAGAGTTCCCGCACCGCGGCCAGGGCCCGCGGGTCGTCGGTCAGCGCCAAAACATAGAACTTCCATAGACGCTGATAGGAGCGCTCGAGATCCCCCAGCCGCGGTACCTCGTCGGCGTGGTCGGAGAGGGGCGCCAGATCGTCGGCGCCCGGCCAGCGGACGAGCAGCCGGGCCGACTTGAGCTGCATGTGGCCGGCCGGGCAGTAGAGCAGCACCGGAACCTCGCGGCCGACGGCGAAGCGGGCCGCCTCGCCCATGCGCAGCTCGACCCGCCGTCGCTCCTCCGCGCTGCCTGCCCCGAAGAAGCGCTCGATCAGGTCCTGCTGGACCTCCCGGTTGGCGTAGACGGGATAGACTGCCGCCCGCTTGGGCAGCCGGCGGGTCTGGTAGGCCTCGACGAAGGTGCGGAGCCGGGCCCGTTGCTCCGGATCCGGGATTCGGGCCCGGGCCAGCCGGTCGAGCAACCCGGCGTCGGTGCTGCGCTGGAGCTGCTCGAAGCCGATCGCCCCCTCGAGCAGGGCGATCTCGACCGCCTTGGCCACCAGCGCCCCGGAGCTGATCTTGGCGTGGTGGTAGTAAACCCGCTCGCTGAAGTAGTAGCGGGCCTCGAGGCAGCGCACGACCTCGCTGAGCAGCGCCTCCTTCAGGTGGCCGCGGCTGACCAGATCGACGTAGAGCCGCTGCCCGGCCCGCTCGACCCGGAACATGCCGAAGATGCGCGGGTCGTAGGTCAGCTTGAGGCCGGTGTAGAGCGCGTCCCGGGCCAGGTAGTCGAGCATGTCGGCGTCGATCGTGCCGCTGACCAACGCCCGCCAGTGGGCCGGCGGCCGGGCCGCGGCCGGGACCGCTTCCGGCGCGAGGATCCCGAGCACCTCCCGGTGTAGGCCGGTCCGGCGCAGCGCCCGCCCGAGGTCGGTCTCCTCCGAGAACAGGCGCTGAAAGCGCTCCGGCACGTCGTGCCGGGGCAGCAGACCGGTCTGGTCCTCGATGTTGTGCCCGAACGGCAGGTGGGTGGCGTCGTGGACCAGGGCGGCCAACCGCACCACCCGCTCCTCGTGTTCGTCGTAGCCGCCGTAGGCCGGCCCCTCGCGGTCGCGGACGGCGTTGATGGCCGCGATCATCCGGCTGGCCAGGTGGGCGGTGCCGATCGAGTGCTCGAAGCGGCTGTGCTGGGCGCCGGGATAGACCAGGTAGGCGGTGCCGAGCTGGCGGATGTTCCGCAACCGCTGCATCTCCGGCGTGTCCAGGACGCGGACCTCCTCGGCGGTCAGCGGGATGTCGCCGTGGACCGGGTCGCGGAGGATCGTGTCGAAGCGCAGCATCAGTCCTTGCCGGGAGGGTCATCTTCGGGCGCCCGCGCCAGCGCCGCCAGGTCGTCGCGCTCGGCCCGGGTCAGGGGGCGAACGGCGCCGCGCGGCAGACCGGCGAGGCCGAGGTCGCCGATCCGCACCCGCTTCAGCCGCCGGACCTTGAAGCCGACCCGCGCCAGCAGCCGACGCAGCTCACGGTTGCGGCCCTCCCGCAGCCGGATCTCGAGCGAGGTCGTGGTCGGGGTGCGGCGAACGATCCGGACCCGGTCGGGGCGGACCCGGGCCTCGGCCAGCCAGACCCCGCGGCGCAGCTCGGCCACCGCCGCCGCCGGCACCGCACCGGCGACCTGGACCACGTAGGTCTTCGGCACCCCGTAGCGCGGATGGGCGACGAGCTGGGCGAAGTCGCCGTCGTTGGTCAGCAGCAGAAGTCCCTCGGAGTCCTCGTCCAGGCGGCCGACCGTGAAGACCCGGCCGGCGACCAGCGGCGCCACGAGGTCGGCGACGCGGGTTCGGGTCTCGCGTGGGTCGTCGGTGCAGAGCACCCCGCGCGGCTTGTGGAACAGGTAGTAGAGGCGGCGGGCCGGCCGCACCGGCCGCCCCTCGACCTTGATCTCGTCGCCGGGGCGGACCCGGTAGCCGGGTTCGAGCAGGATCTCGCCGTTCACCTCGACCGCTCCCTCCTGGATTAGGGCGTCGCAGCGGCGGCGGGAAGCCACCCCCTGCTCGGCCAGCCAACGGTTCAGGCGGACGCCGCGCGGGTCGGGCGGCGCCACCCCCTCGTCGGCGCTGCCGGCGGCGGCGACGGCGCCGTGGGCGCGGCGGCGTTGGGCCGGAGTGGCGCGGGCGTGCCCCTTGCCCGGGTGGCCGCTGGCGTGCTTGCGGCGCGGCTTCCGGGCCGGGCGGCGCGGTTTGCCGGCCTTCCGACCGGGACGGCGTCCGGGGCGGGGGCTCACAGCGCGGTCGCCTCGATCAACTCGAGGCCCTCGGGGTCGGGTTCGAGGAGCACCGGCCCGGTGTCGGCCGGCAGCAGGAAGACGTCGCCGAAGCGAAGGCCGCGGCGCGGGAAGGCCCCGTCCGGGTCGGCCACGGCGCCGCGGCCGCGGACCACCGCCAGGACGCAGGCGTAGCTGCGCGGCCGCAGCAGGTGCCGGGTCGGCAGCCGGAGCGCCCGGACCAGGAAGGGCTCGCAGTGGACGAGCAGCGCCGCCTCGCAGCCGGCTGGGTTGGCCCGGTACTCGGGCGCGAACGGCGGCGCCAGCGGATGGTCGAAGTCGATCGCCGCCAGCCCGGCCTCGAGGTGAAGCTGCCGCGGCAAACCGTCCAAACCGGTTCGGTCCCAGTCCCAGAGGCGGTAGGTGGTGTCACTGGTCTGCTGGATTTCGAGCAGCCGGACGCCGCGCCGGACCGAGTGCGGCTGCCCGGGAGGCACGAAGAGGAACTCCCCAGGCCGCGCCGGGTGGCGGTCCAGCAGCCGCGGACATTCGGGCGTGCCGGCGGCGGCGGCGAAGGCCTCGCGGGAGGTGCCCGGCGCCAGCCCGCAGAGAACTTCGGCCCCGGGCTCGCAGCCGTCGAGGAAGGTCCAGCACTCGACTTTGCCGGGCGCGGCCGGGTCGTCGCCGCCGGGGTGGACCTGGACCGAGAGATCGCTCCCTGCCTCGAGGAACTTGACCAGCAGCGGGAAGCGGCCGCCGGCGCCGGGCCGCGAGCGGCCGAGCAGCCGGCGGCCGGCGGCCGCCATCAGCTCGCGGAGACTGCTGCCGCCGAACTCGCCGCCGCGGACGACGGATTCCCGGCCGGGCAGATCGCTGACCTCCCAGGTCTCACCGAGAGGATCGGCGAAGGGCGGATCCCAGCCCAGGTCGGCCGCCAGCCGCCGGCCGCCCCAGACGGCGGGGACGCCGATGCGCTCGAAGAAGAGCGGTTCACGAGGGACGGGAGACCCGGGCACGGCCCGGTAGTCTAGCCGCGGCCGGAGCGGCCGCGCCGGAACCAGCGGCCCCGGCCGGTGGGACGGCGGCGCCGGCGCCGCCGCTGGCGGAGGCCGGCCACGTCGAGGTCGTGGGTGGCGCGGGTGCTCTCGCCGGCCCGGCGCATCAGCGCCTTCCAGGCCGGCCCGTGCGCCGCCGCCCGCGGGCCGTGCAGCCGCCGCACGACCAAGTGCGCCGCCTCGTGCACGAGCACCGGCCGGACCTCGCCGGGGTGGCGGGCGAGCAGGCGCGGGTTCAGCTCGAGCACCATGTCGTCGAGCAGGGCGCGGCCGACCGTGGTCCGCAGCCGCGGATTCCAGCGGATCTCGATCGCCGCCCGCAGGTCGATCACCCCCCACAGCTCGAGCACCTCGTCCAGCGTCTCCTTGAGGCGGTGGTGCGGCCAGGCCGCGAGCAGCCCCGCCAGGCCCGGATCGCCGCTCACGACTCCGCCTCCGCCGGCGGCGCGTGCCACCACCAGAGCGAGGTGGTGCCGTAGTCCCGCCGCGCCAGCCCCGGCAGCTCCGCCTGTTCGGCCGCGGCCAGGATGCCGCGGGGGGTGTGGACCACCGCCGCGCCGCCGGGCCGCAGGGCGCCGGCCAGGTCCAGGAAGAGCCGCCAGACCGTCGGCCGGCCGGAGCCGCGGAAGGCGGCGTAGGGCGGGTCGAAGAAGACCAGGTCCGGCGCCGGGGACGGCCCGGTGGCGAGGAACTCGCGGGCGTCCAAGCGCAACACCCGGACCCGGTCGCGGTAGCCGAGCAGCTCGGCACTGGCCTCGATCTGGCGGGCGGCCCGCGGGTGGCGCTCGACCGCCACCACCTCGGCGGCGCCGCGCGACAGGGCCTCGAAGCCGAGGATGCCGGAGCCGGCGTAGACGTCCCAGACCGTCGCCCCGGGCAGCAGCGGCCGCAGGTGGTCCATCAGCGCCTGGCGGGCCCGAGCCACCAGCGGTCGGGTGGCGCGGACCGCGGGCACCGGCAGCCTGCGGCCGCGGTGTTCGCCGGCGGTGATGCGCAGCACGCCGCCTAGAATAGGCCGCCGATGCCCCGGCTCCACGTCAACATCGACCACGTCGCCACGGTTCGCCAGGCCCGCCGCGGCGTCTCGCCTGATCCGGTCGCGGCGGCCGTGCTCTGCGAGCTGGCCGGCGCCAACGGCATCACGATCCACCTGCGCGAGGACCGCCGCCACATCCAGGACCGGGACCTGCGGCTGCTGCGCGAGATCGTCCGCGGCGTCCTCAACCTGGAGATGGCGTTGACCGACGAGATGATCGGGATCGCGCTTGAGACGCGACCGGACGCGGTCTGCATCGTCCCCGAGAAGCGGCAGGAGCTGACCACCGAGGGCGGGCTCGACGCCGCGGCCCACGAGAAGCGCCTGGCCGCCGAACTGCCGCGACTGGCGGAAGCCGGCATCGCCACCAGCGTCTTCGTCGATCCGCTGCCGGAGCCGATCGAGGCCTGCGCCCGGGCCGGAGCGCAGTTCGTCGAGCTGCACACCGGGCGCTACGCCAACGCCGGCGGCGCCGAGCGCGAGGCCGAGCTGCAGCGGCTGGAGACCGCCGCCCGCTACGCTCACGAACTCGGCCTGCGGGTCAACGCCGGCCACGGCCTCGACTACGACAACGTCCAGCCGGTGGCGGCGCTGCCGTTCGTCGAGGAGCTGAACATCGGCCACGCGATCGTCGCCCGGGCGGTGCTGGTCGGCCTCGACGCCGCCGTGCGCGAGATGCAGGACCGGATCCTCGCCGCCGAGCCGGCCGAGGGCTGAGCGCCTTGCCGGCGCCGGCCGAGGTCCACGTCAACGCCCGCTTCCTCGGCGAGCCTTTGACCGGCGTGCAGCGGGTCGGGCGCGAGATCCTGGCCGAACTGGACCGGATGGTCGCCGCCGGCGAGATCGACCGCGGGCGCTGGCGCATCGTCCTCCACCTGCCGGCGCCGCCGGCGGCCGACCCGGGCCTGCCCCACCTCGAGCTGCGCCCCGGCGGCGCCTTCCGCTCGCACGCCTGGGAGCAGCTCAGCCTGCCGCGGCGGGCGCCCGGGTTGCTGCTCAACCTGAAGGGCACGGCGCCGGTGCGGCACCCGCGGACGCTGCTGCACCTGCACGATGCGGTCACCTTCGCCTGGCCGCAGGCCTACTCGCGCGCCTTCCGCGCCTGGTGGGGCTGGGTGGTGCCGCGCGCCGCCCGCCGGGCACGGCTGCTGACCGCGGTCTCGGCCTTCACCGCCGGCGAGTACGAGCGCCGCTTCGGCATTCCGCGGCGACGGATCACGGTGCTGCCGAACGGCCACGAGCACGTCTTCGCCGCCGCCGCCGAGCCGGCGGTGCTGGCGCGGCTCGGCCTCGAACCGGAGGGCTACGTGCTCGCGGTCGGCAGCCTCGACCCGCGCAAGAACCTGGCCGGAGCGGCGGCGGCGGTCCGCTTGGCCGGAGTCGAGGGTCTGCGCCTGGTCGTCGCCGGCGGCCCGAACCCGCGCGTCTTCGCCGAGCGCGGGGCGGAGCTGCCGCCGGGCACCGTCCATGCCGGCCGCGTCTCGGACGGCGAGCTGCGCGCCCTCTACGAGCACGCCCTGGCCTTGATCTTCCCCTCCTTCTACGAGGGCTTCGGCCTGCCGCCGCTCGAGGCGATGGCGCTCGGCTGCCCGGTGTTGGCCAGCGACGCCGCCGCCCTGCCCGAAGTCTGCGGCCGGGCGGCGCTGCTGGCGCCGCCGGCGGCGGACGCCGAACGGGCCGAGCAGCTCCGGACCCTGGCCGCCGACCCAGCCCTGCGCGCCGAGCTGCGGGCAAAGGGCCGGGCGCAGGCCGCCGGCTTCACCTGGCGGGCCTGCGCCCGGGGAATGTGGCGGCTGGTCACCGCCGAACTGGAGCGGAGCTAGCCGGCCGCGGCGGAGGCCGCCGCCACGGGCGGTCAGAAGTCGCCGCCGTCCTCGGCGCCGCCGGCGGCACCGCCGAGCATGGCGCCCATGTCGATCACCGGCGCCCCCTCCGGCGGGGTGTAGGTGAATTGCTTCTTGTCCACCTTCTCCTTGTCGAGGAACTTGACGTTGCTCATCGTGATCACCATCAGATCCTTCTCGCCGTTGCCCATCGCCATCCGCGAGGGGAAGCCGGTCTTGGGGTCGAGGTGGAGGGAGAAGCGCTTCAGGTCCATATTGCCGAGCTGGGCGGCCCCGGGCATCTCCTTGAGGATGTCACCGGTGATCTTCACCTCGTTCTCGCTCTGCGAGACCTCGAAGTTGCCGTAGTAGTTCTCGAACAGCTCCCGCACCTGCTTGAGCTGGTCGCCGCTCAGGTTCATGCCCATGCCGGCGTCGCGCAGGGCGTTCATCTGCGACACCTTGGCCTTCATGATCTGCTGGCCGACCATCGGGTTGTCCTGCTGGACCCATAGGTTTTCGCCGTCGACGACGGTCAGCATCTCCATGACCATCGGCTCGGGCATCATCTCCATCTCGATGGTCATCTTCATGGTGGTCCGCATGTGCTCGGCGTCGAGCATCAGGACGTGGCCGGTGCTGGTCATCTGCAGCGGCATGTTCTGGGCGACCACGTCCATCGACATGGCCATGTCGTAGGAGACCGGCTTGTCGACGAGCTGGCCGATCTTGTCCACCCAGACCTGGACCTCTTGGGGCAGGGCGGCTTTCTCGGTCTCCTGGGCGGCGACGGCCGGAGCCAGGGAGAGGAGCAGGGAAGCAGTCAGAAGGGTCTTGTTCATGATTGGCGGGCGCCGCCCGCTGGGTTCAGGGGTTCTTGCCGTCGTCGTCGCTCTCCGCGGCGCCGGGGTCGTGCCGCTCTTCGATCTCGCCGGAGGGCTCGAAGACAAAGCGCCGGCGGTCGATCTTGGCCGGGTCGGGGAAGCGGACGTCGGTGACCGTCAGGGAGAGAACGGTCTCGCCGGTGAAACGGCGCAGCTTCCAGGAGCGGAGGAAGCCGGTCTTGCGGTCGAGCACGACCTCGACCTCCTTCGGCACGACGCCGGCCAACATCGGCACGAGCTTGCTCTTGCCGGCCTCGGTGACCGCGGCCACCAGGGTGACACTGTCGTCGCCGAGCTGGACCTCGTCGGGCTCGGTGTAATCGAGCAGGGCGAGGAGTTGCTGACCGGGATGCACCCGGCCGGCGAGGATGCTGCCGCGGGCCTGTTCGCGGACCTGCTCGAAGGTCAGCTCCTGGACCGCCCCTTGGCCGGTGGCCGGCAAAGTCATCTCGTTCCACTGCTTCTCGCCGTCGCCGACCGTGCGCATGATCCGGACCATCCGCTGGTCCTGCTCGGGCCAGTAGGTCTCGATCTCGGCCCGGTTGGCGTAGTGGGTGGCGTCGAGGTAGAGCAGCTCGGCGCGGCTGGTCATCTTGGTGCCGCGATAGGTCATCTCCATGGTCTGGACCAGCTCGACCGGCTTGTCGGACACGGCCTTGAGCCGGGCCAGCCAGGCCTCGGCGGTCTCCTGGGCGGTCAGGTTCGGAGCGGCCAGCGCGGCCAGCGCGGCGGGAACGGCGAGGGCGGGGAGGAGTTTCATCAGAACTCTTCATCGGCCTCCGGGAGCAGTTCCCGAAGGGTCTGGCGGGCCTGGACGGTGAAGTCGAGGGCCGGCGGCCCCGTCCAGGTGAAGGTCTCGGGGTCGATCTCGTCCGGGAAGCGGAGCCCGGAGACGGCGAAGGTGAACAGCCCTTCCGAGCCGGCGTCCAGCTCGGCGGCGAGCGGGAAGCCGCTGTCGGCGGCGAAGTCGAGCCGCAGGCCGACCCGTTCGGGCCCGGAGGGCGCATCGAGCAGACCGGCGAGGTCCGCCTCCAGCCGGCGGACCCGGCCGGAGTCCCGCCGGGACTCGGTGAACTCGAGCCCGGCCAGGTGCTCGGCGAAGTCCTCGGCCGGCCCGGCGGCCAGCAGGGTCGCGAGCGCGGACCGGATCTCGGCGAAGAAGTCCAGCTCGATCCGGGCGGCCAGCCGCTGATCCTCGGCCTGCCAGCCGAGGAACAGGTAGTCGTCGTCGGCGAGCAGGTCGAGGTCGGCCTGCCGGCCCTCGTCGCCGACCTCCTGCAGCTTCAGCCGGGCCGCGAACACCCGCGGGTGGAACCAGCGCAGGTGCCCGGAGCCTTCGACGCCCTCCCCGCGGGCGACCAGGCGGAAGGCGAGGTCGCACTCCCACGGGCGCTGGAGGTTGTCGGCGGCGGCCCGCACCGCCGGCGGCAGCCCGGCCGCCAGGGCGGCGAGCGGGTCGGACGCCGGGGTCGAGGGGGTGGGATCCTGGGCGGCCAGCGCCGGCGCGGCGAGGACCAGGACGAAGAGGGAGCGGGCTCGGAGCACGGAGGGCGCAGCCATTCTAGGGCCGGTTCGGTCGGTGGGTGGCCTACGCCCGGCGCCGCCGGAGCGTCCGTCTTTTTCGGCCGGCGGCCGCCGGGCGTCTCAAGAGAAGAGCGCGAAGGCCAGCCAGCCGACCTGGAACAGCCCGATCCAAATCTTGGCCAGCCGCCCGAGCAGGGCGCCGAAGAAGGCGCCCAGGCCGACCTGGAGGCTGCGGCCGCCGCCCCGACGGGCGAACTGGAACTCGAACAGGGCGGCGCCGACGAACGAGCCGACCGCGCCGCCGAAGATCGTGCCGAACGGCGGAACCACCGGGGTGAGCAGGATCGCGCCGCCGACGCCGCCGAAGAAGGCGCCCCAGAGCCCGACCCGGGAGGCCCCGGTCCGGCGGGCCAGGCCCAAGGAGGCGACGAACTCGATCGCCTCGGCCGCCGCCGCCGCCCCGGCGACGATCCAGAAGTCGCTCCAGGGCAGGCCGAGCAGCGGCCCGAGCAGGGCCAGAACGGCCACGACCACGTTGCCGGGCAGGCCGAAGGGGATCAGGGCCAGGCCGCCGAGCGAGACCAGGCACAGCAGGACCTTGCCGGCGACGAGGAGGGCATCCGTGAACATGCGGGCGGCGGATCAGTCGTGGAAGTCGGAGTCGCCCGGGGCGTAGGTCCAGGCGTCCGGATCGAGGATCTCGGCGATCCAGTCATTGGCCGGATCCGCCGCCGCCTTGCACGGCAGCAGCGAGACCACCACCCGATCCGGCGGTTCGCGCCGGCTCGGCGCAAAGCCGGGCAAGCCGACCGCGGCCTCGGCCAGGGCCGAGCCGGGGCGGGGCGCCAACCGCAGGAAGGCGGCGCCGTCGGCGGCGGCCTCGCGCCCGGCCCGGGCGAGGAGGGCGGCGGCGAGAGCCGGATCGCCGCCGTCGAGGTGGTCGAGGACCGTGGCGACCGTCACCCCTCCTTCCTCCCGGCGCAGGCGGAGGACCAGGAAGCCGGCCGGGCCGTCGTCGTCCTCGGCCAGCCAGGCCGGACTCCGATCGACCGGACAGGCGCCGTAGCGGTGGCCGAGCACCGTCGCCGAGCGGATCCGGGCCACCCGCAGGCCGCCGCGCCGCCGGCGCCAAAGGCGGTCGAACTCCGGCCCGTAGGCGGTCACCGGGCGGATCCGGAACCGATCCTCGGCCGGGTGCGGGCGCCGCCGGCGGAGCCGGTCGAGCAGGAGGCCGAGGCCGGCGCCGGCCGGGCCGAAGAGCCGTCCCAGGGCAGGCCCCAGGCTGAGTCGGGCCTCCAGGAACGGCAACTCCAGGATCTGCCGGTAGCCGAACAGCCGCCGACCGAGGACCAGCGGGGCCTCGGCGATCCGGCCGCCGTAGGAGGCGACGACGCCGCGATCGGCGGCCAGCCGCCCGAGACCGGCGGTGATCTCGCGGAAGGTCCGGAGCCCCCGCCACTCCGGCCGGATGGCGGTCTCGCAGGTCTGCATCAGCCGGACCTCGCGGCCGGCGACTTGGAACGGCCAGACCACGCCGAGATTGGCGGCGACCGCCCGACCGTCCGGGGCCAGGGCGACGCAGCCGAGCCCCGGTCCGGCCGGGCCGGACAGGAACTTCCAGCGCTGGTGGTCGGGGCCGCGCGCCAAGCCGAAGACCGATCGGAAGAGGTCGTTCACCGCCGTCGCGTTCTCCTCCCCGAACGGCACGAAGCGGAGGCCGTCGCGGTCAGCCGGCCACGACAACCGAGGGATATACTCCCGCCACGCGATGGGGGCGGCCTGGTTCCTGCTCTTCGCCGTGGCGCTCGCCTCGGGCGCGGTCGGCGCCCTCTCGGCCGCCGCCGAGGGCTGGTCGGAATCCTGGTTCGGATCCGGAGACGGCTGGTTGTTCTGGCTCACCTGGCGCGAGGATCCCGGCGGTCGGCGGCTGGTCCTCGCCCTGGCCGCGGCCGCCACCTGGTGGATCTTCGCCTCGGCGGCCGTCCGGATCCAGGGCCTGGCCCGGATCGGGCGCGCCGCCCGCTTTCTGGCCGAGCGGCTCGGCCGGCCGGCGCCGGCACTGGCGGCGGCGGCGCTGGCCCTGCTCCCCCACCTGGTCGTCCCCCTGGCCGGGCCGAACGCCGCCGGCCGGCCGAGCGTGGTCGTCGTCCTGCTCGACTCGGTCCGACTGGACCACGTCGGCTGGGGCGGGGCGAAGCGGCCGACGACTCCTCGGCTCGACGAGCTGGCCGCCCGGGGGCTGGTCTTCCGCCAGGCGATCGCTCCCGCCCCGTGGACCAAACCGGCCGTGGCCTCGCTGCTGACCGGGTTGACCCCGGGCCACCATCTGGCGATCGGCAAACCGGACCAGCTCGGCTTCGCGGTTCTGCCCCCCGACCGGCGCACGCTGGCCGAGGCCCTGGCCCGGGAGGGCTGGTTCACCGCCGCCGTTTCCGGGAATCCGAACATCGCCGCCCGCTTCGGCTTCGACCAGGGCTTCCTGCGCTTCTTTCACGACAGCTCCCGCCGGGCGCCGGAGCTGATCGAGATCGCCCGCCGTTTCCTGGCCGAGGCCGGGGACCGGCCCTTCTTCCTCTACCTGCACCTGAACGACGCCCACTACCCCTACGAGGCCCCGGCGCCGTGGCGGGGCCGCTTCGCCGCCGGATCCGCGCCACCGCGCCTGGACGGTACCAGCTTGAACGCCTTTCGACTCGGCCGGCTCGACTGGGACGCGAAGGAGGCGGCGGCGCTGGCCGCGGCCTACGACGAGGAAATCCTCGCCCTGGACGAACAAGTCGGGTCCTTCCTCGAGGAGCTGCTGGCGACCGAGCCGAACCTGATCGCGGTGGTCCTGGCCGACCATGGCGAGGAGTTCCTCGATCACGGCGACCTCGGTCACGGCCACACCCTGAACGACGAGCTGCTGCGGGTGCCGTTGCAGCTCGCCTGGAGCGGTGAGCCGGGGCTGGCCGCCGGCGAGGTCGCGGCCCAGGTCGGCACCCTCGACCTGATGCCGACCCTGCTCGAGTTGTGCGGACTTCGCTGGCCGGAACGGGCGCGGCCGCTGGACGGCCGCAGCCTGCTGCCGGTCCTGCGCGGCGAGGCCGAGGAAAGGCCGGTGTTCGCCGAGACCGAGTCGCCGGGCAGTCCCCGCTCCGGCCTGACCGGGCCGCTGCGTTGCTGGCGGCGGCCGGAGGCCAAACTGATCCAGACCGACCCCTGGCGCCAGAAGGCGGGCCGAATCTGGCTCTACGACCTCGCCGCCGACCCCGGCGAGACCCGCAACCTGGCCGGCGCGCGACCGGAGTTGCGCCGGCGCCTCGCGGCGGAGTTGGCCGGGAGCGGGTTCCTCCAGCCCCTGCCGCGGCCGGCCGGCCCGGCTCCGCTGCTCGATCCGACGGTCCTGGCCGAACTCGCTGAAATGGGCTACGTGGACGCCCCGGAAGCCCTCGTCGAGCCGGTCGAACCGACCTTCGCGGCGGGGGCGGTTCCCTGGTGGGAGGAACCAGACTGAACTTGGAAATATGCGGTTTCTGCAGATTTTTTCGTTCATCTCTGACATTTTCCCCAAGTTTTCGCTAAAGTGATCGCGCAAACAGGCGAATTCCGCCAATCCCAATGAACGTGACCACTTCCCCCCGCTCCCGCCACATCGAAGCCTCGGCCGCCCTCGTCCCGAACATGGACCGGCAGGCCATCCTCGAGCACATGCGCGACCATCAGGTCCGGTTCCTGCGCATGCAGTTCACGGACGTGACCGGCGCCATCAAGAACGTGGAGGTTCCGTCCAGCCAGTTCGAGAAGGCCCTGGACGGCGAAATCATGTTCGACGGTTCCTCGATCGAGGGTTTCACCCGGATCGAGGAGTCGGACATGCTCCTCCGGCCGGACTACTCGACCTACCGGATCGATCCCTGGCCCTCGCGCGGCGTCGACTGGAGCGAGCACGGCCAGGTCGCGCACATCATCTGCGACGTCCTCGACCCGGACGGCACTCCCTTCGCCGGCTGCCCGCGCCAGACCCTGAAGCGGGTCTGCGCCCAGGCCGCCGAACTCGGCTTCACGATGAACTGCGGCCCGGAGGCCGAGTTCTTCCTCTTCCTCCGCCGGGAGGACGGCGCCGCCACCACCGAGACGCACGACGCCGCCGGCTACTTCGACCTCGCCCCGCTCGACCTCGGCCAGGCCTGCCGCCGGGAGATCGTGATCGCGCTCGAGGCCCTCGGCTTCGAAATCGAGGCCGCCCACCACGAGGTCGCGCCCGGCCAGCACGAGATCGACTTCAAATACGGCGACGCGCTCGACACCGCCGACAAACTGGCCACCTTCCGCTGGGTGGTGCGCAAGGTGGCGCGGGACATGGGCCTGCACGCCACCTTCATGCCGAAGCCGATTCAGGGCCAGAACGGCAGCGGCATGCACGTCCACCAGTCGCTCTTCACCGAGGAGGGCAACGCCTTCTTCGACGAGGCGGCCGAGGACGGGATCTCCGACGTCATGCGCTGGTACGTCGGGGGGTTGCTCAAGCACGCACGGGCGATGGTGGCGATCACCAACCCGTGCGTGAACAGCTACAAGCGGCTGGTGCCGGGCTACGAGGCGCCGACCCACCTGGCCTGGTCGATGCGCAACCGCTCGCCGCTGATCCGGGTGCCTGCCCGCCGCGGCCTCGGCACCCGCTGTGAGCTGCGGATGCCCGATCCTTCCTGCAACCCCTACCTGGCCTTCGCGGTCATGCTGGCCGCCGGCCTCGACGGGGTGAAGAACCGGATCGAGCCGCCGCCGCCGGTCTCCGGCAACGTCTACCGGATGAGCGAGCGGGAACGAAAGCGGCTGAAAATCCGCAGCCTGCCGGCCGACCTGGGCGAGGCGGTGGCCAACCTGGAGAAGGACAAGGTCCTGCGCGACGCCCTCGGTGGCCACATCTTCGACCAGTTCGTCCTGGCCCGGAAGGCGGAGTGGCAGGAGTACATCGCCGCCGTCCACCCGTGGGAGGTCGAGCGTTACCTGACCACCCTGTGATCAGTCCACCAGCCGCTCGCCGCCCGTGGCGGTGAGGGCGGCGTAGAGTTCTGCCAGGCGCCGGGTCATCGGGCCCGGCGCCCGGCCGTCTCCGATCGGGCGGCCGTCCAGCTCGGCGATCCCGGCCAACTCGCCCATGGTGCCGGTACAAAACATCTCGTCGGCGCGGTAGGCCCAGGTCAGGGACAGGTCGCGCTCCTCGCAGGGGATCCCGTGCTCGCGGCATAGTTCGAGCACGGTGGCGCGGGTGATGCCCTCCGGGCAGGCGCGGGTGGTCGGCGTCCGGACCACGCCGCCCTCGACCAGGAAGACGTGAGTGGCGTTGGTCTCGGCCAGGAAGCCGTCGCGATCGAGCATCAGGGCGTCGTCGGCGCCGGCCCGGTTGGCCTCGATCTTGGCCAGGATCGACTGGATCAGGTTGGCGTGGTGGATGTTCGGGTCGAGGCAGTCGGGCGGGAAGCGGCGCACGCTGCTCGTGATCAGGCGCAAGCCGCTCTTGTCGTACACCGGCGGCTTGTGCTCGGCGAGCACGATCAAGGTCGGGCCGGACTGGTTCAGGCGCGGGTCCATGCCCGAGGTGATCTTCACGCCGCGGGTCAGGGTCAGCCGGATGTGGACGCCGTCGCGCATCCGGTTCGCCTCCAGGGTGCGCCGGATCTCGGTGATGATCGCCTCGTCGCTCGGAATCTCGGCGAAGGCCAGCGCCTTGGCCGAGCTGCGCAATCGGGCGAGGTGTTCGCGTAGCTTGAAGACGCGGCCGTCGTAGACCCGCAGCCCCTCCCAGACCGCGTCGCCGCCCTGGACGGCGGAGTCGAAGGGGCTGATCCCGGCCTGGTCCCGCGGCAGCAGGCGACCGTCGATGTTGATCAGGATGTCCCGGTTCCGCTCGTCGAAGCGCTGGAGCATGCGCGGAGTCTAGCGGCGCACAGCTCCAGGACGCGGTCGAGGGCGTGGGCGAAGGAAGCCGGGTCGGCGCGGCCGGTGCGGGCGAGAGCGAAGGCCGTCCCGTGCATCGGACTGACCCGAAGCAGCCGGCCGCCGACGAAGACGGTGTAGGCGGTGGCACGCCCGAGCAGCTTGAGCGGGATGAAGGCCTGGTCGTGGTAGAGGGCGATGACCAGGTCCCAGTCGCCGGCGGCGGCTTCGGCGAACACGACGTCCGGCACCGCCGGGCCGGCGGTCCGCAGACCCCACTCCTCTTCGGCCCGACGGATCGCCGGCCGCAGGATCCGGCGCTCCTCGTCGCCGAAGGCGCCGCCCTCGCCGGCGTGCGGGTTGAGGCCGGCCAGGACCACGCGCGGCTCCTCGAGCCCGAGCAGCCCGCGCGCCGCCTCGTGGGCCAGGCGGATGTGCTTCTGGACCAGGTTGATCTCGAGGCGGTCGATCGCGTCGCGCAGGCGTTGGTGGCGGGTGGCGAGCAGTACCCGCAGACGGCCGTTGCAGGCCAGCATGCCGTAGCGACGGCCGCCGCACAGCTCGCCCAGGATTTGGGTTTGCCCCTCGTAGGGGTAGCCGGCGAGGTGCATGCTGCGCTTGGCCACCGGCGGAGTCAGCATCGCCTCGGCGCCGCCCTCGAGACAGATCGTGCCGGCCCGCAGCACCGCCTCGACCGCGGCCATCCCGGCCGCCGCCGACGGCGCGCCCGGCGGATCCTCCGGGACCGGGCTCTCCAGCTCGAGCACCGGCAGCGGCGCGGCCGGGTCGCGGGCGAAGCCGGCGGCGGGGTCGGGCACGCTCTCCAGCTCGAGCGCGAAGCCGCGGGCGGCCGCGATCCCGGCCAGGGCGGCGCGGTGACCGAGCAGGAGGGGCCGGCAGCGGCGCCGCACCTCGGGCCGGACCAGAACCTCGAGGGCGACCTCGGGACCGATCCCGCCCAGGTCGCCCTGGGGGACCACCAGGCGCGGCAGCACGGCGGCCGGCGCGCTCAGGGCCGGTACCGGACTAGGAGGAGACCGCCCTGCAGATCGACCTCGACTGTCCGCGGGGTGAGGGCGGAACCCGCCGGCGGCGAGAAGGTGAGGCGGACCTGGCCGACCGCGTCCGGATAGGAGGCGTAGGTCTGGAGCGCGATCGGGATGTCCTGGGCCAGGATCGGCCGGTTGACGACGCTGGAGCCGGTGTCGATCCGGAGGTTGCCGCCGAGATAGCCGCTGGGCAGGAACTGCCACAGGTCGGTGGTGCCGCCGGCGACCACCCAGCGGTCGAGGACGACGGTGGCCTGGTCGACCAGACCGAGGCAGCGCCAGCCGCCCTCGGCGTCGAGATAACCGAAACCGCTGCCATAGGCGTCGAGCAGTTCGACCGCCAGCTCGGGGGTGCCGATCAGACCGAGGGTCGGCGGCGAGGCCTGGAGCAGGAAGGGGTCGGGCTGCGGCCGGTCGAACGGGACCCAGAACAGGTCCAGCAGGGCCGGGTCGACGATGCACGGCAGGCTGCCGACCACCGGATTGTCGCCGCGGTCGAAGCTGCTGCCGCCGAAACCGCCTCCGGTGCCGCTGGCCAGCGGCGGCACGGCCAAGGCGACGACGGCCGCCAAGACGATGCCGAGGAGGAGATCACGGGTGCGAAGGAAGCGGGCCATCATGCTGCAAAGAAGGCCGGTTCGGATGCCTCGATCTCGAGGCGGAAAGCCCGGTCCTGCCGCAGGCGGCTGAGCAGTTCCGGGGCCTGGCGCAGCCAGCCGGGGACTTGGCGCCAGACCTCGGGGTGACCGAGCCGGATCCGCCGCAGCATGGCGACCGCCGCGGCGAGATCGTCGAGGGAAAGGTGCTCCACGGCGATGTTGTAGAGCACGAACGCGAACTCCGGCCGGCGGCGCAGGAGTCCGGAGGCCACGACCCAGCGGTACATCCGCAGGGCGGAGCGATGGTCGCCCTGGCGGTCGTAGAGCAGGCCGAGCTGGATCGCGGCGTGGGCGCGGTTGACCGGGCGGTCGGTCCGGAGGAAGACCTCGCGGTATTCGGCCGCCGCCTGGTCGGCCTCGCCGAGGAGCTGGTGGACGAAGCCGCTGTAGAGGCGGGCTTCGGCGAAGCGGGGCTTGAGCTTGAGGGCTTCGTCGAGCAGGCGCCGGCCTTCGCGCAGGTGGTCGTCGCAGCGCCGGCGGAGATCGTCGGGATCGATCCGGCAGGCGCCGACGGCCCGGGCGGCGCGGGCGACCTCGGCCGCCTCGGTGCGTTCGAAGGAGTCGATCTCGACCGGCTCCTCGGCCACCCGGAGCAGGTAGTCGCCGTCGTTGGCGAGGAGAACGTAGGCCTTGCCGAGCTGGTAGAGGGCGTGGGCCAACCGGCGCAGGATCTCGGCGTCGGACAGGCCCTCGAACAAACCCTCGCCGCGCAGCCGCCGGAGCCGGCGGGCGAGGCTGCCGGGCACCGCCAGGTCCTGGTGGGCAAGGGCCTGCAGCCGCACGGCCTGGAAGAACTCGGCGCAGGACGGGCAGCTCTCCAGGTGGGCGAGAGCCCGGCGGGCGGAGCCATCAGGCAGCTCGCCGTCGAACAGCGCGCTCAGGTCGCGCTGGAAGGCGGTGCAGACGGTCCGCTCGGAGGAGCGGGCGGCGCGCATCGCGTCGAGGAAGCGGGAGCGGTCGTACATCAGTTCGCTCCCTCCCGGCCGCCGAGTTCGGCCGACATCGCCAGTCGGTCGGCCGCGTCACGGCCGGCCTGGAACTTGCGTTTCATGATCGTGAAGATCTTCCGGCGGGCCCGGAAGACCATCATCTTCAGGTTCTCGACCCGGACACCGAGCCGGTCGGCGGCCTCGCGATAGGGCAACGACTCGACCTCGACCAGGTAGAGGACCCGCTTCTCGCGCGGGGTGAGACAGCGGTAGGCCTCGAGGTAGAAGTGGAGGTAGATCCGCCAGGCCCCGACCAGCTCCTCGGCCGCCTCGCGCTCGGCGGTGGTGTCCAGCGGGTTGGCGGCCCGGTCGTCGGCCAGCTCGAGCGGTATCTGCTCCTCGGTCTCGCGCTCGCCGGCCCCGATCGGCAGCGCCCGGTCGCGCTGCGCCCGCCGGCTGTGCTTGAGCACGGTGTTGCGGATGATCGAGTGGGTCCAATTCCGGAAGGCGTTGGTGCGGTCCGGCTTGAACTTGAACGGGTAGCGATAGACGTTGAAGAAGACCTCCTGGAGCACGTCGGCCGGATCCACCGCGTAGAAGGAGCGCTTCAGGTGGTGGTAGATCAAGCGCAGGAAGTCCTCGTGGTTCAACTCGTAGAGCAGCGCGAAGGCCTCCTTGGAGGCCGTCTCCTTGTAGGCGGCCATCAGCGCCGTGGAGACGGCGTCGCGGTGCCGACTCGGTTCGGCGCGGTAGTCGCGGGCGAGCTGGACCAGGTCGATTCCCCCCACCCCCTCGGGGTGCGCCGCCGCGAAGGCCTCGAGCCGATCGGCGAAGCTCTCCAGACGAGGGGGGTGCAGGCGGGTGAAGGTCATCGGGGGCGAATCAACCTAAACCTACGGTAAACCGCCGGTAACGCAAATTCAGGAAAACCGGCGACCGGATCTGGCGGTCTCCATGTTGAAATCCGGTGTGGACGCCTCCCAGCCCCCGCCCGCGCCGCTGGACCGGATCGCCGGTCTCGCCCGGGACTGCGGGCTCGAGCTGCGGGCGGCGGTCCCGGCCGGCCCGCTGTCGGCCGAGGTGCTCGACCGCCTGGACGCCTGGCTGGCGGCCGGCCATGCCGGGGAGATGGGCTGGCTCCCCCGCTCCCGACCGGCGCTGGCCGGACTGGACGCCTGGAAGCCCTGGGCAGGATCGGCCCTCCTCTTCACCGCCTCCTATGCCCGAGCGACGGGCGGCTTCCGCGGCGGCGGGCGAGTCGCTCGCTACGCGCTCGGTTGGGACTACCACAACGCCCTCGGCCGCCGGCTCCAACGCCTCGGCCGCCGCCTCCGGGCCGACGGCCTGGCCGACCGTTTCCGGGCGGCGGTCGACGCGGCGCCGGTCCTGGAACGGGAATGGGCGCTGCGCGGCGCCCTCGGCTTCCGGGGCAAGAACACCCTCCTGATCGACCCGGTCGCCGGCCCCTGGCAGTTCCTGGCCGAACTCCTCCTCGACACCGAACTCCCGGCCTGGGGACCGCCGGCACCGGCCGCCTCCTGCGGCTCCTGCCGGCGCTGCCTGGACGCCTGCCCGACCGCGGCCTTCCCCCGGCCCTGGCTTCTGGACGCCCGCCGCTGCATCTCCTATCTCACGATCGAACACCGCGGGCCGATCCCGCGGGAGGTCCGCCCGGCGCTCGGCGATTGGGTGTTCGGCTGCGACCTTTGCCTCGAGTCGTGCCCCTTCGGCGCCCGGGAGGCCGGCGGCGAGGAGGTCTGGGGTACCCACCCCGCCCTCGGGCACAGCCTGGAGGATCTGCTCGAAATCGGGGAGCGGGAGTTCGAGGAGGTCTTTCGGGGCAGCCCGCTGCGCCGAGCGGGCCGGATCGGGCTGCAGCGAAACGCCTGCATCGCCCTCGGCAACCTGGGGCGGGGCGGGGAGGCGCTGCAGCGGGTCCTGGCCCGGCACGAGTCAGCTCTGGTCCGGGGCCACGCCGCCTGGGCGCTGGGCAGGCTGGGGGAGTTCGGACCGCTCCGCCGGGCCCAGCGTCGGGAGTCCGACCCGGAGGCCCTGGACGAGATCCGGACCGTCCTCGAGGGCCGCCAAGAGTCCTGATTTTTAGACTTGACAGGTCCTGTTTTTTGGACTACCGAGCCGCCGCGGGTGGTGCTCATTCCCGCCGGCCGCCATTTTCCATCATCCTACAAATCCTTTTCTGGAATGGGTTTGAACGATTCTCTCGAGGGTGCGCCAGGTTTCCCCGGCAAGCGGTTTGCACATCGACCGCGTCCTTCCGTGCCCCCTTCCCCGGCTCCTTCCCCCTTCCCCCGATGATCGAACCCGGCTACTACTCGGAGACGAAGTACTGTCCCCGCTGTGACCAGTACGTCCGCTATCTCCAGAGCATCCAGGCCTGCTACTGCGTCGAGTGCGGTTCGAAGGTCTCCCTCTTCAGCACCGCCGACCGGAAGGCCTTCCTCGCCAAGCTGAAGAAGGAAAAGGAGGCCCGGAACCCCGACCGCCGGCAGGTCTCCTGAAGCCATCGAGCCGCCCGGCGTGCCCCCGGCGCCGGGCGTGGCCCGCGCGGCGGCTTCTCCCCGTTTCCCGGCCCCTGCCGAGGCCGTCCGCGCGGGCCTAAGCTCGCTTCGTGGCTCCTCCGACCTTCCGCCTCTGTTTCCTGCTGAGCCGCGATCTCTGCGCCGGGCGCGATCCGCTGCTCGTTCTCGAGGCGGCGGTCCGGGGAGGCGTCGACTGCGTCCAGATGCGCGAGAAAGAGTTGGACGGCCCCGAACTCCACGCCTGGGGGCTCCGCCTGCGCCGGGCCTGCCGACGCCTCGGGGTGCCGCTGATCGTGAACGACCGGCTCGAGCTGGCCCTGGCCCTGGAGGCCGAGGGCGTCCACCTCGGCCAGGACGACCTCCATCCCGCCGACGCCCGCAGGCTGGCCGGTGACCGGCTCTGGATCGGCTGGAGCACCCACGACCTCGAGCAGCTCGACGAGGCCGCCGAGGTCGGGGCCGACTACGCCGGCTTCGGACCGGTCTTTGCCACCCCGACCAAGGGATACGAGACCGGTCTGGGCCCGGAAGCCGTGGCCGCCGCCCTGGCGATCGCCCGCCTGCCGGTGGTGGCGATCGGTGGCATCCGGCCGGAGAACGCCTGGATGATCCCCGACCAGGCGGCGGTGGCGGTCTCGAGCGGGATCGGTCTGGCGGCGGATCCGGAGGCGGCCGCCCGGGGGATCCGGGCCGCCCGGAATCCAGAAAGGCTGTAGAGTGCCGGTCGATGGCCCTCTCCCGGCGCGACTTTCTCTCTCGTTCGGCCGCGGCGGCCGCCGCGGCACCGGCCCTGGGCGCCCGGCCGCCCGCCGGCTCGCCGGCCGGCCCGACCGACCGGATCGGCCCCGAACCCGCCCCGCTGCGGCTGCGGGTGAACGGGGTCGAGCACGAGGTCGAGGCCGAGAGCCGGACGACCCTGCTCGAGGTGCTGCGTTGGCAGCTCGGCCTGACCGGCAGCAAGGAGGTCTGCGACCGCGGCACCTGTGGAGCCTGCACGGTGCTGATCGACGGCCGGCCGGCCCTGGCCTGCATGACGCTCGCGGTGGATGCCGCCGGAGCCGAGATCACCACGGTCGAGGGGCTCGGCTCCCCGGAGTCCCCCGGCCGGGTCCAGGCCGCCTTCATCGCCAACGACGCCCTCCAGTGCGGCTTCTGCACGCCGGGCTTCGTGGTCGCCACCGAGGCGGCGCTCCGGTGCAATCCCCGGGCCGGGGTCGAGGAGCTGCAGCGGGCGGTGGCCGGCAACCAATGCCGCTGCGGCAGCCTGGCCCGGATTCGCGACGCCCACCGGGTCTTGAGCGGCGGCGAACCGGCGCCGGTGCCGCCCGGGAACCGCGCCGCCTGTCTGGAGCCCGACCGGCCGCGGGTGGACGCGCCGGAGAAGGTCTGCGGCGCCGCCCGCTACTCGGCCGACCGCGCCCGTCCGGGCATGCTCTTCGCCCGCCATGTGCTCTGTCCCTTCGGCCGCGCCCGGCTGGTCTCGGCCGACCTCGACGCCGCCCGCCGCCTGCCCGGTGTGGTGGAGGTCGAACTCGGGGTCGGGGAGTGGTTCGAGTACAGCGGCGCCCCGGCCGGCCACGTCTGCGCCGAGTCGCCGGCGGCGCTGCGCGACGCGATCGCCGCCCTCCGCATCGACTGGGAGTTCGAACCGGTCGAGACCGACTGGCTCGCCCTCCACCGCCAACAGCACGGGCCGTTCCCGCCGCGCGAAGAGGACCTCGCCTCCTTCCGCGGCGCCGACCGGGCGGCCGCGGCGCTGGCCCGGGCCGAGGTCGTGGTCGAGGCGGTCTATCGCACCCAGGTCCAGGTTCACACCCCGCTCGAGCCGCACGGGGCGATGGTCGATCCGACCGAACAGCCGGTGAAGTGCTGGGTGACCACCCAGGGCACCTTCACCTGCGTCGAGGCGATGCAGCGCGGCCTCGAACTTGATCCGGAAGACTTCGAAGTCCGCTGCGACCACGTCGGCGGCGGCTTCGGCAGCAAGTTCGGCGCCGGCCGCGAGGGACTGCTAGCGGCGCAGCTCGCCCACCGGCACGGACGGCCGGTGCGGGTCTTCAACGACCGCGAAAACGAGATGCTCGACACCGGCAACCGGCCCGGCTCGCTCCAGTGGTACCGGGTCGGCGCGACTCGGGAGGGCAAACTGCTCGGCGGCTTCGTCCGCACCGTCGGCATCACCGGGATCGGCGGCGGCGGCGGCGTGACCACCCCGTTCCTCTACGACTTCGGCGCCCTGGCCCGTTCGCACGACGACCTGCGCACTCCGCACGGCGCGCCGCGGCCGTTCCGGGCCCCCGGCCGGCCGCAGGGGGTGTTCGGCATCGAGGTGCTGATGGACGAGCTGGCCGAACGGCTCGGCCTCGACCCGGTCGAGGTCCGACGCCGCAACGAGACCAGCGAGGTCCGACGCCGGATGCTGGCCGAGGGCGCCCGCTTGATCGGCTGGGACCGACGGCGGCCGAGCGGCAGCCAGCGCGGTCGGCTGCGCCGCGGGCTGGGCTGCGCCGGCGGCGACTGGGGCAACGGCAAGGGCCGCTGCGAGGTCCGGCTGACCGCGAAACCGGACGGCACGATCCACATCTTCAGCGGCATGCAGGACATCGGCACCGGCGAGCGGACCGTGCTGATCGACCTGGCGGCGGCGGCGCTGGAGCTGCCGCGCGAACGCTTCGTCCTGCACCTGGCCAGTTCGAAGTACCCCTACGGCCCGGCCAGCGGCGGCTCGACCACCGCCCGCCTGACGGCGCCGGCGGTCCGCGACGCCTGCGCCAAGCTGAAACCGCACTTGCCGGCGCGGGAGGAAGTGACGGTCGAGGGCTCCTTCAACGACGACTACTGGGGCCGCGGCGGCTCCGAGGCCGTGCAGTTCGTCGACCTGGTGGTCGACGCCGAGACCGGGGTGGTCCGGATCGAGAAGATCGTCGCCCTGCAGGCCTGCGGCCAGACCGTGAACCGAAAAACGGCCGAGAACCAGATCCACGGCGGGGTCATCCAGGGCATCGGCTACGCTCTGTTCGAAGACCGGGTCACCGACCCGCAGCTCGGCTTCATGGTGAACGCCGGACTGGAGCGCTACCTCTTCCCCGGCCCGCTCGACGTGCCGGAGATCGTGCCGGTGCTCTGGGCCGAAAGCGACGGCCTGGGCGTCCGCTCCCTCGGCGAGCCCTGCACCGTGCCCACCGCCGGCGCCATCGCCAACGCGGTGGCCAACGCGATCGGTGCGCCGATCCGCGAGCTTCCGATCACCCCGGAGCGGGTCCTGGCGGCGCTGGAGGGACGGGCATGAGGCGCTTCAGCTACCACGTCGCGGCCGACGCGGTCGAAGCGGCCCGGCTCGGCGCCGAGGGCTCGGCCCTACGCAAGGCCGGCGGCACCGACCTGCTCGACCGCATGAAGGAAGGCCTGGAACGGCCGGCGACCGTGGTCGGGATGCACCGGGCGCTGCCGACCGGCCTGCGCCGGGAGGGCGAGTGGCTGTGGATCGGAGCCGGCACCACCCTGGCCGAGTTGGGCCGCAGCGCCGAGCTGCGCCGACTGCTGCCGAGCCTGGCCGAAAGCGCCGGCGAGGCGGCCACTCCGGCCATTCGGGAGGCCGCCACCCTCGGCGGCAACCTGTTCCAGCGGCCGCGCTGCTGGTACTTCCGCAGCCGCCACTACCTGTGCCGCAAGAAGGGCGGCGCCGTCTGCTGGGCCCAGGAGGGCCGGCACGAGCACCACGCCCTGTTCGACAACGACCACTGCGCGGTGGTGCACCCCGCGAACGCCGCGCCGGCCCTGATCGCCGCCGGCGCGGTCCTGCACCTGGTCGGCGGCGACGGCCGCCGGCGCCAACTGCCGCTGGCCGAGGCCTACACCCCGGCCGGAGACGATCCCGAGGTCGAGCACCGGCTGGCCGCGGACGAGATCGTGGTCGAGGTGGCGGTGCCGGCGGCCGCCCTCGGCCCGCGCAGCGCCCACGTCGAGATCCGACACAAACAGAGCTTCGACTGGCCGCTGGCGATGGCGGCCGCCAACCTGAACGGCAGACCGGGGCTGGTCCTCGGAGCGGTGGCCTCGACCCCGCGGCCGGTGCCGCTGCCGGAGCCGCCGCCGGCCGACGAGCCCGGCTTGCGGGAATGGGCCGCCGCCGCCGCCCGACGGGCGGTGGCCGACGCCACCCCGCTCCCGGGCAACGCCTGGCGGCTGCGGCCGGCGCGGGCGGCGGCCGAACGGGCGCTGCTCCGCGCCGCCGGTCTGGCGGTCGATCCCGGCCGGAAGGAGGAACGATGAGCCGCGAACGCGACACCCCCGCCGGTGCCCCGCCGCGCCGCTACCTGCCGGCCTGCGCCGAGCTGCGGGCGAAGACGATGTACTACCACCCCGAGGATCAGGCGCAGCCGCCGGGGATGGTCGTGGACAGCGACGTCAACGGCTACTGGTGCGCCCGGACGATGGACGCGATCGGTCCCGATCGGTCCGGCTGCGGCCCGAACGCCTGCCAGGCCGGTCGCGCCTGCTTCACCCCGCCGCCGGCAAGGAACCCGTCCTGAGGAAGGCGACGGTCGCCGCCACCACCTCCGGCGCGCGCATGATCCAGGTGTGCAGCCGGGGCACGACCAGGAACCCGGCGGCGCCTTCGAGGCGGGTCTCCTCGACCGTGACGACGCCGTCGTCGTCGCCCGTGAGGAGGGGATTCCAGCCCTCGCCGTCGCCCTTGCCGCCGGCGATGATCGCGAACGGAATCGGCGGCGGCGGCAGCGCCAGCGGATCGCGCACCGCCAGCTCCCGGGCCACCGGCCCGGCCAGCCAGGTGAAGGGAAGGAAGTCCTCGAGCGCCGCGGCGACGGTCGAGCCTCGGCTCGGCGGCGCCAGCATCACCAGCCGACCGGTCCGGATGCGCTCGCGCCAAGGGTCGCCGGCGCGGGCCAGCAGCGCCCGCGCGACCAGGCCGCCGAGACTGTGGGTGACGAAGGAGACCTCTTCGACGCCCTCGGCCCGATCGAGCACTCCGGCGAGCTGGGCGGCGTGCTCGGCCAGGGAGCGGCGGGTGCTCGGGTAGGTGATCCGGGCGACGTCCCAGCCCTCGGCCCGCAGCGCCTGCTCCATCCGCTCCCAGGCGCCGGTGGCGCGGCCGAGGCCGTGCACGAGCAGGACCAGCCGCGGCCGCGGCGCCGGCAGCCGTCCAGCCAGCCGCACCCGTTCCAGGGCGGTGCGGCACTCCTCCCAACTGCCCCAAGCCTCGCGCCGATTGCGCGGGTCGAGCAGCCGAAAGTGCCCGGTATAGACCTGCTCCTGGATTCGCCAGCCGCCCAGCCACATCCGGTCGGCCCAGAGCTGCAGGCCGCCGAGGGTGGGCGCGCGCAGGTTGGGGCGGCCGCGGCCGAAGCGGGCCTCGAGGTCGGCGACCAGGGCCCGTTCGCACTCCTCGAGGGAGCCCTCGGCCAGGATCTCGCCGCCGGCGGCCTCGCCGCAGCGGACCAGACGGTGGACGCCGTCCTCCCGGCGCTCGATCGCCAGGCCGAGGACCGGGGGACGCAGCGGCGTGAAGTCGGTTCGGGACACGGGCGGCAGGGAGGCGGGCGGGTCGGCGGCGCAGCGGGCGAGCAGAGCGGCGGCCGCCCCGACCAGCAGAGCGGCGCGGAGCGGGCCGGCGAGCCTCAATCGTCGATGCCGTGGTCGGCGGCGGCGAGCAAGGCGTCGGCGAAGCGGTCGATCTCCTGCTTCAGGGTGTAGACGTGCGGCGAGACCCGAACGCCGCGCACCTCCTCGTGGCCGATCGGCGTGCAGAGGATCCGGTGCTTGCGCCACAACCAGGCGTTCAGGGCGGCCGGCTCGATGCCCTCGATCTCGACGGTGGCGATGCCGCAGGAGAAGCGCGGATCGAGACTGGTATGGAGCCGCACCTTCGGGTGCTCGCGCACGGCTGCGGCCCAGCGGTCGCGCAGCCAGCGCAGCCGCGCTTCCTTGCGTTCGTCGCCGATGAGCTGGTGGAAGGTCAGGGCCTCGCCGACGGCCAGGGTGTTGGCCGCCGGGTGGGTGCCGATCTCCTCGAACTTGCGGATGTCCTCGCGCTGCTCGGCCGCCGCCGCCATCAGCGGCCAGACCTCCGGGATCCGCTTGCGGCGCACGTAGAGCAGACCGGTGCCGTGCGGCGCGCACAGCCACTTGTGCAGGCTGGTGGCGTAGAAGTCGCAGCCGAGGTCCGACAACTTGAAGGCAAAGTGGGCGAAGGCGTGGGCGCCGTCGACCAGCAGCGGGATGCCGCGCTCGCGGGCCAGCGCCGCCACCCGCGCCACCGGCAGGATCTGGCCGGTCAGGTTGATCACGTGGCACATCAGGATGGCGCGGGTGCGCGGCGTGATCGCGGCGGCGAAGCGGCGCACGACCTCGTCGTCGTCCTCGGCCGGCACCGGAATCCGGATCAGGCTGAGCCGGATGCCCTCGCGCCGCTCGCGCTGGCGGAAGGTGTTCAGCATCCGCGGGTAGTCCTGGGTCGTGGTCAGGACCTCGTCGCCCGACTTCAGGTCGAGGCCGAACTGGAGGATCTGCAGGCTCTCCGAGGCGTTGCGGGTGAGCGCGATCTCCTCCGGATCCACCCCCCAGTGGCGCGCCAGCCGCTGCCGCACCCCCTCCTTGCGCGGCTCCAGGATCCGCCACAGATGGTGCGGCGGCAGCTCGTTGGAGAAGTCGAGGTGCCGCTTCATGACCTCCTGGACCATGTCCGGCGCCGGGCTGACGCCGCCGTTGTTCAGGTTGACGACGCTACGATCGACGGTGTAGGCGCGGGCGACCCCGGCCCAGAAGTCCTCGTCGCCGGCGAGGTCGGCCGGCGAGCCGGGAGCGGCGGCAAGGTCGGCCAGCCAGCGCGGCGGCCGGCCGGGGGCGAAAGCGGCCAGCGGAGCGGCGGCGAAGGCGCCGGCGGCGCCGAGGAAGGAACGGCGGGTGGTGGTCATGGGCGGTCGGTCGGAGGCGGCGCCCGGGGATTTCCGGACGCCGGTGGATTCTATGGACCGGCCGGAATCCGGTCCGGATCGGTGGACCCTGATCGCCGGGAAGCCGTAACCCAGCCCCGTCGGTTCCGTCTTCCCGGGTGGCGGAAGGTTCCGGGCGCGGCCGGCCGCGCCCGGCAAGGCCCGGCGAAGGCGACCTTTCAGCCGCCGGGGTCCGATCGAGACGGGGATCCTGGCGGCAGCCAGCCAGCGCCCGGGCGGAAAGACGAACGATCCGAGCGGCCAGCAGCCGCCTGCGCCGGTCCTTTCGGACCGGTGGTCGGGGAGGGATCGCCTTTCGGTCGACCTCGGCCCGATTCCGAAGGAGGGAGGTTACGGTTCGCGCCGATCTCGAGGTCCACGGAAGCGGCCCAGATTCGCGGCCGACCGCTAGAATCCCGGTCCCTTCCCGGCCGCCATGGCCTTCCTCCTCACGCTCAGCATTCTGGCGCTCGCGGCCGGGCCGGCCCTGTTCCACCTGGCACGGCGCTCCCGCGCCTCATCGGCGGCCCTGGACGGCTTCGTCCGCGTCGCCGTGGGCGGGCTCCTGCTCGTGCACGTGATGCCGGACGCCTTCGCCCTGGCCGGCTGGGGCGCGGGGCTGGCCTTCCTCGGCGGGCTGCTCGTGCCGCTCGGGCTGCACCGGGCGCTGGAAGGGCGCGGCGGCGCCGGGCTGCTGGCCGAGCTGGGCCTGGCGATCGCCGCCCTCGGCCTGCACGCCTTCCTCGACGGCGCCGCCCTGGTCGAGCACGACCAGGCGGCCGGCTTCTCTACCCGCATGCTGGCGGCGGCGGTGATCCTGCACCGGCTGCCGGTCGGGGTCGGGGTCTGGTGGCTGGTGCGGCCGCGCTGGGGCCGGCCGGCGGCGGCCGCGGTGCTGGCCCTGCTCGCCGCCGCCACCGCCGGCGGCAGCCTGTTCTCGGACAGCGCCCTGGCCGGCGCCTCCTCCGGGCTGCTGGCCGGCTTCCAGGCCTTCGTCGCCGGAGCGCTGCTGCACGTGGTGGTCGGCCACACCTTCCAGCTTCCCGGCGGCCTGGCCGGCGCCGGCGAGCGCACCGCCTCCGGCCTCGGCGGCCTGGGCGGAATCGGCCTGCTGGCGCTGTTCGGCTGGCTGCATGCACGGGCCGAGGGGGAGCTGGCCGCGCAGCCGGCCCTGGCCGCCTTCGTCCAGCTGGCGGCGCAGAGCGCACCGGCCCTGCTCGCCGCCTCGCTGACGATCTGGATCACCAAGGCCTTCGTCCCCGGCCGGATGGTGCGCTTCTTCCACGGCCGAACCCGCTTCGGCCAGGCGCTGCGCGGCGCCGTCGCCGGCCTGCCGCTGCCGATCTGCTCCTGCGGGGTGATCCCGATGTACCGCGGTCTGATCCAGGCCCGCACCCCGGCGGCGGCGGCGCTGGCCTTCCTGGTCGCGGCGCCGGAGGTCGGCTGGGCGGCGATCCTGCTCTCGCTCGGCCTGCTCGGGCCGGAGATGACCGGCCTGCGCCTGGGCGGCGCGGCCTTGCTCGCGATCGGCGTCGGGATACTGGTCGGCGGCGCGGCCGAGCGGAACCGACCGCCGACCGAGCCGGCACCGGCGGAGGAGGAGCGGCCGCCGCTCGGGGAGCGGCTGCGGGCCGGCTTCCGCTACGGCTTCGGCAAGGTGGTGGACGACACCGCCCCCTGGATCGTTCTCGGCCTGCTGGTCGCGGCCGTGCTCGAGCCGACCCTCGACGCCGACCTGCTGCTCGGCCTGCCGGCCGGGGTGGACGTGCTGCTCGCCACCCTGATCGGCCTGCCGCTCTACGTCTGCGCCTCCGGTTCGACGCCGCTGGTGGCGGTGTTGCTGCTCAAGGGCCTGTCGCCCGGGGCCGCGGTCGCCTTCCTGCTGACCGGCCCGGCCACCAACGTCACCACCGCCGGACTGCTGGCCCAACTCCACGGCCGGCGGGTCGCCGGCGCCTTCGCCGCGGCGATGATCGTGCTCGCGGCGGCTCTCGGCCTGGCCACGAACGCCTTTCTCGACAATCCGCGGGTGACCACGACGATGCCGCTCCACCACCACGAGATCGGCCGACCGGCGGCGGCGGCGCTGGTCCTGCTCGGGTTGATCTACCTCGGCTCGCTGCTGCGCCTTGGCGTGCCCGGCTTCTTGGCCAAGGTCGTCCGGCCGCAGGACGAAGAGCGGCCGCCGGAGTCCTGCTGCGCCGCTGCCTGTCCCGAGCCGGCCCCGGCTCCCTCCCCCTGCTGTTCCCGGAACCCGAACCCGTGAAACGACTCCCGTTGCTCCTGCTGTTTGCGGCCGCCCTGGCGCCGACGCTGACCGCCCAGACGGCCCGCGGCGAGGCCCGCCCCTGGCCGCACGAAGCCTCCGACATCCCGGTCGACTCCCGGATTCGCTTCGGCGCCCTGCCGACCGGCCTGCGCTGGGCCTGGGCCGACCACGGCGAACCGGAGGAGCGCTGCTACCTGCGGCTGCACGTCAACGTCGGCAGCCTGGCCGAGGAAGACGAGGAGCAAGGCATGGCCCACTTCCTCGAGCACATGGCTTTCAACGGCACCGAGCACTTCCCGCCCGGCACCCTGATCGAGTGGTTCCAGGAGCACGGCATGTCCTTCGGCGCCGATACCAACGCCCACACCGCCTTCAGCGAGACGGTGTACAAGCTCGACCTGCCGGCGGCGGACGCCACGACCCTCCGCGAGGGTCTGCAGGTGCTGCGCGATTTCGCATCCGGAATGCTGCTCGAGGAGGAGGAAGTCGAGGCCGAGAAGGGGGTCATCGACGGCGAGCAGCGCGAGCGTGACTCGGCCGGGTTCCGCCTGTTCCGTCAGCAGATGGAACGGATGTTCGCCGGCACCCGCTACCCCGAACGGCTGCCGATCGGCCGCCGGGAAGTGCGCGCCGCCTTCGACGCCGAGGCGGTGCGGGCCTTCTACCGCAAGTGGTACCGGCCCGAGCACATGACCGTGGTCGTGGTCGGCGACCTGCGCGGGCTCGACCCGGCGCCGCTGATCGAGGAGGCCTTCGCCGACTTCGCGCCGCCGCCCGGGCGGCCGCCGCTCGAACCCTGGGTGGGGCGGCCGCGGAGCTACGAGTTCGCCTTCGCCCTGACCGAGGAGGAGATCCCGAGCGAGACGATCAGCGTCTCCGTCCTCACTCCCTGGGAGGACGAGAAGCCGACCCGGTCGGAGTGGGTCGAGGATCTGCCGCTGCAGGTGGCGCACGCGATCGTCAACCTGCGCTTCTCGGAGCTGGCCAAGGAAGAAGAGGCTCCCTTCCTCGGCGCCGCCCTCGGCGGCGGCGACGAGATGGACGTCTTCCACTCCGAAACCCTGAACATCGACTGCGCGCCGGAACAATGGCGCGAGGCCCTCGCCTTCTGCGAGCAGGAGCTGCGCCGGGCGCTTGAGTTCGGTTTCCAGGAGGCCGAGCTGGCCGAGATCCGCGCCGACATGCTGCGCGGCCTGGACGAGGCGGTCGAGCGCGAGCCGACCCGACACAGCAGCGCCTTGGTCGCCGATCTCCTGCGCGCCGCCGAAGAGCGCTACGTGCCGACCGACGCCGCCACCGACCGTGCGATCCTGCGGCCGGCGATCGAGGCGCTGACGGTCGAGCAGTGCCACGCGGCCTTGGTCGAGGCCTGGGACGCCGGCCCGCTGTCGATCACCGCCACCGGCCCGCTCGACCTGGGCGAGAACGCCGGCGCCGTCCTGCGCGCCGCCCTCGAGGAGAGCCGGGCGGTGCCGGTCGAGGCCGGCGACAAGATCGAGGAGGCGGTCTTCGCCTACGCTTCCGACTCGGCCGCGGCCGGTGAGGTCGTCGCCCACGAGGTGGTCGAGGACCTCGGCGTCCACCTGGTCCGATTCGCCAACGGGGTCCGGGTGAACATCAAACCGACCGACTTCAAGGAGAAACAGATCCTGGTCAGCGCCTCGCTCGGCGAGGGCAAGCTGGCGCTCGATCCCACCGTCGCCGCCCAGGCCGTGGACTACTTCGCCGACGCGGTCGTGAACGGCGGCGGCCTCGGCGCCCACGACAACGAGGAGTTGCGCCGGCTTCTGGCCGGGAGGACGGCGGCGGTTTCCTTCGCCACCGGCGAGGACCGGCTGATCCTGAGCGGCTCGACCACCGCCGAGGATCTGCTGCTCGAGTGCGAGCTGCTCGCCGCCTGGATCCGGGACCCGGGCTGGCGCGAGGACGGCATGATCCAGAGCAAGCGGCAGCTGCCGCTCGTGTTCCAGTCGCTCGAGCACCAGCACCAGGGACCGCTGCTGCGGGAGTTCCTGCCGCTCGTCTATCACGACGATCCGCGCTTCGGGCTGCCGGAGCAGGCGCTGCTGGCTGGGATCGAGGTCGCCGACGTCCGCGCCTGGATCGAGCCGCAGCTCGCCGACGGGCCGCTCGAGGTGACCTTCGTCGGCGACCTTGAGGTGGAGGCGGTGATCGCCGCCTGCGCCCGCACCATCGGCATGCTGCCGCCGCGGCGGGAACTGCGGGCCTGGGACGAGCACCGGGTGGTGGCGCCGGCCGCGACCGGTCTCGAACACCGCACCACCGTCGCCACCCAGATCCCGAAGTCGCTGGTCCTGATCCTCTATCCGGCCGCCGACGGCATGGCGGCGCCGCGCCGGCGCGGGCTCAACTTCCTGGCCACGGTGCTGAACGATCGCCTGCGGATCGAGGTGCGCGAGAAGCTCGGCGCCGCTTACTCGCCCGGCGCCGGCGCCCAGCTCAGCTCGGTGTTTCCCGGCGTGGGCATGCTGATGATCCAGGCCATGGCCGACCCGGACAAGGTGGACACTCTGCTCGAGGCCTGCCTGGCGGCGGCCGACGACCTGGCCCGAAACGGGGTCACGAGCGAGGAGGTCGACCGCCTGCGCGGCCCGGTCCTGAACCAGATCCGCGACGCCCGGCGCACGAACGGCTACTGGCTGAGTGCCCTGGAAGACGCCCAACGCGATCCGGACTCGCTCGACGACATCCGCACCGTGACCTCCTTCTACGAGCAGCTCGACGCCGCCACCCTGAGCGAGCTGGCCGCGAAGTACCTCGGCCGCGACCGGGCCGACGTGCTGGTGGTGGATCCGGAGTGAGGGTGCCGGCGGTCGCGGCGACGACCGCCTCCAAGGCGACCACCCTCCCGGCGGCCCCCCTCCCGGCGACCGCCGAAGCGGCGCCGTCTTCCCCGGGCCGGCCTGGCGGCCGGCCGGGCTATCCTGACCGCATCCCCGGCCGCGACCGCCGTGATCCGGTACACCGGCAGCCTCTACCGGCCGCCTTCCGAGGCGGACTCGTTGATCCTGCAGGCCACCCTCGGCTGCAGCTACAACCAGTGCACCTTCTGCGGCATGTACCGGGACAAGCCGTTCCGGGTCCGGCCGCTGGCCGAGCTGGAGGCCGAGATCGAGTGGGCCCGCCGCCACCTGCCCGGCGTCCGCAAGATCTTCCTGGCCGACGGTGACGCTCTGGTCGCCAAGGCCTCCTTCCTCGAGGCGCTGCTCGACCGGTTGGCGGCGGCCTTCCCGGCGCTGCGGCGGGTCAGCGTCTACGCCTCGCCTCAGTCCCTGCAGCTGCGCACGGTCGAGGAGATGGCCCGCCTGCGCGGGAAGGGCCTGACCCTCTACTACCTCGGCGTCGAGAGCGGCGACGACGCCACCCTCGCCGCCTTGCGCAAGGGGGTGGACGGAGCCGAGATGGTCGCCGCCGCCGCCAAGGCGACCGCCGCCGGGGTCAAGCTGAGCACGATGATCCTGCTCGGCGCCGGCGGCCGTGCACGCTGGCGGGAACACGCCCGCGGCTCGGCCCGGGTGATCAACGCCATCCAGCCCCGCTTTCTGAGCACCCTGGTCATGACCCCGGTGCCGGGTACGCCGCTGGCCGAGGAGGCCGCCGCCGGCCGCTGGCGCGAGCCCGACCCGCTCGAGACCGCCCGCGAGCTGCGCGAGTTCCTGGCCGGCCTGGACCTGCGCGGCACGATCTTCCGCTCCAACCACGCCAGCAACTGGCTGGCTCTGGCCGGCACCCTGCCCAAGGACCGGCCCGCCCTGCTGGCCCTGCTCGACCGGGTCCTGGCCGATCCGGCGGCGGCCGTGTTCCGCCCCGGCTTCATGCGGGGGCTGTGAGGCGCTGCTAGGGTCTGCGGCCATGGCCCAGCCCGTCTCCGCCGCCGACCAGACCGACGCGAAAGATCCGCTGCTCAAACAGCTCGCCGGCTTCCCCGGCCTGTTCTGGGTCGCGAACTGGATGGAGGTGGTCGAGCGCTTCGCCTACTACGGCGTCCGCGTCGTCCTGCCGGTGTTCATGGTCGAGGCGGTCGAGAACGGCGGCCCCGAGTTCAACCACATCCAGAAGGGGCAGATCTACGCGGTCTGGGCCCTGGTCCAGAGCCTGGTGCCGATTTTCACCGGCGGCTACGCCGACCGCTACGGCTACAAGCTGAACATCGCCGTCAGCACCGTGCTGAAGATCATCGGCTACCTGCTGATGGGCTACTGCATCTCGCTGGCCGAGCTGGTCGCCGGCACCGGCCTGCGCGAGGCGCGGGCCGCCGGCACCGACACCAGCCTCGGCTGGTTTTGGGCCGGGGCGATGTTCCTGGCCCTCGGCACGGCAATCTTCAAACCCGGCCTGCAGGGCTTGATCGCCCACCAGATGCCGAAGAAGTACGCCGCCCTCGGCTGGTCCACCTTCTACCAGATGGTCAACGTCGGCGGCTTCGTCGGCCCGATGCTGGCCGGGGTGCTGCGGGTACTGGACTGGGACTACGTCTTCCTGGCCTGTGCCGGCGCCATCTGTCTCAACTTCATTCCGTTGCTGATCTTCAAGGAACCGGAACACCACGGCGAGAAGAGCGAGGCCGGCTTCTTCCGGGTGCTGCTCGACGCCGTCCGCGGCCTGCTCGAGCCGCGGCTGTTCTTCTTCACCATCGCCTTCTCCGGCTTTTGGCTGATGTTCTACCAGTTGTTCGACATCCTGCCGAACTTCATCGACGACTGGGTGGACTCCCGCGCCGCCGCCCAGTGGCTCGACGGGGCCGTCGGCGGCCTGCCGATCTGGTACTTGGTTGCGGTTCTGACCCTGATCGTCGGCGTCGTCCGCTGGTCCTGCGTCCGGGCCAACGGCAACCGCCTGAGCGGGCTCGAGATCGTGCTCTGGCTGGCCGGCGCCGCCGCCGCCGCGCTGGCCCAGTCGGCCAACGATCTGCGCTTGAGCGTGCCGACGGTCAACGGCGGCAACCTGACCCAAGAGTGGATTATCAACTTCAACGCCCTCTTGATCAGCCTCTGCGCCTTCCTGATGGGTTACATCACCGGTAAGGTCCGGGCGCTGTCGGCGATCATCGTCGGCATCGGCATCTCGGCGGTGGCCATCTACTGCCTCGGCCTGACCATGAACGGCTGGTGGATCCTGGCCATGGTCGGCCTGTTCTCCTTCGGCGAGATGACCGCCAGTCCGACCAAGATGCGCTACCTGGCCTCGATCGCGCCGCCGGGCAAGGAGGGCCTCTACATGGGCTACGTCAACTTCACCGTCGGCATCGGTTGGGCCTTCGGCAGCGTCATCGCCGGCGAGCTGTACCAGGCCGGCGGCGACAAGACGGTGCTCGCCCGTCGCTACCTGATCGAACACGCCGGCGTGCCTCGGGAGACCGTCGCCGCCCTGAACAAGATCGACGTGCTGCCCTTCTTCGAGAAAACGCTGGCGACCGACGCCTGGGGCACCCGCGAGCTGTTGTGGGACGCCTACGAGCCCTACGCGATGTGGCTGAGGTTCGCCCTGATCGGTCTGGCTTCGCTGATCGGCATCGCCCTCTACAACATCGTCACCCGCAAGGCGGACCGCGACCCGGAGCACTCCTTCAACACCCGCGGCGAGGTGTGGGTGCGGTCGGCGCTGGTGCCGATCGTCCTGGTTCTGGCCGGAGTGACGTATCGGCGGATGTTCATCCAGGGGAAAGATTTGGTGGACTCGTTGGCGTTCGTCGTTTTGACGCTGATGTTCCTGCTCATGCTCCTCGTCTCGAAACTGGCCCCACCCCCTGGATCACAATCCTGACTCACAGCGTCACCCGCCACCGCAGAAAATCCGCCACCGCCCACCTCCGCTCGGCCGCCCCGACGATCACCCCCGGCGTCGGCACCCCGGCCGCCACCGTCA